>NZ_JBSGXD010000018.1:0-22730 GCF_053609225.1 Rhodococcus sp. NPDC054953 | reverse complement strand
AGCCCCACACACTTTTTCGATTCCCCACACCGTGCCCCCCTTTGGGGGGGCGGTCTTCCCCCCCCCCCGCGCCTCCGAACCGTACTTCCGACGCCGGATCGGGCGAATCTTCACCGAATTCGACGTCATCCTCGCGCCGACCACCGCGACCGCACCGCCGCCGGTGGGCGCGATCGACACCGCCGGACACGTCGCGACGGACCGGATCATCACCGCCGCCTGCCCGTACGCGTGGCCGTGGAACGTGCTCGGCTGGCCGTCGGTGAATGTCCCCGCCGGGTTCACCGACGCCGGCCTGCCCCGCGGAGCCCAGTTGATGGGTCCGGAGTCCAGTGAACCCCTGCTGGTGTCGCTGGCCGCGCAGCTCGAACACGAACTGCACTGGGACCGGGCGGTTCCCGCACGGTGGTGGTGACGTGACCGCGGGCACGGCCCGGGAACGGATCCTGCGGGCGGTGCTGCAGGTGATCGGTACGGACGGTGTGGCCGCGGTGACCAACCGGCGGGTCGCCGCCGACGCCGGTGTCTCGCTCGGGTCGATCACCTACCACTTCCCCACCCGCACCGACATGCTGCGGGACGCGCTGCTCGGGTTCGTCACCGCGGAGACCACCCGGCTCACCGACCTCGCCGAGAGCTACCGGGACCGCGGCCTGTCCGTCGCGGACGCGGCGGCGTTGACCGAACGGGTGGTCGGCGACCTCGGGTGGTCCGCCGAACGCCTCGCCCCGTTCGAGCTGTACATCCAGGCGGGCCGCGACCCGGCGCTGCGGCAGGCCGCCGACGACTGCTTCGCCGCCTACGACCACCTCACGGTGACCATCCTGGACGCGCTGGGTGTGCCGGACGCATCCACCGTCGCACCGACGCTGGTCGCGACGGTCGCCGGCCTGCAATTGCGCCGCGTCGCCACCGGTGTGCCGCAGGACATCTCGGCGGCGATCCTGCGGCTGCTCGTCCCCGCCCCCTGACGGCGGCGGGCCCGTCACCCCGGCGAAATGCGCGCGCCGACGGTGTGGATCACCTGCACCGCCGGGTCGAACGGGACAATGGAATCGACGGTCGCCTGCAGCTCGTCGATCGGTGGCAGCTCGGCGGGACCCAGGACCGACACGATCGCGGTATCCCCCTGCCAGCTGACGTCGGTCACCCGGGCGCCGGGCACGTCCTGCAGCCACCGCTCGCCTGCTTCCCCAATCTGCTGAGCCCACAACGTGGACAGCGTATTCACGACCATCGGCACGGCAACGACGAACACCCCGATCGCGAGTGCGAGGTAGGTGCCACCGCGCCGTCTCGCGGCGGCACCGTCCTCGGCGCCGTAACCGGCGAAAACGAGGACTGCGGTCGCGGTGACAATCAGGGCCAGCACGTTCGACAGGAAGAGAACAAGGGCTCCCAGTGCCAGGGACGGGGCCCCGGACCCGAGACACACCCCCACCACGCCGAGCGGCGGGACGAGGGAGATCGCGATGGCCACCCCGGGCAGGACGTCACCAACGTCGCGGCGGGTCACCGCGATCGCACCGACCAGGCCGGTCGCCAGCGCCGCGACCAGATCGGCCAGCTTCGGCGAGGTCCGGCCGGTGACCTGTGAATTCGCAAGAACGTCGGTGGGATTGGGAAGCAGCTGCGCGAATACCGCACCCACCGCGACGACCAGCACCACCCCGAGCGCGACCACGATCAAGCTATGCCGGATCAGCGATCCCCGACCGGTGGCGATACCCAATCCGACGCCAAGGATCGGCGTCGATAACGGCGCGACGATCATCGCACCGATCACCGTTGCGGTGGAGTCACCCACGACACCGGCGACCGCGATCAGCCCGGCCAACGTCAGCATCGTCCAGAACGCCGACGCCTTGGCCCGGCGATCGCCCTGGGTCAGGTCGAGCCGCTCGTCCAGTTCGGACCGCGTCCGACGCTGACTGTCGGGTACGAGATTCATCGATCCACCCTCACTCCCGCACCCGACCAGCCACACTCCCCTTCCGTCAGTCCGTGACTGATCGCGAAGTCCGGTTCGCCCGGATCCAGCACCGCCGCAAGACGTTCCAGCACCGATGCGTCACCACTCAATTCGATGCCTGCGTCGGCCAGCCCCTGCGCGGACAGGCCGCCAAGCGCGAGCGCGGGGAGGCTCCGCCTGGTCGCGGTCACGGTCGCGTCCGCCTCACCCTTCTGGGGACGGCCACTGTAGGTGAGCACCCCGTTCGCGATCCGCAGCCGGTACCGCTCATCGTCGTCGGTGAGGACGACGTCGAGGGTGAACCTCTCGTCCCACGCCTTCGGACCGTCCACCTGGATCGCGATGGCATCAAAGAGCATCTGCGGGGTGAGCGCGGAGATGACATCCGCCGACGCGGCCACGGCCGGGGTGCCGAACTGACCCTCGGATGCCCGCTTCGATGTGGTGTCCATGGCACGAGCATCGCCCGCCGCGGCGGGTGACCGCCTCACCCGGTGCGGGTGAAGCGGCCGCGGCTACCACACGGTCAGAACCCCAACCGGCCCAACTGCTTCGGGTCCCGCTGCCAGTCCTTCGCGACCTTGACGTGCAGTTCGAGGTAGATCTTGGTGCCGAGCAGCTTCTCGATCTGCTTGCGCGCCTTGGTGCCGACCTCGCGCAGCCGGGCACCGCCCTTGCCGATGACGATGCCCTTCTGGCTGGGCCGCTCCACGTACAGCAGCGCGTGCACGTCGAGCAGCTCGCCCTGCTTCTCGGTGCGGCCCTCCCGCTCTAGGATCTCCTCGATGACGACGGCCAGCGAGTGCGGCAGCTCGTCGCCGAGGCCCTCGAGCGCCGCCTCCCGGATCAGCTCGGCCATCAGGGTTTCCTCGGGCTCGTCGGTGAGTTCGCCGTCCGGGTAGAACGCAGGCCCCTCCTCCATGTGCGAGGCGAGGACGTCGACGAGCACCTCGACCTGCTCCCCCGACGACGCGGACACCGGCACCACGTCGGCGTCCGCGCCGAGCAGCTTCGAGACGGCGAGCAGCTGGGCCGCGAGCTGGTCCTTGCTCACCTTGTCGATCTTGGTGACGATGCCGAGCAGCTTCGTCCGCGGCGCGACCTGCCGCACCTGCTCGAGGATCCACCGGTCACCGGGGCCGATCTTCTCGTCCGCGGGAATGCACAGCCCGATCGCGTCGACCTCCGAGTAGGTGTCCCGGACGAGGTCGTTGAGCCGCTGCCCGAGCAGGGTGCGCGGCCGGTGCAGGCCGGGGGTGTCGACGAGGATCAGCTGGGTGTGCTCGCGGTGCACGATGCCGCGGATGGTGTGCCGCGTCGTCTGCGGCCGCGACGAGGTGATCGCGATCTTGCTGCCGACCAGCGCGTTGGTCAGCGTCGACTTGCCGGTGTTTGGTCGTCCGACGAAACAGACGAAGCCGGAACGGAATTCGGTGGTGGTCATGACTGCTCCTGGGTGTCGGTGTCGTCGTCGGGTTCGGGTGCGCGCCGGACCAGGACGGTGCTGATCCGGACCCGGCCGCGGACGTCGCTGCCGCCCTCCGCGCGCAGCACCAGCCGGGTCGCGGTGTCCGAGGCGTCACCGGTGGCGACCACGACCTCGGAGCCGGGCAGCGGCACCCGGCCCAGCTCATAGCCGACGAGGCCGCCGACGGTGTCGACCTCGTCGCTCTCGATCTCCACGTCGAACAGGTCCCCGAGGTCCTCGAGCGGGAGCCGCGCGGACACCCGGTAGCGGCCGTCCGCCAGGTCCTCGACGGGCGGAATCTCGTCGGTGTCGTACTCGTCGGCGATCTCCCCGACGATCTCCTCGATGATGTCCTCAATGGTGACCAGCCCGGCGATGCCGCCGTACTCGTCGACGAGCAGCGCCATGTGGTTGCGGCCCTGCTGCATCTCGGCGAGCAGCCCGTCGAGCGGTTTCGAGTCGGGCACGAACACCGCCGGACGCATCACCTCGGCGACGGTGACGCCGCGGCCGCCGTCGACATCGTGGTACGTCTTCTCCACCAGGTCCTTCAGGTACACCACGCCGAGCACGTCGTCGACGTTCTCCCCGATCACCGGGATCCGCGAGTGCCCGCTGCGCACCGCGAGGGAGGTGGCCTGGCCCGCCGACTTGTCGGCCTCGATCCACACCATCTCCGGGCGCGGCACCATCACCTCGCGGGCGGGGGTGTCGCCGAGTTCGAAGACCGACTGGATCATCCGACGCTCCTCGTCGGCGACGACGCCCCGCTCCTGCGCCAGGTCGACCAGCTCCCGCAGTTCGATCTCCGACGCGAACGGGCCGTTGCGGAACCCCTTGCCCGGCGTCAGCGCGTTGCCGATCAGGATCAGCAGCCTGCTGACCGGGCCGAGCAGCACACCGAGGCCCTGCAACGGCAGCGCGGCGGCAAGCGCGATCGAGTAGGCGTGCTGCCTGCCGACGGTGCGCGGCCCGACCCCGATCGCGACGTAGTTGACCAGGACCATCACCACGGCGGCCACCGCCAACGCCCAGCCGCGCGAGAGCAGCTCCAGCAGCCCGGCGACCAGCAGCACCGTCGCGCAGATTTCGGCGGCGATCCGCAACAGCACGGACAGGTTCACGTATCGGGGCCGGTCCGCGACCACCGCGAGCAGCCGCTGCGCGCCGGGACGATCGTCCTTCGCCATCTCCTCGACGCGGGCGGGCGAGACGGTGTTCAGCGCCGAATCAAGGGCGGCGAACACCCCACCGAGCAGGACAAGGAGGACAGCGAACAGGATCAGCAGGACGGCGCCGGTCACCGGCGCTCACTCGGGGTCACTGCTCGGGCCCGACGAACCCGGTCTTGCCGAGCAGGCGGCTGTCCCGGTCGGCGAGTTCCGCCTCCCGCTGCCGCCGGGCCACGTCCTCGTACCACTCGGCGAGCAGGCTGTTCTGCAGCGCGAACATCTCCTTCTCCTCCTCCGGCTCGGCGTGGTCGTAGCCGAGCAGGTGCAGGACCCCGTGCACGGTGAGCAGCGCCAGCTCGTGCGCGGTCGAGTGGCCCGCCTTCGCGGCCTGGTCGGCGGCGAACGCCGGACACAGCACGATGTCGCCGAGCATCGCCGGACCCGGCTCCGGCGCGTCCGGCCGTCCGCCGGGCTCGAGCTCGTCCATCGGGAACGACATCACATCGGTCGGACCGGGCAGGTCCATCCAGCGCATGTGCAGGTCCGCCATCGTGTCCAGGTCGACGAGCACCATCGACAGCTCCGCCGCCGGATGCACGTCCATGCGGGAGATCGCGAACCGGGCGACGTCGACCAGTTCCGTCTCGGACACGTCCATTCCGGACTCGTTGGATACCTCGATGCTCATCTGTGTTGCTCTCCTCGTGCCGCGGTGGCGGCTGTGCGGGGACTCAATTCCGGTTCCGGGGGTTCGGTTCGGGTGTCGGTGCGGGTCACCGCGACGCGGCTCGCCGCGCTGCCCGGTTGCCGGGCCTGCCGTTGTCGTCGGAGCGTTCCGAGTCGTACCGTTCGTATGCGTCGACGATGTCGGAGACGAGCCGGTGCCGGACGACGTCGGCGCTGGTCAGTTCCGCGAAGTGGATGTCGTCGATGTCGGTGAGGATGTCGGCGGCCGCCCGCAGCCCGGACCGCTGCCCGCCGGGCAGGTCGACCTGGGTGACGTCGCCGGTGACCACGATCTTCGAGCCGAACCCGAGCCGGGTGAGGAACATCTTCATCTGCTCGGCGGTGGTGTTCTGCGCCTCGTCGAGAATGATGAATGCATCATTCAACGTTCGGCCCCGCATGTACGCCAGCGGCGCGACCTCGATGACCCCGGCCTGCATCAGCTTCGGGATGGCCTCGGGGTCCATCATGTCGTGCAGCGCGTCGTGCAGCGGCCGCAGGTACGGGTCGATCTTCTCGTGCAGGGTGCCGGGCAGGAACCCGAGCCGCTCCCCCGCCTCGACGGCGGGCCGGGTCAGGATGATCCGGCTGACGTTCTTGGACTGCAACGCCTGCACAGCCTTCGCCATCGCCAGGTAGGTCTTGCCGGTGCCCGCGGGCCCGATGCCGAACACGATGGTGTTGGCGTCGATCGCGTCGACGTACCGCTTCTGGTTGACGGTCTTGGGCCGGATGGTCTTGCCGCGCCGGGACAGGATGTCGAGGCTGAGCACCTCGGCGGGCGACTCCCCAACGCCGTCGGCCATCATCGCGACGCTGCGCCGGACCGCGTCCGGGTTCAGCGTCCCGCCGCGGCCGACGACGGCGACGAGCTCGGCGATCACCCGTTCGGCGAGCGCGACGTCCGGGACCCGCCCGCTGAGGGTGACGCTGTTGCCGCGGACGTGGATGTCGGCGGCGAGGGCCCGTTCGAGCGCCTTGAGGTTCTCGTCGGTGGATCCGAGCAGGGGCAGCACCGCGTCGGGCGGGATCTCCATGCTCGAGCGGACGGAACGCTGCGCGGGGCGCTGCCGACCGTCGACCGCCCGCGTGGACCCATCAGACCTGGATACGGCGGACGACATGGTCTCACCCATTTCGCTGTCTGCACTCACGTGGTTGCTATGGCCTGCTTCCCTGGTCCGGCGGCGGTGACGTTCGCAGTCTATCGCGCCCGCACGGGTCGCCCCACCGAGTAACCGGCGGTCAGCGCCCGGATGCGGCGCTGCTCTCGCGCAGCCATCGCGTCGCCTCGTCGGCGATCGCCGCCGCCCGCTCCGGCGCGAGACCGAGCAGGACGAGGGACGCGACCGCGAACGACTCGCCGCTGTCGGTGACCGCGCCGCGGTTCGCCTCCTCGAACATCGCGAGCGCGATCGCCTCGGACAGCGCGACGAGGACCGGCGCGGGCAGATAGCGGGAGAAGACCCCGTCGGCCTGGCCGCGCTCGATGATCGCGAGGCTCGGCGCGCGGGCGGGCACGAGCAGATCCCGAATGCGTTCCTCGCCGAGTTCCCTGCGCGCGAAGGTGAGCAACACCCGAAACCGGTCGCCGACCGGCCAGCTCAGCAGGGCAAGCAGCGCGGTCGTGAGGTCCGGCCGGTCGGGCAGGTCGGGCAGCCCGTCCAGCAGCGAGACCAGCGCCGCGGACGCCTCGTCGGCGATGCCCTGGACCAGCGCCTCCCGGTTGGGGAAGTGCCCGTAGACGGTGCGGCGGACCACCCCGGCCGCCCTGGCGACCTCGTCCATGCTGGCGTCGGGGTTGGCGGCGAACTCGGCGATCGCGGCCTCGATGATGCGGGATCTGTTCGCCCTGACCCGGCCGCGCCGCCGCCCGGTGCCCTCGCCGTCCACGCCGTCGTCCACCTCAGCAGTGTTCCACGACCGCGCCGCGTGATCCCCGACACACACATGTTGCACATCGGTGTGCAATGTTCTTGACTTGCACAACAGTGTGCAAATGAGGTCGTGCCTCGTGAACGGAGCCCGAAAATGACGCTTGTCGCCACCCGCCCGGTGACCGACGACCAGACCCCCTACCCGCGGCGGTGGGCGGCGCTCGGCGTGCTGTGCCTGTCGCTGCTGATCGTGGTGATGGCGAACACCGCGCTGATCGTCGCGGCCCCCGACATGACCCGCGACCTCGCCCTGACCAGCTCGCAGCTGCAGTGGGTGATCGACGGCTACACCGTCCCGTACGCGGCGCTGATGCTGCTGTGCGGGGTGATCGGGGACCGCTACGGTCGCCGCGCGGCGCTGCTGACCGGCCTGCTGGTGTTCGCCGGGGGTGCGGTGTTCGGCAGCCTCGCCGACACCACCGGCGCCGTGATCGCCGCCCGCATCGTGATGGGTGTCGGCGCGGCGATCATCATGCCCGCAACGCTGTCGCTGCTCGTCGCGACCTTTCCGCGCGCCGAACGATCCCGCGCGATCGCGGCGTGGGCGGCGACCGCGGGCCTTGCCATCGCGCTCGGCCCGCTGCTGGCCGGCTGGATCCTCGAATCCTCCTCGTGGAACGCCACGTTCCTGATCAACGTGCCGATCGCGGTGCTCGCCGCGGTGGCCGCGCTGATCCTGGTTCCGCCGTCGAAGGCCGCGCGGGCGGGCCGGATCGACTGGATCGGCGGGCTGCTGTCGGTGGTCGCGATCGGGGCGTTGGTGTACGCGATCATCAACGGCTTCCACTTCGGGTGGACCGCCGGGCCGGTGGCGGCCGGCGTCGGCGCGGCAGCGGGCCTCGCCGCGTTCGTCGCCTGGGAGCTGCGGCATCCGCATCCGCTGCTCGACGTGCGCAGGCTCGGCGACCGCGCGATCGGCGGCGCCACCCTCGCGGTGCTGCTGCTGTTCCTCGCGGCGTTCGGCGCGATCTACTTCCTCGCCCAGCAGTTCCAGTTCGTGCTCGGCTACGGCCCCCTCGAGACCGGGGTCCGGCTGCTGCCGCTGGCGGCCGCGGTGTCGGTCGGCGCGCTGGCCTCGGGTCGCGCCGCGCCGCGCCTCGGCACCCGGTGGGTGATCGCCGGCGGCATGGCGATCGCCGCGGCGGGCGTGCTGCTGCTGGTCCGGGCCGACGCCGGATCCGGCTACCTCGATTTCGCGGTGCCGCTGGTGCTGCTCGGGCTGGGCATCGGCCTCGCCGAGCCGCCTGCCACCGACGCGATCATGGACCGCTTCCCGGACGATGATCTCGGCGCCGCGGGCGGATTGAACGACACCGCCATCGAACTCGGCGGCTCGCTCGGCATCGCGATCCTCGGCTCGGTCCTCGCCGCGGGCTACAAGGACGCGATCGCCGGGTTCATCGATTCCGCACCGCTGCCGACACTGACCGGGGACCTGGCCGCGCAGGCCGACTACGCGATGGAGGTGTCCCGCGAATCCGTCGGCGGCGCAACACTGGTCGCCGAGGAACTCGCCGCCAACCCGATCGCGGCGTCGTTCGCGCAGCCGCTGCGGGACGCGGCGGGCGTCGCGTTCGCCGACGCCATCGGCGGGGCCAGCCTGGTCGGCGGGCTGGCGCTGGCGGTCGGGGCACTGATCGTCGCGGTTATCCTGCCGGGCCGGGCGCGGCGCTGAGGGATTCGCTCCGCCGCCGCCGTCCGCTACCGCGTCAGAGGGTGCGGCAGCCGGACCGGCTCGGCGGGGATCCGTTCCAGCACGCCGCCCGCGAAGACGTCGTACAGCGGGAGCTGCTCGCTGTGCACGTACCCAATGTGGCAGTCGCACACCGCCAGCGGGCAGGGCCGGGGTCGCAGCGCTGCGCGGTAGGACCCGTCGTACAGATTTCCGAGCACCTCGGCGACGAAGTGGCAGCGTCGAACGGTGCCGTCACCGTCGACGGAGACCACCGTCTCCCCGGTCCTGCATGCCCGGCCCCTGGTCCGGTGCGAATGCCTGCTGTACTCGAAGAGCGGGTCGAGCGCGGCCCAGTCGGCCGCGTCCGCATCGGTGTACTCGTGCCCGTCCGCGGCGTTGACCCACAGGTACACCGGGTCCGGGAGCTCCGTGCGCAGTCGGCGGGCGGCGTCCAGGTGCTCCGGCAGTCCGACCACGCCCACACTGAACCGCACCCCGAGCGCGGTCAGTTCGCGTGTCTTGGTGAGGAACCGGTCGTGCGGCGTCTGCCCGGGGTGGTACGTGCACCACAGCGCTAGTGCGGACAGATCGGCGTCCGCGAGCCATCCGGTGCGGCAGCTCAGGTTGGTCTGGATCGCCACCCGACGCACCTGCGGCAGCCGGGACAGCGTCACCAGCGCCTGCCGGTACCAGGACCGGACCAGCCCCTCACCCCAGGGCGTGAACAGGATCGACAGGTCCTCGTCCTGCTCAGATACCCACCCGCAGAATCGGTCCAGCGCGGCGCGGTCGGCGCGTAACTGGGCGGGCGTGTCCCGGCGCTTCGCGAACGGGCAGTACGGGCAGTCGTAGTCACACGACGCGAGCGGCCCACGGTACAAGAGCGTCAGCATCGTCAGCGACCCTCGTACGCGGCCATCGCCGCCCGGACCCGCGGGGAGAACAATTCGGGCCCGAGGGCGTCCGAGTACGCCAGGCCCTCCTCGGTCAGGCGGAGCCGGTCGCCGTCGTCGAGAAGCCAACCGCGACCCGCCCAGCGGCCGAGTTCGTCACCGAAGTGCTCGGCCGGGGCTGCGCCGAAGCGGGACCGGTAGTCCGCCACCGGCATTCCCGCCGCCTGCAGCACGGACTGCAGCAGGTGCCTGCGCCGCGCCTCGTCACCGGTCATCTGGTGGCCGACGACGGCACGACGGAAGTCTCCGGCCGGGGTCGCCACGTAGTCGTCGATGATGGCCCGCACCTCGTGTGCGCCGACCGCGTAGTCGAACGAGTAGTGCAAATCCCTGGTGTATGACCGGGCGCCGCACCCGAGTCCGATCATGCCGTCGGTCTGGCAGGCGTGGTCATTGGGCCCGGCGGCGGGGGCGTCGGCGCGCCGGAACATCCGCATCGACTCCTGCACATACCCGGCGGCCAGCAGATGATCGCGGCCCCGGCGGTACAGATCCATGCGGTGCGCGTCCCACTCCGGATCGGGACCGACGCGACGCCGGGCCAGCCCGGTCAGTGGCCGCACGTACAGCGGGTACAGGTACAGCTCCTCGGGTCGCCAGGCCAGCGCGGCGTCGAGGGACGCGGCCCACGACTCCGGTGTCTGCCCGTCGATCCCGTAGATCAGGTCGATGTTGAGGACGGGGATGGCAACGTCCCGGACCCGTTGCAATGCGGCCTCGACGTCGGCGCGGCGCTGCGGCCGGACGGCGGCGCGGGCCTCGATGTCGTCGAAGCTCTGCACGCCGAGGCTGAGCCGGGTGGCGCCGCGGTCCGCGAGGACCGCGAGCCGGTCGGCGGTGGCGGTCGCCGGCGACGCCTCCACCGACAGGGGCACCGCCCGCAGGTCGGCACCCATTCCCTCCGCGATGTCGCACAGCCGGCCCAGCTCCGCCGCGGTCAGGTACGTGGGGGTCCCGCCGCCGAACGCCGCCGTCGCGAACCGGGCCGACGACGCTAGCGACTCGCGCACCGCCGCGGACTGCCGTTCGAGGGCGTCGAGGTAGCGGGTGGTCAGCTCGTCCGGGGCGCCGACCCGGGTGAAGAGATTGCAGAACCCGCACCGCACCTCGCAGAACGGGATGTGCAGGTACAGCGACAGCGCGTCCTGCGGTTCGTCCGCCCACAACTCGGTCAGCGCCGGGCGCGGGTCAAGCGGACGGTAGGCAGTCTTGTGCGGGTAGGCGTACACGTAATTCTGGTATGGCGCAACGTATTCCACTGCAACGGCGGTCATCGGGGTCCCTCCAGGAAGAAATGGGCGTACGGCACCGTCCACACCGCGGGGTGGCCGAGCCGGTGACCGGTGTAGCCGTCCTCGCCGTACGTCGTGCCGTGATCCGAGCACACGATCGCGAAGCACCGGCGCCGGCTCGACACCACGTCGAACAGCCGGCCGATGTGCCGGTCCACGTACTCCAGCGCCGCCGCGTGCGTGGCCCGGGTGTCCCCGGCGGCCGCTGTGGCGCCGTCGGCATGGAACCAGTTCGGCTGGTGCAGCGCCGAGACGTTGACGAACAGGAACAGCCGTTGGCTGGCAGGCAGCCGGTCGACGATCCGGGCCGCGAGGTCCGTCTGCGCCTCGAACGACGTCGGCGAGGTCACCCCGAGGTCGGGCGACCAGTGCGCCTCGGCGAACAGGTCGGGCAGCACCGAGCCAAGCGCCCCCCGGCGGTTGAAGAAGCCGACACCACCGATGCATGCCGTGTGGTAGCCCACGGAGGCAAGGCCCGCAACGATATTCGCCTCCGGGAACACGAAGGTCCCGGCCGCGGTGGATTCACTGCCACCGAACTCGGCCGCGAACAGCCGCGGGTGCGGGCCCTGTCCCACCGGGGTCGGCAGGAACCCGGCGAACATCGCCTGGTGCGAGGCGTACGTGAAGCTGCCGGGGGCGTGCCGCTGTTCCCACCGACCGCCGGGCAGGTGCCGCGCCAGGTTCGGGATCCGCCCGGCCGCCGCGAGCTCGCACGCCACGTCGTAGCGCAGCGTGTCGAGGGTGACCATCAGAATGTCGTCGGAGCCGACGACCGTGTTCATGTCGGGCTGTGTCGTCTCACGCTGTGTCATCTCACGCTGCGGCATCGTCGATCCATTCGTCGAGTGCGGCCACCTGCGCCGCGTAGGTGTCGAGCCCGTCGGCGCGACCTGGAAGCCCGGCCAGGCCGGGAAGCAGGTCGCCGAAGGCGTTCACCTCGCCAACCGCGGCGCCGCGCCAGCCCGCGGCGGGCAGCAGGTCCACACCGACGCACAGGGTGCGGGGGAAGCAGGCGGCCGCCGACTCCGCGACGGCCAGCGCCCGGTCCCAGCCGTAGCCCACGGACTCGAAACCGGACCGCGCACTCTCCAGGTCGCCGCGTCGCCCGCCCAGGTGCAGGTTGGTCATCGGGTGACCGCTGATGCGGAGTACCGCGTGGGTCGCCCGTCCGGCGACCACCACCACCCGCAGGTCGGCGACGCCACCGGCGGCCGACGGCTTCGGCAGCCACGCCTCGATGTGCAGTGTCTCCCCGGCCACCGCGTCGACGACGGCGCCGACCGCGTCGTCGCCCGTGTACCGACGCACGCGCAGCGAGTTGTGCACCCCGTCCGCGGCGATCTCCACGCTGCTGCGGGCCTGCACCCGGCCGCCGGAACCGATCTCCACCGCCACCACCCCGGCCGCGGACGAGCCGTGCGCCGGCTTGACGAAGAACCGCCGCAGCCCCGCCGCGACCGCCAGGTCCCGCACCTCAGACCAGTCTCGCGGCACCGGGGCGCCATCACCGGAGGTCGGCGACACCGGCACCGGCACACCGGCGTCCGCGAGGACGCCGTGGCAGCGCCGCTTGTCGAACAACACCGCCAGATCGTCCGGGTCGGTCAGCAGTCGCCCGCCCCGCAGCGTCCCGACGGCGGCCGTCAGCGCGGCGTACCACCGCGGGCCGCCCCCGATCCGGGTCGGGTCGCCGGGACCGCGGAGCAACGCGTCGACGTCGGGATTCTCGCCGGGCGAGTCGAGGCGCACCACCTCGTCGGGCTCGAATCGTGCGCCGCCCGTGGTGAGTACGTCGCGCCAGGGCACCACCCGGGGGGCGGGGAGACCGGAGCGATCCGCGGCGGCGAGGAACAGCGTGACGCGCCGGTTCTCCGGGTTGCCCACGACCGCGAGGCGGGGACGGGTCATTCGCCGACCGCGACCGACCGGTAGATGGTGCCGTCGTACTCATCCTCGTCGGCGTCGCCGCCGTCGAGGTTCAGGTCCGTGCCTGACGACGCGAAGACCGCCCGGATCCGGTCGCGCATGTCGTCGGTCAGATAGTTGTGGTGCAGGTCCAGGGATTCGAGATGGGTGAGGGACTGCCCGGCGAGCAGTGCCTCGGCGCCCTCGTCCTGGAGGATGCCCTTCGACAGGTCCAGGTGCCGCAGCCGCGGCACGATCGCCGCCGCCGCGACCGCGGCGGCGGTGTCGTTCTGATACTCGCAGTTCACCAGCGCGAGGCGCGTGAGGCCGGGAAGCCGATCGCCGGCGAGGATCGGGGCGAGATCGTCGACGGTCGAATCGGCCCCGTAGTTCTCGTCACCGAGCCACAGCTCCAGGTCGGTGAGTGCGGGCAGGTCCGACGCGGCCACCGCCCGGACCACCTCGCCGGGCAGTCCGCCCGATTCGATCGTCAGGCTGCGCAGGTGCTGGTGCCGCACCGGGCTCAGTTCCAGCTGATTGCCGCCCCGCACCCCCAGGTGCTCCAGCCGCGGGAAGGCCGTGAGGAGGGCGGTGACGTCGGACTGCACGATCCACGAGATCTCGCAGTCCTCGAAGGTCATGTCCCCCAGGAACAGTGCCCGCAACGCGGGGATCTCGTCGGCCGCGGCGACGAGTGCCGCCACCACGCCCGCCGAACTGGTCTCGTACGGCTCGGACCAGCCCCCTACGACGATGGCCTGCACGGACGACGGGTCGACCGCGGTACGAAACGTCGCGAACGCCTCCGGCCACTCGATCTCGGTGTCGTACGTGGGCACCGAGATTCGCCAGGCTACCGGACCGGATGGCGCGGGAACGGGTGTCCCGTCGATGGGAAACTCGACGACGGGACGGCCGTGGAACTGGTCCTGCAGCGTGCTGATCACCGTGCGCTCCTGGGTGCTCGTGGGGTCGGCGGCCAGTATGCCGGAGCGATCCGACACCGCCGCCGACACCGCACTCGGGCTCCCCGGTCAGGCCGCCATGTCGGGCGCGATCATCTCCATCTGCTCGAGGACGAGTTTGATCGCGGCGGGCTGCTGGTCCGGCGGGTAGCCGTGCCGGACCAGCAGCCGCTTGATCTGCGAGCGCAGCTTCGCCTTCACGTCGTCGCGTTGGGTCCAGTCGGTCCTGATGTCGCGGCGCATCACGGCGACCAGGTCACGGGCGATGTCGGCGAGCTTGCCCTCCCCCTGCTGCTCGACGGCGGACGGGTTCTGGCTGACCGCGTCGTAGAAGGCGAGTTCATCCACCCCGAGCGGCGGATCGAAACGCTTCCCGCGGTCGGCCTCCCTGGCAACCTCCTGCGCCATCTCCACCATCGCCGCGATCACCTCGGCGGAGGTGAGCTGACTGTTGGTGTACTTGCGCATCAGTTCCTGCAACCGGGCCGAGAAGGCCCGCTGGCGGACAATGTTGTGCCGAGCGGCCTTTCGCGACTCCTCGTTGATCAGCGTGCGCAGCGCCTCGATCGCGAGGTTGGGGTTGCGGGCCTGCTGGGTGCGGGTGATGAACTCGACGTTGATCTCCGACAGCGCCGGCTTCGGCATCCCCGCCGCGGCATAGATGTCGAGCACGTCACCGGATTCCACCGACGCTGCCATCAGCGTCCGCAGCGCCCGCTCGACGTCCTCGGGGATCACCTGGCCGCGCGCCGCCCGATCCTCGGCGTCGAACTTGGCCATGTAGACGCGGACCTCCTCGAAGAACTTCGCGTCGCCGACCTGCCCGCGCAGTTCCTCCCGGCTCCCGCAGATCGCCCACATCCGGGACAGCTGCGACGAGAACTTCCGGTACCGGGCGGCGAGCGTCTCCTGCCCCTCCCCGACCTGGTTCTCCGGGTTCCGGGGGTCCCGCAGGTGGTCGACGGCGCCGAGCGCCGCGCGAACGTACGACTGCGGGCCGGGTTCGCGGAGCTTCACCTTCCAGTCGTACCCGTGCAGGATGTTCCCGAGCTTCGTGAGCAGGTTCTTCGCGGTGTCGATCGCCGCGTCGATGTCGCGGCCGAGCGGCCTGCTCTGCCGGTCGGATTCGGTGTACTCGGCCAGCGCCGCGGCGAGGTTGTCGGCGACCGGCGCGTACGCGACGAGCAGCCCGTCCTGCTTGCCGCGGAAGGTGCGGTTCACCCGCGCGAGCGCCTGCATCAGCAGTGCACCCTTGAGCGGCCGGTCCAGGTACATCGTGTGCAGCGGCGGCGCATCGAAGCCGGTGAGCATCATGTCCTTGACGATGACCAGTTCGAGTTCGTCGTCGATGTCCTTGAGCCGCTTCTTGATCACTGCGTTCGCCGAGTCGCGTCGCACGTGGTCGCTGATCGGCGGCTGATCGGCAGCGGTGCCGGAGTAGACGACCTTGATCCGGCCCTTGTCGAGGTCGTCGGAATGCCAGTCGGGGCGCAGCGCGACGATCCGTGAGTACAGGTTCGCGCAGGTCTCCCTGGTGCCGCCGACGATCATCGCCTTGCCCGGCGCGGTGGGGTTCTCGGTCGACCCGACGAACTCGCTCATCGCCGCGCGTCGGGTCTCCCAGTGCGTCACCAGGTCCCGCGCCAGCTGGTCGAGGCGGGCTGGCGCCCCGTAGACGGCGTTGACGACCGCGACGCTGCGCTCGATCCGTTCCCGTTCGGTGTCGTCGAGACCGACGGTCACCTCGTCGGCGGTCGCGTCGAGGTCCGACTCGCTGACCCCGTCGGCGAACGCGACCTTGACCAGCCGACTCTCGAAGTGGACGGGGACCGTTGCGCCGTCCTCGACGGCCCGGGTCAGGTCATAGACGTCGATGTAGTCACCGAACACGTCGCGGGTGTTGCGGTCCTCGAAGGAGACCGGGGTGCCGGTGAACGCGATCAGCGCGGCGTGCGGCAGGGCATCGCGCAGGTGTCGGGCGTAGCCGTCGAGGTTGTCGTAGTGGCTGCGGTGCGCCTCGTCGACCACGACGATGATGTTGCGCCGGCTCGACAGCAGCGGATGCGCGGCACCGGAGTCCCGCTCCTCCTTCGTCCTCCCGAACTTCTGCAGGGTGGTGAAGTAGATGCCGCCGGTGGTGCGGCCGGACAGTTCACCGCGCAGTTCCTCCCTGCGGCCGATCTGTCGCGGTTGCTCGGGAAGCAGCTGCGAGCGCGCGAACGTCTCGTACAGCTGGCCGTCGAGTTCGGTGCGGTCGGTGATCACCACGATCGTCGGGTTGGCCAGCTTGGGGTGCCGGATCACCTGGGCGGCATAGAGTTCCATCTCCATCGACTTGCCGGAGCCCTGGGTGTGCCAGACGACGCCCGCCTTCCCGTCGGATTCGACGGCATGCACCGTTGACGCGACGGCCTTGGTGACCGCGAAGTACTGGTGCGGCTTGGCGATCCGCTTGACCAGGCCGTGCTCGCCCTTGTCGAACGCGGTGAAGTTGCGCAGCAGCTGCAGGAATCGTTCCTGGTTGTAGAGGCCGAACATCGCAACCTCCATCGCCGAGGCGGCGGTGGCGGCGACGGGTGCACCGTCGTCGTCGACGTTCCACGGCGAGAAGTGGTTGTAGGCGGTGAACGGGGTGCCGTACCTGGCGGTGATCCCGTCGGACACCAGCGTGAAGACGGCGAACCGGAACGCGAGCGGGAACTCGGCGACGTAGGTGCACAGCTGGGCGTGCGCCTCCATCAGACCGGCGTGTTCGCTGCCCGCCCGTTTGAGTTCGATGATGCCGACCGGCATTCCGTTGAGGTACAGCACGACGTCGAACCTGCGGTGATGGTCTCCGCGGCGGACGGTGACCTGGCTGACCGCGAGCCAGTCGTTGTCGTCGGGATGGGTGGACACCAGCCGGATCGTCGGGGTGACCTCGGCGCCCGCGTCGTCGGTGTAGGTGACCTTGCGGAGGCCCTCGACGAGGTACCCGTGCACGGTGTGGTTCTCGGCGAGCGCGTCCATCGAGCCTGCGGTCGCGACGATCGCCGCCGCCTGATCGACGACATGGGCGGGCAGCTCGGGGTTGAGTTCGGCGATCGCCGCCCGCAGCCGCGGGGCGAGGAGCAGGTCGTCCCAACCGGCCCGCGCACCGGTGCCCGGCGCGATCTCCGCACCCGGCATCGGCTTCCAGCCCAGTTCGCCGAGCGTTTCGAGGGCGAGATGTTCCCATTCGGCCTCGGTCAGGCCCTGCTCCGCCATGCCTGCTCCCTCACTCATGCTGATCAATGTAGATGGGCGGTGCGGCGTTTACCTCCGCCGAGCGCACGATCGCAGCCCCGCCGGACGCCGACGCCACCGTCGGTCGATAACCCCCCTTATCACTGTCCCGCTTCCTGATTGCCTGTTGGGTCGCCACGATTGCGGCACACCACCAGCACACGTCAGGAGCAGCCGTGATGGATCACCTCGACGCACCGGATCCGGGCACCGGGGATTTCCCCGACCGGATCTCCCGCGCCGCATTGGCGGTGCGGATCGCGGCCGGAGTGGTCGGGTGCGTCGCGCTGGCCGGGCTCGCGTTCGCGATCGATCACGCGAATCGGCCGGACGGGCGCCCGTTCGAGTTGACCGGGCAGGTGGCGACGGGGCCGACCACGGCCGCCGACGACACCGTCGACGGCGACTGCTCCGGGGGGGTGGCACCAGGCGCCGAGGTTGTCGTGCGGGACGGGGCGGGCACGCAGCTCGCGACGGGCCGCGTCGACACCGACACCCCCGTCGACGGTGGGCACGCCTACGGGTTCTCGGTCGCGGGAGTCCCCCGCGGCCACGACAGCTATCGGGTGACGGTCGGCGACCTCGGGGCCGTCGTCGTCTCCGCACCGCAGGCCGAGGCAGGCCTGCTGTTCCTCGTCGCGACCTGATTCCGGTTCTTGCGACTTCTCCTTCACCGAAAGGCCACATCATGTCCGCACCCCAGGGGCCCGGCCCCGCCCCGCAGTACCCGACGCCCGGAGCACCGGCAGCGCCGCCGAAGAAGACCAGGAAGTGGCCGTGGATCGTCGGCGCAATCGCCGCGGTGCTCGTGATCGCCGGTGTCGCAGGCGGCGGTGACAAGGACGCGACGACCCCGGCACCTGCCGCGCCGACCGTGGCGTCCGGCGAGCCCGGCCCCGCCGCGGCGGCGGCCCCCGAAGCCTCGGAGACCCCGGACGCCGGGATCGGTAGTCCGGCGCGGGACGGCAAGTTCGAGTTCACCGTGACGAACGTCGAGACCGGACTGTCCTCACTCGGGGACAACCCGTACCTGGAGAAGCAAGCCCAGGGACAGTTCGTGGTCGTCACGATGACGGTGCTGAACACCTCCGGAGAGCCGAAGGGTGTCAGCCCCGGCGACCAGAAGCTGTTCGACACGCAGGGCCGCGAGTTCAGCGCGGACACGTCGGCCGGACTGAACCTCGACACCGACGTCGCGTTCTGGGACGAGATCAATCCCGGCAATGCGGTGACGTTGAAGGTGGTCTACGACATGCCAGCCGACGCGGTTCCCGCGTCGATGGAGCTGCACGACTCGATGTTCTCCGGCGGGGTGGAAGTGGCACTGCAGTAGTTGATCTCGCACGAGGCGGTGGGCATGAGGGGTGCCCACCGCCCCCTGCGTCGCCACTGTCAGCTTGCCGATGACCCGCTCGTCCGTGGAGTTCAGAAGGGCGGCGGTTCGTCCCCGACGGCGCACGTGCCCGACCCGTCGCCACTGGTTGCCTCGGCGCTGCCTGGATGACCGTCCACCGGCGGCGCTGCGGGGTGGCAGTCGAGGATGTACGCCAGGTCGGCTTCCACTCCCCTGCCGTGTGATGGATCGAAGAGCCGCGCGATGGTGTCCCGGTCGGTGAGCGTGACACCCAGGCGCTCCGCGATTTCGGCATCGGAGGCCGCACCGACCAGTGTGGTTTCCGGGCCCGCCCCGCTCGATGCCGAGTCACTCGAATCCGGCTCACCCGAATCCGACTCATCGAATGCCGGTTCGTTCCATCCTGGCTCGCCGCGGTCTGCGATACCGGCCTCGACCCGGTGGTCGGTGTCGTCGGTGCTGAACTCGCCTGCCGGTTCGGTGATGACGAGTTCCCTCGCCGGGGAGGTCCATTCGAGGCGACCGCTGCCGATCTGCCGCACGGTCCATCGCCCGATTGTCTTGAGGCGGTGGTGCCGCCGGCAGAGGCACGCCAGGTTCTGTTCGACGGTCCAGCCGCCGGATTCGGGGTTGGTGTGGTCGAACGGGACCGTGTGGTCGATGTCGCAGGCGGCGGCGCGAACGCCGCATCCCGGGAATCGGCAGCCGCCGTCCCTGGCGCGGACGATCTCCGCCAGCCGATGGGTCGGGCGGTAGGTCAACTGGTCGCGTCTGCGTTGGCTGTGTTCCCGGATCGCCGCCGGGGTGATCCCCGCGGCCGACAGTGCGCGGCCGACGCCGAGGATCGTTCCGTGCGGGAGGGTGCCGGATCGCCGCTTCGACAACCACGCCCCGTCGGAGCGGTCGTCTTCCGTCTCGTTGCCGGGCGCGCCGCCGTGCCCAGTGTGTCCGCACAGCGCGTCGAGCAGCGCCTCACGGTCCGCGTCGGTGAGGGTGAGTACCTTCCGCCAGGTGCCGTCCGCCGCGAGGTCCCTGGCGAGATCGGCGTCGATCCACCCGTGCCCGGCGAGGAAGCCAGGCAGGTCGTCGAGCCCGAGCAGCGTCGTCAGGTTCACCCCGACGTGAATGGTCGTGGGCGGCAGCGGCCGCATGGCCGCACCGCTTCGATCGTCGACGACCGTTTCCACCGCGCCGGCGCCGCGCGCACCGCCACTGCGCGCACCGCCCCCATCAGCGGCACCACGGTAGGCATCGCCACCGTCCGCGGCATCACCGTCCGCACAGGCGCCAACCCCCGCATCATCGGCCGCGGCACACACGCTGCTCTCGCCGTCCGCGCCGTCGTGATCGTTGCTGGCCACCCGCGCCGAGTCGCTGGCCGTGGCCGCCGCGGGCCCGTCCGGCCGGGGTCCGTCCGGACGGGGTCCGTCCTGCTTCGGCTGCGAGCTCCCGAGCTGCGCGCAGTCCGCGCGACCGCAGAGGCAGCGCAGCCAACCGGATCCATCCGCCAACGCGACCAGCGCGTCGGCCCGGCGCTGCGCCAAGGTGCGCGGGTCTCCCGCGCACACGTCGAACGACATCTTCCGCAGCCGCATCGCCACCAGCTGGCCCGCCGGGCCGGGCAGGGTGCCCTCCACCGTGCAGGTTCCGTCGTCGTTCGCGTAGAAGCGCATGTCCCGGTCGGCCTCGCGCTGCTCGCGCCGCGCCTTCGTGCCTTCCGGATCGTGCCGGGCGATCAGGCGCCGGGCCGCACGGCGGATCATCGACGTGGTCGCCCCGTCGATCCCGTTCAGGAGGAGCTGCTCCACCAGCTCCACCTTGTCGGCGGACACATTGGCCATCGCATCCGAAATGGCCTGGGCCCGAGCCTGATCAATGCGGCCCGACGCGAACGCCTCCGACGTCGCGTGCAGTCGCCATCGCAGGTCAAGGCCCAACCCGATCCACCGCCGCGCCACCGGCTCGGTGACTGTCAGCATCACGCCGACCTCGACGTGCGCAAACTCGCCCTGGAACGCCTCGTTGCAGCCTCGACGGGCATCGTCCGCGCACCGCGCCAGGTACACCGACGCCACCGCGTCGACCTCGAGGAACTGTGCGCGGGCAATCCCTGCGTGCCGATCTCGCAGCACCGCAGTCCATTCGATGTCCGGGACACCCGAGAGGATGCCGGGAGCCTCCGTTTCAGTCGACGGATCCATCGACGTCACCCCCGCCTGCCCCGAACCCCCCGACTCGAACATGGGTTCTATCGTACGCGCGTTCGAAGGCAATGGCCAGGGTTCGGCGCTACCCGATCAGCTCGGTGATGGTCACCGTGCGATGCCGCCCGTCGACCACGTACGCGACGATGTCGCCGCGCCGACGGCCGAGCAGCGCCGCACCCAACGGGGTATGCGGCGGGCACGGTTCGATCGTCTCGTCGTGGCTGTGGCGGGCGACGATCATCCGGCACGGTTCGTCGTCACCGAACCGCAGCGTGACGACAGACCCGCACCAGACGGCGAACTGCGGCAGGTAGGTCGGCATGGCCGTGTGGCGCAGCAGGTCCCGGAGTTCGTCGATGCGCGCAGCGTTGGTGTTGTACGCCGTGAGCGCCAGCCGGGATCCCTCACTCTCGGCGGGGTCGAAGCCGCATCGTTCGTCCCGGACCCGCGCGGACAGCGCCGCACGCCGCGCGCGGCACTGCGCCAGTTCGGCTTCCCACCGTTCGCGCTGCAGGTCAATCCGCCGGTTCACCTCATGACGCGCACGCAACCCCGACGGGATGGAACCCACGTCGCGGATCCGTGCCGCGGCCGCCCGGCCGAGGCGACTCAGCATGCCGACCGCGCCTGCGGGCGCCCGGTCACGAGCAGTCCCCCGGCTCGCCGACCTTGACGACCGACAGCACCGCGTCGCCCTCGCCGATGAGGCTCCCGGCGGGCGGGGTCTGGCCGACGACCACCCAGTTGCGGTCGACGACCTGGTTGCGCCCCTGCCCGGTCGCGTCCGCGCTGCGGGAGTAGAAGACGCCCGCCGCCTGGATCGTGTCCTGGGCGTCCTGCAGGTTCATGCACGCCACGTTCGGCATGGTCGCCGTCGCCGCAGCGGCCTGCGCCACCGGGGCAGGCTGGGCTGCCGCGGACGCGGCGGGTGCTGCCGCAGGTTCGGCGGGCGTGGCCGCAGGCGGGGGCGTGGCGGCGGGGGTCGGCTGCGCGGTTGTGGTGGTGTCCGTGTCGGATTCGGCGTCGAGGCCGTCACCGATGTCGCCGACGATCCCGATCAGCACGAACACCGCGGCAACGGCAATGGCGACGAGGACGCCGCGGCGCATCGGCCTTGTCGGCTGCGGCTCCGGCGGCGGGGCGAACGCCGCCGGGTCACCGGCGAGGAACGCCTCGTGACCGGCCTGCGCGCGGGCGGCGAGGCCAGCCTTCTCCGCCTTGACCCGCGCCAGGTGGTCACGGATCGGCCTTCCGACCGCGAGGTAGCCGAGGCCGGCGGCGAACAGCACCTGCACTAGCGCCTGCCCGACGTTGCCGTTGATCAACTCCACGAACGCCAGCCACAGGCAGATCGCGGCGAGCATCCCCGCGAAGACGCGGAGGTAGGGGGCGTAGCGGGTCATGGATGGCTCCTGTGATGAGGGGACGCGGCCGATGACCGCGGGTTCGGCGGGGAGGCGACAGTCATGCACTCCCCCCGTGTCGGCGCGAAATCCAGGAGGCGCACCAACAGCTTTGGGAGCGTGCCGTCCTCGAACGCCTCCGCCACCGTGCCGTCACAGAACCGCTCCTGCCGGAGCAGCAACGTGAGCAGTCCAACGGTGTGCGGCCAGGTCAGCGTGGCCGGGTCGAAGGTCGCCGGGGCAAGCAGCCGCTGCGCGTCCTCCCACTGCGGCCACGCGAACGGGACGACCAGGCCCAGGTCGTACACCGCGCGCACCACCTCCCCCGCCAACGAACCCTGAACCGACCCGGGAATCTGGCCGCTCCTATGCTGGCGACATCTCCGGTTGGGGAGTCGATGGTTGAGCGTAGTAGGCCGCCTCGAACGTGTCGG
>NZ_JBSGXD010000017.1:84598-108106 GCF_053609225.1 Rhodococcus sp. NPDC054953 | reverse complement strand
CGACACGTTCGAGGCGGCCTACTACGCTCAACCATCGACTCCCCAACCGGAGATGTCGCCAGCATAGGAGCGGCCAGATTCCCGGGTCGGTTCACCTCCAGCGCAGCAACTACGCGAAGGGAAAACTGAGCGCGGAGCGCCAAGAAAGGCTGGGAAATGTTCCGGGTTGGGAGTGGGCTGTTTCGTAGCTGCATCCCGGGGATCGGAACCGTTGACGCGGGACTGTTGCATCGACGAGGTGAACTCGCCCAGTACACGTCCGTGGCCTTCACCGACTGTCGCCGAAGCCGGTATCGACACCTCGGTCGGGGCCACAGGCACCAGCAACGACGACGCCCGAACGGCAGCTCAGCCGATAAGAAGCGTTACGGAATTCATGCTGGTGGAAGCCGGTTTCCGATCATCACATCGGCCGGCGGCGGGGGTCGGGAATCTCCGATGGTGACGGGTTCGGGCATCAGATGAGATTCGTCCAGTTTAGTGGTAACGCGACGTATTCGACTATGACGAATGCAGTCCCTCAGTCCGCAGTGCTGCTTGGGCCGACTGTCCGAGCGGCCCGGGAACCTCCGCTACTGCAATCGGTGGGCTTCGTCGACCCAGGCGAGGTGCCTGCCGGTGGTGTCGCACAACCAGGTCCGGAACTCGCCGTTGACGTCTGCGATGTCGGTAAGCCAGTAGGTGACGTCGGGAGTCCACCCCGCGATGACACTGGCCGTGTCAGCATCCACGTCAATCGCGGTGCCCGCAGCCGCGAGGTATCCCGCCACCGTGAGGTGCACGCCCGCGTATTCGTCGGCGATACGTGTCCAGTCGGGAACGACCCACCGTCCCGATCGCCCGGTGGTTCGGTACCAGTCGTGTCGCTTCTGCGCGGTCACCTCGACGGGGAACCGTCTGCACAACTCTGCCCACGCCTGCGCGCTGTCGACCTCGTACACGCGGGCTCCGGCCGGGATGCTCACCCGGCGCATCACGGCGCGCTCCCACCCCATGCTGTCCTCGACGAACCACAACTCCGCCGGCGTCCCGTCGGGGAGCTGTCGTGTCGAGGACCGGGCCAGCGGGGTTGACCACCACTCGGCGGAGTAGTTGGCAGACGGGTCGGTCGGGCGATCACGTGCAGCCCGCTCCTCTGCTTCGGTGGTTTCCTCACGCCAGAAACGAAGGCGTTCGGCGGCGGTGGACGCGGGGGGAGTAGGAGGGTCGGGGCGATCATCACCCCAGGTCCACAACGCCCATTGCTCGGTTCCGGCGGGCCCTGCAGTCCACCAGTGCGTATGGGGCGATCGGGCGATGTGTTCGGCGATCCGGCGGAGTTCGCAACGTACCGGTTCGGTGGTGGTGAGCACGTCCTCACCCTCGGGGTCCTGCCAGTACCTCGCCGAGTCGACCGCGTCGGTGAGCGCCGATCGGAGCCCGGTCGGCGTCACGTCGTGAAGTGGCACCGTCGACAAGCGATGCGCAACATCCTCCGGCGTGACGACGGTCAGGGCAGCTTCGTTCGCACCGGACCCAAACGACACTCGCCCACCCTCGCGAGCGGACTCGAGGTGATACGCGGCCAGCGTGACCGCGTATCGGAGGGCATCGTTGTCGTCGTCGAGTCCCTGAACTCGTTCGGCCTCCAGTGCGAACGCCAGCAGCAGCCGGCGCCCACGCGGACCCGCCAACAAGACATCCGTCGTACTCAACTGTTCCGCCACCGCGCCTTCCTCGACCAGCTGACTTCACCATGTTTACCAGCCTCACCACCCGAAGCCCGAGGCCCACAGGACAATCCCGAGGATTCGGTGTAACTGATGGCGCTCATTGAAACTGCTCAACCCTGCTCACCGAAAGTGCTCACCCGTGTGGCACCGCCAATGAGGGCGGGTCCCCTTCGATGCTGGTGGTCTCTGACCACGCATCGGCTATCGAAGGAGACCTGCTTTCTCATGCTGACATGGGAGGACGATGTGGAAGTACATGCCCTGCACAAACGAGGCTGGACGATCTCGGCGATCGCCCGGCACACCGGTCGTGACCGGAAGACGGTTCGTGCGTATCTGAACGGCACCCGCAGCCCTGGCGTGCGTAAACGCGCTGTGGTGGACCCGTTCGAGGTGTTCGTCGCCTACGTGACCGCCCGCCTGATCGACGACCCGCACCTGTGGGTGCGCACCTTGTGCGACGAACTCAAGGACCTCGGCTACGCGATGTCCTATCAGACGCTGACCCGCAAGATCCGCGAGCTAAACCTGCGACCGGTGTGCCAGGCGTGCCTGACGGCGACGGCGCGGCCGAACGCGATCATCGACCACCCGCCGGGTGAGGAGACGCAGTGGGATTGGGTGGACCTGCCGAACCCGCCCGCGGCGTGGGGGTGGGGTCGGGTGGCACATCTGTTCGTCGGGACGCTCGCCTGTTCCGGGAAGTGGCGTGGGGTCCTGGCACCGGCGATGACGCAGCCGCAGGTCGTCGACGGACTCGACCGAATCTGCCGTGGCCTCGGCGGGGTGAGCCGGGTGTGGCGGTTCGACCGGATGGCGACGGTCTGCCATCCCGAGTCCGGGAAGGTGACCGCGAGCTTCGCTGGCGTCGCGAAACACTACGGCGTGTCCGTCGCGATCTGTCCACCCCGGCGCGGGAACCGTAAGGGTGCGGTGGAGAAGTCGAATCACACTGCAGCGCAACGCTGGTGGCGCACACTGCCGGACGATCTGACGGTCGAGCAGGCGCAGGCGAGTCTGGACCGGTTCTGCCGACTGCGTGGCGACACCCGACTGCGGGCGACAGCGGACGGGAAGGCATCGGTGGCGACGATCGCCACCTCGGAGGGGCTGCATCCGATGCCGGCGACCGCGTATCCGGCGATCCTGTCCACCGACCGGGTTGTGTCCCGGCAGGCGTTGGTCTCCTATCGGGGTAACCGCTATTCGGTGCCGCCGGAGTTGGCAGCGGCAGCGGTGACGGTCACCCAGGTTCTCGGGGCCGAGGTCATCGATGTCGTCACCGCGTCGGGGATCACCGTGGCACGCCACCGGTTGGCGGCCGACGGGACCGGGGCAACGGTCCGTGATCACGGGCACGTCTACGCCCTCGAACAGGCAGCGATGGACGGCGCGAACACCGGTCGACCACACAACCGGAAAGAACGCATCCCACCCGGCAACGATGCTCTCGCCGCCGCTCAGATGCTGCGAGCGAACCGCGCTGAGTCACACGACGATCACCGCCAGCAGGATCGTGAAAACAACTGCACTGCAGACGAGTCAGCATCGGATGCAGCCATCTACGACTTGTCCATCTATGAGCGTGCCGTCCGGGGAAGGAACACCCTGTGATCACCGACCACACCACCACGCCGTCCTCTGTTCGCCTTCCGGCTCCGAACACCACGGACGCGGCCAGCCTCTATCAACGCCTGCGTGGTCACCTCGCCGTTCTCAAGCTTCACCACGCCGCCGAAGCGTTGCCGTCGGTCCTGGATCAAGCGGCGGCGGAGAACCTGTCGATGACCGCCGCCCTGGATCGCCTGCTGTCGATCGAGGTCGATGCCACCGAAGCTCGCCGGCTGGCGGGCCGACTCCGGTTCGCCTGCCTGCCCACCCCGGCCTCGCTCGACGACTTCGACTACGACGCGGCCGCCGGGGTCGACCGGAAGCTGATCGACGAGCTCGCCACCTGCCGATACCTCGAGACAGCGACGAACGTGCTGCTCATCGGTCCGCCCGGGGTCGGAAAGACACATCTGTCGGTCGGGCTGGCCCGGGCTGCGGCGCACGCCGGCTATCGGACCTACTTCACCACCGCCGCCGATCTGGCGGCCCGCTGCCACCGCGCGGCAATCGAGGGCCGGTGGGCGACGACGATGCGGTTCTACGCCGGGCCGACCTTGTTGGTGATCGATGAACTCGGCTACCTGCCACTGCCCGGCGAAGCCGCCTCTGCGTTGTTTCAGGTTGTCTCGCAACGGTATATGAAGACATCAATAGTGCTCACCACCAACCGGGGGGTCGGGTCGTGGGGCGAGATCCTCGGTGACAACACCGTCGCAGCAGCGATGCTCGACCGGCTCCTGCACCGCTCCGTCGTCCTCAATCTCGACGGTGACTCCTACCGCCTCCGCGACCACCACGCACGATCGGAGAAGCTCCGACAAGCCGCCACCGGAACCCGACAACCGTTACAGTGAACCCAGCTCACGGGTGGGGAAAATCCTTGAGCACGACTGGGGAATCTTCTTGAGCCTCGTCACTCGGCGCGGGTGGTCGGTTCGTGCCCGCAGGTCGGGCAGGCGCGTGTCGCTCTGCGTACCGGAGATTCGGGTTCGGCGGGCGTTGTGGCGGTGGGTGTCTCGGTGTCTGGCGGGGCGCTGTCGGTCTTCGTCAGGTGCCCGTACAGGGTGGTCCGATTCACCCCGAGCAGGCCGGCGATATGGGCGACGGTGTGTTCGCCGGCGTCGTAGAGGCGTTGGGCGTGTTCGATCTGTTCGGCGGTGAGTTTCGGGGGCCGGCCGCCCTTGCGGCCGCGGGCTCGGGCTGCTGCGAGTCCGTCGCGGGTGTTGGCCACGATGAGCTCGCGTTGGAGTTCGGCGAGTACTGACAGCATCCCGAACATGGCGCGCCCTTCGGGGGCGGCGGTGTCGATGCCTTGTTCGAGAACCCGCAACCCCACGCCCTTCTCCCGGAGTTCCGCGCCGATGGTGATCAGGTGCAGCACCGACCGTCCCAGCCTGTCGAGCCGAGTGATCGTGAGTTTGTCGCCGTCGCGCAGCAGTTTGAGAACCAGGTCCAGCTTCGGGCGTGACGACTTCGCGCCGGAGGCGTAGTCGACGTGGATGTCGCCGAGCGCGACACCGGCACGGAGCAGCGCGTCGATCTGGTGGTCCGGGTTCTGGTCCTCGGTCGAGACGCGGGCGTAGCCGATCAACATCGGTGTCGAGAATACGACACGGCATGGTTATTCGACGTTGATTCTCGACTCGGGTTTTCGACAGATGCGACCTGGGTCGGCACCAAGGTGGTCGAACCCGTCGAGAAACGATCGTTATCCGTCAGTGTCCGAACAGCGAGATGGGCCGCGGTGCCAGAGCGTCAGCTACTGCACCCCATGCCGCAACGGCTCCTTGAGGTCGAACCTGTAGTCGTCCCTGACCAGGTGTTCATGCGAATTTCGTTGTTCTGTGCGCGATTGCTACGGGAACCCCAAACAGGACGGGCATAGCGAGTCTGATTCGACGGCATGAACGGATCTATGGCGCCCGACTCGGCCATTAGACCGAGGCCGGAGCAGCGGAACGCAACTTCTCAATGAATCGACGGAAGTGCGGATCGAACTGGTGGGGGTCGCTCGTCAGTACTTCGCTCGTTGTCCACCACCGGCCGCCACGAAATTCATGGGGATCGAGGGTGAACCGCGTGTCGCGACGGGCTGCGACCACGTACCAGAGGCTGACATCGACATGGTTGTTGTCGGCCCCCACGGTTGCCGTGACCGTGAGGAACATCGGCTCAGTTCCAGCGATGGTGAAGTCGGCTTCTACGCCGAGCTCTTCCCTCGTCTCCCGTCTGGCCGCAACGAGGGGGTGTTCGCCGGGTTCGACGTGCCCGCCGGTGGGGAGCTGAAGCCCAGATTTGATGTGGTCGACGAGGAACACGCTCTGATCGGATGGGTCCACCACGACCGCGTAGGACACAAGGTGACGTGGTGGAGTGGCCGGCTTAGCGCGGCGGAAGATGTCGTCGGTGCTCTCGACCCAGGAGAGAGTATCTGAGAGGTGTTCACGCTCGAGGTCGTCGAGTGGCTCGATGTTGGAAATGAGGTCGTGGACGGAGCGAACGACAGGATGCATCGACCGATCGTTCCAGGAGCCACCGACACGCACTGTGCGTACTCGGTTGTGGCCTGGGGAGGGATCGTCAAACAGAACACCTCCAGCCAGCCAGTGAGGGTCCGCGAGCAACACATGCCGCAAGGCCGCTCGGAAGCGCTCGACTCCGGGATACAGCTCGCCGAGCGATGTGGTGCTGAAGCCGATCGACCGGTAGAACCCGACTGCTTCGCGATCCGTCTGAGCTTCGATCGGGTCTCCGGGGTACTGCGCTTCAACCCACCGGACCATCGCGGCGCCCACACCTTTCCGTTGCCAGTGCCGGTTCGTGGCGATATGCAGCAGTTCGGTTCTGCCGTAGGTATTCCGATAGTCAGTGTGTCGGTAGCCGACGATCCCGACGAGACGGCCATCTGCGAACGCCGCCGCCAGCTTCGCCCGCCCGGCTAGATAGCGCGCACGGACACGATCGAGCCGCTCGGGATCTGATCCACCCGCAGCGAGTCCCAGCAGGTCGACAACACCGTCGACGTCAGCGGTTGTCGGCTCGATCACGAATGCCGTCACGGCAAACGACGTTACAGCGACAACCCGTCCCCCCTCATCGATCGCCATCCAGGACCGACTGTGGTCAGCGACGAACGTCCGCACTCACACCGTTCAGCCGATCAAGATCGGGTTGGCGAGCGTCGGCCGTCCTCGCGAAAGAGTTGATCGCTTCGACGAACTCGCTGATGAAGCTCCCCCCGCCGTGGCCAGCATCGTCGACGACGACGAGCTGGCTGCCGTCCCACCGGCGGGAAAGCTCCCACGCGGTGTCGAGCGGGCCGGACACGTCGTATCGACCGTGCACGAGAATCGCGGGGACTCCAGCGAGCCGCGTCACGCCGTCGATCAGTTGGTTCTCGCGCAGGAAGTGATCGTTGCCCCAATAGTGGGTGACCAGGCGCGCGAACACCATCCGGAAGGCGGGGTCCTGGTACCTGCGGGATGGCGTCCATCCGGGAGCGAGCGAGATGTGGGTGTCCTCCCACGCGCACCAGCGCAGCGCTGCGTGCTCGCGAACAGCGGCGTCGGGATGGGCGAGCAGACGCCCGTAGGCCGCGGCGAGGTTGCCTCCTCGCTCGCCCTCCGGGACCGGCTCGATAAACCGCTCCCACTCCCGGGGAAAGATGCGCCGCATATCGCGGGTGATCCACTCGACTTCCATGCGTCTACCCGAGGTGATCGCACCGAACGCCATCCCGATCACCCGATCGGGATGCGCTTGCCCGTAGGCCAACCCGAGGCACACGCCCCAGGACGCACCAGCGACGACCCATCTTTCGATTCCGAGGTGTTCTCGAAGACGCTCGATGTCGGCGATGAGATGACCGGTCGTGTTCGTGGAGAGGTCGGTGGCCGGATCGTCGGCACGGGGTGTGCTGCGCCCGCAGCCACGCTGGTCGAACAACACCGCACGAAACGCGGTCGGGTCGAAGAACCTGCGCATTCCCACGGTGCACCCGGATCCCGGACCTCCGTGGAGATAGAGGAGGGGAAGACCCGTCGAGATGCCGATGGTCTCCCAGTACACCGAGTTGCCATCGGACACCGCGAGGTGCCCCGAGTCGGACGGTTCGATCGCTGGGAACAGGTCCATTCGGCCGAGTCTGTCATGGCATGCGCACCGACCGAGTTCCCGGCGGCGTCCCTCTCGTCGATCGCTAAGCCGGACCGACGACCGGCCGAAGGTGGCCGAGATCCCCGAGAGTGTGCAACGTGCGGTTGTAGAAGTAATCGTCCTCCCGAAGCACGGTGATGCTGCCGGGGTCGGCACGGAAGGACGCGTAAGAGCAGGCGGCGATCGGCAGTCGTAGCCATGCAGCGATAACCCAGCTGGCAGAGCCGCCGTGAGTGACGATGATCTGATGCTCGGAATTTTCAGCTGCGATGCGATCGGTTGCGCGATAGACACGCGTGACCCACTCCATTTTCGTCTCCGCGCCCTCGATCCCTTCGTCGTGGTCCAAACGCTCGCCGACCCGCGGCGGGGCCACGAAACGTGCGTCAAGCCATGCCTGAGGACGCCCTCCGGCGATCCCGTATGACTTCTCGCGTAGATCCGGCAGAAACACCGGCTCAAGGCTGAACAGTTCCGCGATGGGACGGGCGGCCTGGACGGTGCGCTGGAGATCCGACGAGTACAGCGGCGGAACGGCACCAGGCGGAATGAGCTCGCGCAGACGCGCCGCGATCACCTTCGCATCAGAGCGACCTCGCGCGGTCAGCTCGGAGTCGTACCAGCCGCCGACGATGTCATCGACGTGGTGAGTGGCCTCGGGATGGGCGACCACATAGATCCATCTCATACGCCCCCCTCCAACATTCCGAGTGGGCAGTCAGTCACGATACGGACATCGGGTTCACCACAGATCTTGTCGATGTCGCTTCCCGGTACACGGTGGTCCCTCGCCCATTCCCCTGCCTGGTCGACCATCCGGTCAGATTGCCACAGAGCCGTCGGCGACTCGGTCGCCGTCCCAGTTGTTCTGTACGGGGATCGACGAGGGGGACGGTGTCGCTGTTAGCGTCGCCTGCCATGACAACATTCGTGGTCGAGCCGACGAGCGCTGACGTCGACGGTGTTGTCGACCGCGACTTTCCGGACTTCTGGTACAGAGGAGTCATGAGCCTTCTGCTGGGCATGGCCGGGATCGTCGGGTTCGTCGTGGCGCTCGATCGAGTGGGGGTGTGGGCGGAAAAATGGGGTTGGATCCACTGGCGCCGGATGGGTGGAGGCAACGGTGCGGCGGGATTGTTCAACGCCGCGCAAGAACTGATCACCCCGTCCACCCGGCATGCGGTCGAAGAGCAGCATCGACTGCAGACGACGCGACTCACTCACAGCGCCGACGGGTCACCGTTCAGCCTCGACCCCGACCGCGGTGTCATCTACCTACACCGCAGCGCGACCAGCCCTGCGAACGACACCAATCCACGCCGCGAGCAAGCTGGGCGCGATGCTGGCACTGATCTGGATCAGTCCCCAATCCACAGTTGGCGGGTTGACGCCGCGGCTGAGGAGGCTCTCCATCGTCGGGCCGACACCGCTGGCAGCCAGGTCGACTTGTCGAGAAACAACGTTTTCCGACACGATGAAGCGCGTAACTGACGCTGGTGAGTTGCGGCGATATGTGGCGCTGTTCTCGGCCGCCGTCAGATGGCGTTTAAGTTCATCCAAGGTGCTGGCGCGAGGCGTCGTCGCCCGGGTCGAGATAGTCCGGTATCGCCCTTGCAGGGCCAGATTTGCCGTCCCGTCGTCGTTGGCATCCTCGACGGTGGCGACGTCCCGGATCGTGCTACGTGTCCAGTCCGTTCGTGATTGCTACACGTAGGGAGTCGTGCGCAGGGGTGAGGGCATGGGAGGGATCGGTCCACCGGTCTGAGGGGTAGAGCCACACGGGCATATGGCGGTATTGCTCGGGTTCCCATTCGTGTCGGGGCCAGATGTGGGTGTGGAGGAAGGCGTCTGTGTTGCCGAGGATCTCGATGTTTACTCGACGAAATTGGCTGTCAGCCTGTCGGCAAGCGTGCTCGACGGCGCTGGCGAGTCGGTCGATACTCTCGAGGTAGGCGAGGCATCGTGGCCGTGGGAGGTCGCTGAGCTGGGTGATGGTGGGATCGTCGGTCAGTAGGACGCAGTAGCCGGGCAGCCATTGGACGTCGCCGATCGCGGCGAATGCTTGGGGTAGCCGAGCGAGGACCGTCGGGTTCTGCCCACGTAGTGCTGATTCGACTCGGGCCTGTTTCCAGTCAGTCACGGCGCCGATTGTGCCCGCACGCGCTGCGATCGCCCAATGTCCTACTTGAGGTGGCGGTACAGCGTGGTGCGGCCGACGTCGAGGATCTCGGCGATCTCGGTCTGGGTCATCCCGTTGTCGCGCATGACCTTTGCCTGCTTGACCTTCGGGGTCATCTTCGCTGGCCGGCCACCGACGCGGCCGCGGGCCCGCGCGGCGGCAAGGCCCGCACCGGTGCGCTCGCGGATGAGGTCCCGCTCGAAGGCGGCGAGGGCACCGAAGATGGAGAAGATGAGCTTGCCGCCGGCGGTGGTGGTGTCGATCGCCTCGGTCACCGATCGGAATCCGACGCCGCGGGCCTCGAGGTCCTCGACCGTCTGGAGCAGGTGCGGCAGGGAACGTCCGAGGCGGTCGAGTCGCCACACCACGAGGGTGTCCCCGTCGCGCAGGTGTGAGAGCAGGTCGTCGAGCTCCGGACGGGCGGTGGTCGCACCGCTCGCGGTCTCGGTCCAGATCCTCGAACACCCCGCCGCGCTGAGTGCGTCGCTCTGCAGATCGAGGGTCTGGTCGGCGGTGGAGACCCTCGCGTAGCCCAAAAGTTCGCTCACGGGCGGTGAGTGTTCCACAACTCACCGACACCGCTGATTCTGAAACGTCGGTTATGGACACGAGTTTCGGAACACTCGTCGTCGCCGGTCGCCGATCCGGGCCGGCGACGTTTCATATACGGTCGTTTCCAGAACATCGGTCAGGTAGCCGCCGAGTGGGATGCGTTCGGCATGCGCGGCCAGTCTCGGGACGTCTCGGAAACGGGAAGAGCCCCGAAACCCTGGTAGTCGGCCGTGAGGACGTCACAGGTCAGCGCTCGACCGGTCACAGGTCGGCGAGCGGCGGGAACACCGCCGCGATGCCAACCGGGTCACGGTGCAGCACCCGCCGCACATCGCCGCTCACCCGGCCCAGGTCCCCGTTCGCGATCGCGGCGTAGGAGCTGACCCAGCCGTCCACCTCCCACCGCTCGGCGCCGAGACCGGCGCGGGACGCGTACGCCTCGTCGAGGGTCTCGCGGTGGTAGCCGATCGGACGTCCCAGCGCCGCGGTCAACGCGTCCGCGACGTCGGCGAGGGACAGCGCGGCCGGGCCCGTCAGCTCCAGCGTCCGCCCGTCGTAGCGGTCGGTGCGCAGCACCGCGGCCGCCGCCTCGATCACGTCGGCGCGGGCCACCATCGCGGCGCGCCCGTGCCCGGCGGGGCCGCGGATGACGTCGTCGGGCCCGATCATGCCCGGCATCAGGTCCAGGTACATGTTGTCGCGCAGGAACGTGAACGCGAGGCCGCTGTCGCGGATCGCCTGCTCGGTGTCCCAGTGGTCCCGGCCGAACGTGAACGTGCAGTGCGGTCCCGCTGCGACGAACGAGACGTAGACGATGCGTCGCACCCCGGCCGCGACCGCCGCGTCGACGGCCTGCCGCTGCCGGGCGGCGCGGTCGACGCTCTCGACCGCGGACACCATGAAGAAGGTGTCCGCGCCGCGCAGCGCGTCGCGCAGGGCCGGGTCACCGAAACTCCCCCGGGCCGCGGTCGCGCCGGGCAGGGCGGGGAGCCGGGACGGGTCGCGGCCGATCAGGGTGGTCGGCGTCCCCGCGGCGGCGAGCAGGTCCGCGACTCCCCCACCGATGTGCCCGCTGGCCCCGGAGACGGCGATGCGCATGAGGCCAGCGTAGATCCGCGCGGACGAGGGCGCAGTCCCCGAGCCGCGACCTGCGGGGACCGCGCCCTCATCGGATGCGCTACGCGGAGACGGACCGTCCCGCGGACTTGAGGTCGTTGCACGCCTCGACGACGCGGGCGGTCATGCCCGCCTCGGCCTTCTTCAGGTAACTGCGCGGGTCGTAGACCTTCTTGTTGCCGACCTCGCCGTCAATCTTGAGGACGCCGTCGTAGTTGGCGAAGAGGTGCCCGGCGATCGGCCGGGTGAACGCGTACTGGGTGTCGGTGTCGACGTTCATCTTCACGACACCATTGCGCAGCGACTCCTCGATCTCCGACTTCAGCGAGCCCGAGCCGCCGTGGAAGACGAAGTCGAACGGCTGCGACCCGGCGGCCAGCCCGAGCTTCGCGACGGCCGCGGCCTGTCCCTCGGCGAGGACCTCCGGCTTGAGGACGACGTTGCCCGGCTTGTAGACGCCGTGCACGTTGCCGAAGGTCGCGGCGAGCAGGTACCGGCCGTTCTCGCCGACGCCGAGCGCGTCGACGGTCTTCTCGAAGTCCTCGCGCGAGGTGTACAGCTTGTCGTTGATCTCGGCCTCGACGCCGTCCTCCTCGCCGCCGACCACGCCGATCTCGACCTCGAGGATGATGTTCGCGGCCTTCGACAGCTTCAGCAGGTCCTGCGCGATCTGCAGGTTCTCGTCGATCGGCACGGCCGAGCCATCCCACATGTGCGACTGGAACAGCGGGTTCCGGCCGGCGTTGACGCGCTCCTGCGAGATCGCGAGCAGCGGGCGGACGAAAGTGTCCAGCTTGTCCTTCGGGCAGTGGTCGGTGTGCAGCGCGATCGTGACGTCGTACCGGGCGGCGATCACGTGCGCGAACTCGGCGAGCGCGACGGCGCCGGTGACCATGTCCTTGACACCGAGACCGGAGCCGAACTCGGCGCCGCCGGTGGAGAACTGAATGATGCCGTCACTACCTGCGTCCGCGAAGCCCTTGATGGCCGCGTTGATCGTCTCGGACGAGGTGCAGTTGATGGCAGGGAAGGCGAAGGAGTGTTCCTTGGCCCGACCGAGCATCTCGGCGTAAACCTCGGGAGTTGCGATGGGCACGGCGGCTGACCTCCATGTCGGCGTGTCTGGTGCGCGTCGGCCGGTCGTGGCGGCACACGCGTGGTCCTAGCAGTATGGCAACTTCGACGCGCGACGTCGCGTGCGCGTCCGCGGATCGGGCGCCCGGTGGCCGGCCCGCCGGGCGTCGGTACCCTGGTCCGCGTGAATATGCAGGCAGCAGCTGACCTCGTGACCGATGGCCGGGATTCCGTGACGAACCTGGCGCTGCTGCCGGGCTTCCTCGACCCGGTCAACCTGTTGAACTCGTTCGGCACCTGGATGCTGGTGGGTCTGCTGCTGGTGGTGTTCATCGAGTCGGGTCTGCTGTTCCCGCTGCTGCCCGGCGACTCGCTGCTGTTCACCGCTGGCCTGATCGCGGCGTCGAAGTCCACCGAGGTCGAGCCGTTCGCGCCGCTGTGGGTGCTGCTGGTGACGATCCCGATCGCCGCGTTCCTCGGCGACCAGGTCGGCTACTGGATCGGCGCGAAGGGCGGCGCCGCCCTGTTCAAGTCGAACGACGCGAAGTTCTTCAAGAAGAGCTACATCGACGAGTCGCACGCGTTCTTCGAGAAGCACGGGCCGATCACCATCTTCCTGGCCCGGTTCGTGCCGATCGTGCGCACCTTCGCCCCGCTGGTGGCCGGCGCGTCGAAGATGAAGTACTCGGTGTTCCTCACCTACAACGTCGTCGGCGCCATCGCCTGGGGTGCCGGCGTCACCCTGCTCGGCTACCTGCTCGGCCAGATCGGGTTCATCCGCGACAACGTCGACCTGATCTTCCTGCTGATCGTGTTCGTCTCCGTCGTGCCGATCATCATCGAGGTCGGCAAGCGGATCCTGGCGTCGCGTCGCGGGGAGCAGGCCGCCGCCGGGGCGTCCGCCTCGGACGAACGCACTCCCTGACCGTGCTGCTCGCCGCCGCCGATCCGGGGCCCTTCGAGAACGTGGGGCCGGTGGTGGTGTGGGTGCTGGTCCTCACGTTCGTCTTCCTGGAGTGCGCGTTCATCGTCGGGCTGTTCCTGCCGGGGGATTCGATGCTGCTGACCGCCGGGATCGTGCTCGCCGGTCATGCGTCCGGCGCTGGCAACGTGTGGGCACTGTCGGCGGGTGCCGCGATCGCCGCGATCGCCGGGAACCAGGTCGGGTACGCGATCGGGCATCGCGGCGGGCACCACCTCGCCGCCCGCCGCGACGGCCGCTACGTGAACACCGAGAACCTGCACAAGGTCAACGCGCTGCTCGACCGCCACGGATTCTGGTCGGTCCTGATCGCGCGGTGGATCCCGTGGGTGCGGACGCTGTGCCCGCTGGTCGCGGGCGCGGCCCGGATGAACCACCGCCGGTTCACCGTCGCCAGCACGCTCGGCGCGCTGGCGTGGGCGCCGGTGCTGCTGCTGCTCGGCTACTACGCGGGCGAATACCTGGAACGGGTGCCGTGGCTGATGCCCGCGGTGCTGACGGTCCTGGTGACCGCGCTGGTCGTCGGCACCGTGGTCGGCGTCCGGCAGTACCGGCGGGAACTCGCGAAACCGCTCGTGGACTACGAGGTGGACTGACGCCGCGCGTTCGCGACGATCGCGTCGTGCACGTACCGGGCGTAGCCGGGGGCGACCGCGTCCCACTCGGCGATGGCCCGCGGATCGGCGACGTACTGCTCGGCCACCGTGACGTGCCGCTGCGGGTCGCAGTCGTGGAACCAGCGTTCCAGGTGCCTGCGGTGCGCCTCGGCGGCCGCGGTGGCGCGGTCGCCGGTGGCGGGCTCCCCGGCGGCGATCGCCTCGGCGAACTCGGCGATCAGCTGCTCGGCCTCGGCCTTGATCTCCCGCCAGTCCGCGCTGCCGTATGCGGAGGTGGCCCGCCAGTCGTCGCCTGCGCCGCGGGCCGCCGCGACCAGGTCCGCGAACCGGTCGGTGCCGAAGATCTCGAGCTGCTCGGCGGCGGAGAGGGCGACGCCGCGGCCGCGGGCCTCGATCTCCCGCTCCAGTTCGGTGAGTAGGGCCGCGATCCGGGCCCGCCGCTGCCGCAGCAGCCGGTGCTGGCGGCGCAGGTGCGCGTCCGGGTCCGGGTCGTCGAGCAGCGCGGCGATCTCGTCGAGCGGGAAGTCGAGCGCCCGGTAGTACAGGATGCGGCGCAGCCGGGCCAGGTCGGTGTCGGTGTACCGGCGGTGGCCCGCTGCGGTCCGGGCGTGCGGTGTCAGCAGTCCGATCCGGTCGTAGTGGTGCAGGGTGCGCACCGATGTCCCGGACATCGCCGCGACCCGGCCGACCGGATGCTCAGCCACGGCGGACGTTCCGCTCGCGGGCCTCGCCGATCAGGTCGATCGCGAGCGCGCCGCACCGCGGTCCCGGATTCACCACGGACACCCACGCCTGGGCCGCGTACACGGGATGCGGCAGCAGCCGGTCCTGCTCCCGGTAGTCGTGGTCGTCGCGGCGGGCGGCGTGCCCCTCGGGCCCATAGCCGAGCAGATCACGGAACCGGTCGCGGCCGACGTGGATGTTCAGCCGGTATACCCCGGCCCGGTCGAGATCCGATGCGGTGTCGAAGCCGGGGTAGTCGCCGGTGACGATCGTCGCGACCGGGAACCGGTCGTCCGGGGCGGCCGCGCCGGCCGGGTAGAGGAAGACGTCACCCCACGCCACCTCGGGGGCGCCGGTCTCCGGGCCCGCGACGTGGACGTGGATCCCGGTCAGCGCGCCGACGCGGGCCAGGGTCTCGTCGAGGGTCCAGGTGTCCTTGGTCGCGGTCATGCCCGCCACGGTAGAACCTGACGCGACGTCGGGTGCAAGCGTCCGCCGCGGGTCAGGCCCGGAACCGTCGCGAGCCCCGCCGCTCGAGGGTGCCCGCCGCGACATATGCGGCCTCCATCAGCATCCACCCGCCGAGCTGCACCGACAGGTCCCGCTCGGCGATGTCGGAGGCGTGCACGGTGCCCCCGGTGAACGTCGAGATCCCGTTGCCGTATCCGGGCATGCGGGCCGAGCGCGCCCAGTCGCACCCGAACAGCGGCTGCCCCTCGACCTGCAGCCGGTTCTCCCAGGCGGCGTCGGCGGAGTCGACGACCAGCTGGGCGGCCAGCCGCCGCGCCCGCTGGTCGGCCTCGGTGTCGCCGGGCAGCTGCGCGGCGACCTGCGCGAGGTAGCGGGCGAGGATCCCGTCGAACAGTCCCCCGTCGCCGCCCCCGCCGCCGACGATCACGCCGTCCTCGGTCAGGTGCTTGTCGACGGCCTCGACGAGGGCGTGCACCCGATGCCGGTGCCGCGGCTCGTCGAGACGCACCGCGAGCTCGGTTTCCATCCCGAGGGTGACGCCCTGGCAGTAGCTGTAGACCGCGCGGTCGAGGATGCCGGCGGGGACCGGCTTCCCGGGCGGGAACCGGATGCCGTCGAGGATCAGGCCGGTCGCCGGGTCGCGGAGGGTGTCGTCGATCCAGTCCGCCATCCCCTGCGCGCGCAGCAGTCGTCCGGTGCGGGCGAGCAGGATCGCGGCGGGTCCGTTCGCCGGCGTGTTGTAGAAGTCGGAGCGGGTCCGCCACGGGATGCCGCCCCCGGACTCCGGGGCCCACGCGTCGAAGACCTGCGATTCCAGGTCGCCGATCGCGGACCGGAAGTCGAGGTGGTGCAGCCGCTGCGCCCGTTCCAACGCGAGGCCGAGCCAGGCCATGTCGTCGTAGTAGTGGTTGGTCCACCCGGTGATGTTCCGGATCCGATGGGAGCGACCGATTTTCGTGATACGTCGCCGCCGCCGCGGGGTGGGGTTGCGGTCGGCCGCATCGACGATGCAGTCCAGGAAGTGCGCCTGCCACCAGTAGTGCCAGGTGAAGAACAGCCGCTCCCGGCGAACCGGGGGCCACGCGACGACGGCGAGGCTGGTGCCGGGCAGCGCCCACAGGCGCCGGACGTGCCGGGTGAGTACCGCCTCCTCCGCGGCGTCCGCCCGCGTCGACCACTCGTGCTGCATGACAACAGATCTTGCCTACTTATGTGACGATTCGCTACCACGACAGTCCGAGATCCGCGTGTTGGCGGATCCAGGCATGCATGGCAATCCCCGCGGCAACCCCGGCGTTGATGCTTCGGGTGGAACCGAATTGCGCGATGGAGACCGTCATCGCGGCCGACTGTTTCGCGTGGTCACTGACTCCGGGACCCTCCTGCCCGAACAGCAGGATGCACTCGCGCGGCAGGTGCGCGGTCTCCAGCGGCACCGACCCGGGCACGTTGTCGACCGCGACGATCGCGAGATCCTCGACGGCCGCGTACTCGAACAGGTCCTCCGCGCTCGGGTGGTGCACGATGTGCTGATAGCGGTCGGTGACCATGGCGCCGCGCCGATTCCAGCGCCTGCGGCCCACGATGTGCACGGCCGACGCGGCGAAGGCATTGGCGGTGCGCACCACCGTGCCGATGTTGGCGTCGTGCCCGAAGTTCTCGATCGCGACGTGGAACGGGTGCCTGCGGGCGTCGATGTCCGCGACGATCGCCTCCCGACTCCAGTACCGGTAGGCGTCGACGACGTTGCGCCGGTCCCCGGCGGCGAGCAGGTCGGGGTCGTAGCGCGGATCGTCCGGGATCGGGTCGCCGTGTTCGAGGTGCCAGGGCCCGACGCCGTGCGGGTGCTCCCCCCACTCGGTGGGTCCGGACTCCTCGCCGCTGTCGGGGCCGATCGCATTCATGACTGCCATTGTCCCGCGCCGGGGGCGTCGGCGGCGGTCCGGGACCCGGGCGCGGTCAGAACGTCTCGTTCGACTCGGCCGCGATCCGGAATCCGTGACCGGTGTCGTCCTTGCGGCAGGTGACGCCCGCCGTTTCGGAGGTGCAGGTGTAGCCAAACGACGCGATGCTCTCCCCGACCGGGAGCACCGGATCGGCCTCGCCGGAGGTGTAGATCAGTCCGCCCGCGCACAGGAATTCCGCCGGCCCCGCGCCGGTGACCCGGATGCCGCTGCCCCAGTTGATCATGCAGTCCTCCGGCTTCGGCGGGACCGGGGTGGTGGTGCCCTGGCAGCCCGCTTCGGTGCGGGTGGCCAATTCGATGATGCCGCATTGGAATCCGCCGGAGGGTGCGGTGAAGTACACGGCCTCGTTGCGGCGATAGGTGGTGGGCGGTGCCGCCGTGGTTGTCGTCGGCTCGACGGTCGTGGTGGTGGCCGGGGCCGTGCTGGTGACGGGCGGGACGGTCGCGGTCGTCGTCGACACCACGGTCGTCGTCGGGGTCGCGACCTCGTCCGCGTCGGATGTTCCGCAGGACGCCAGCAGCGCCGCCGCGGCCACCGCCCCCAGCACCGTCAGCACTCGACGTGAACCCACCAGCACTCCCCTTTCGGTTTGGATCGCGAACGACCCTACGGCGTGCCCGTCGCCGCCGACCCGGCGGCTACGCCGTCATGCCCTCGACGAGAAGCGCCTGCGCGGCGGCATAGCTGGCGAGGACGACACCCTCCGCCGCCCGACGTCCGGTCTCGCCGCGGACGAACAGGCGACGGATCACGATCAGCGCGTCGGAACCGGTGAACAGCAGCCCGCCGAGCCCCAGCCTGCTCCGCGGGTCGGCGCCGGGAACGACGGTCCCCGCAACGACCCGCGCGCCCGGCGCGAGCGCGGGGTCCGCGGACAGCGTCGAGGTGGTGCCGAGGACCGCGCCGTACGCGGTCAGGGTCGGGGCGACGCGACGGGCCCTGGCGCGCAGCAACCCGGCCGCCCCCAGCCACCCGAGCAGGCGCGGCACCAGGGCCGGCGCGGTCGGGCGGGCGCCGCGGCGGGCCAGGACCGCCGAGTAGCCGAGTTGCATGACCGCGAACGAGCGGGCCCCGTTCGTCAGCCGGGTGTCGTCGTCGGGGTCGATCATGAACACGTCGCCGACGGTCGCGGCGGCCAGCGACCCGAGCAGCAGGGCAGTGTCGACGCGGTCCCGGCCCGTGCTGCGGCGCAGCACCCGGGCGGCAAGGGCCGGCGCGATCAGGGGTTTGGCGATCCGCTGCAGCCGCTCGTCTCCGGTGACCGCGCCGACCACCGTGGCCGCGCTCGCCCCGAGGAACACCACATGCTCGACCTTCATCGTCATCCCTTCGCTCGCCGATCCGTCCGCCGCGAGCGTAGCCACCGCCCCGGCGGGCGTGGGACGATCGCGCCGCACCGAATATCCTCGGGTCCAACACCCGATGGAGGATCCGAACCCATGACGTTCATGAAGATGTGCGGCCTGCGCGACGAGGCGACGGTCGACCTGGCGGTCGGCCTCGGCGCGGACGCCGTCGGGTTTGTGCTCGCGGCGAGCCCCCGCCGGGTGTCGCCCGAGCGGGCTGCGGAACTGCGATCGCGGGTGCCGTCCGGAACGCTCGCGGTCGGGGTCTACGTCGGCGTGCCGCTCGCGGAGGTCGTCGCAACGGCGCGCACCGCGAACCTCGACCACGTGCAGGTGCACGACCTGCGGTCCGCCGCGGACGTCGCGCAGCTGCACGCGCACGGGTTGTCCGTGATCCGCGCGGTGAACAGCGGCGGCGCCGCCGACCCGGCCGAGACCTTCGGCGCGGACCTGCTGCTGGTGGACGGCGCGGTCGCGGGGGCCGGGGTGACGTGGGACTGGCAGGACCGCAGCGCCCTGCCGACCGGCCGGTGGATCCTGGCTGGCGGGTTGACCCCGGACAATGTGACGCGGGCGGTGCGGACGTCGGGCGCGTGGGGCGTTGACGTCTCGAGCGGCATCGAATCCGATCGGGGCGTGAAGGATCCGGCCCGGATGGCCGCATTCGCGGACGCGGTGCGCTCGGTGTGATTCGGCGACCTCCCCCGCAGCACGCCGGTTTACATATATAGTTGCGCTATGCAATAATTTGCTTCCATGGCGACAGCAGACGACCCCGGCGTGCACACCGACCCCGAGACCGACCTGCGTCGGGCGCTCGCGGAACTCGTCACCAACGCGTCCCGCTTCACCCGGCTCGCCTCGTCCATCTCGACCGACACCAAGCCCCGCCCGTGGATGCGCGCCCTGTCCCTGCTCGAGGAGTACGGCCCGCTGCGGGTCAGCGAACTTGCCCGCCTCGACAGCTCCTCCCAACCGACGGCCACCGCCCTGCTCAAGCAGCTCGGCACCGCGGGACTGGTACGGCGGCAACGTGATCCGGAGGACTCCCGCGCCGTCGTGGTCGAGATGACCGAGGACGGACAGGCGTGGCTCGCGGCGGCGCGCGACCACGTCGGCGCCGCCCTCGCCGCCCACCTGCACGGCCGCGACGCCGACCGCGTGCAGCGCATCTCCCGGGGCCTGCACGATCTCCGCGCGGCCGTGAAGAACTCGCAACACAGTCAGTAGCAACACATTCGACGCACGAAGGAGGTGACCGTGACCACCACCGCCACGGCCCCGACAACCCAGCCGGAGAGCACCAGCATCCTGCACCAACCAAAGGCGGTGTGGGCGGTCGCCTTCGCCAGCGTGATCGCCTTCATGGGCATCGGCCTTGTCGACCCCATCCTCAAGCCGATCGGCGAGGAACTCGACGCGACGCCCTCCCAGGTGTCCCTGCTGTTCACCTCCTACATGCTGGTCACCGGCGTCGCCATGCTGGTCACCGGCGCCATCTCGAGCCGCATCGGCCCCAAGCGCACGCTGCTGACCGGGCTCGCCATCATCGTGGTGTTCGCTGCCCTCGCGGGCACCTCCGACACCGTCAGCGGCATCATCGGGTTCCGCGCCGGCTGGGGCCTGGGCAACGCCCTGTTCATCGCGACGGCACTGGCCACCATCGTCGGCGCCGCGTCCGGCGGTGTCGCGAAGGCGATCATCCTGTATGAGGCCGCGCTCGGCATCGGCATCGCGGTTGGCCCGCTGGTCGGTGGCATCCTCGGCGATGTCAGTTGGCGCGCACCGTTCTTCGGCGTCGCGGTGCTGATGGCGATCGCCTTCATCCTGATCGTGGTCATGCTCCCCACCACCCCGGCCCCGAAGTCCGGCCGCACCTCGCTGGCCGCCCCACTCCTCGCGCTGCGACACCGCGGCCTGCTGACGGTCGCGGTCACCGCACTGCTCTACAACTACGGGTTCTTCACCCTGCTCGCCTACACCCCGTTTCCGCTCGACATGGGCGCCTACCCGATCGGCTTCATCTTCTTCGGATGGGGTCTGGCACTGGCGATCTCGTCGGTGTTCCTGGCGCCGCGCCTGCAGCGCCGGTTCGGCACGCTGCCGATGATGATGCTGGCGCTGGCCCTGTTCGCGGTCGACCTCGCGGTGATGGCACTGTTCACCGACAATAGGGCGATCCTCGTCGTGTGCGTGGTGCTGGCCGGACTGTTCCTCGGCGTCAACAACACCCTGATCACCGAGACCGTGATGATCTCCGCGCCGGTCGAGCGTTCGACGGCGTCCGCGTCCTACAGCTTCGTCCGGTTCGTCGGCGGTGCTGCCGCGCCGTGGGTGGCGGGCAAACTCGGTGAGTCCCACGCGAATCTGCCGTTCTGGGTCGGTGCCGCCTGCACCGTCGCGGCGATCCTGGTGCTCGCGACCGGCCGCAAGATCCTCGCGCACGTCGACTCACCCCCCTCCTCCACGGATTGAATGGGGGTTCATGTGCCATCCGGTCGCCGGAATTCGCACATGAACCCCCATTCAACGCATTGCGAGGGGGCGGCGGTCAGCAGATGCGGTGCGCGGGGCCGCCGCCCGCACCGGCCAGGAGGAACCCCGGTGTGACCAGTCCGCGGGACGCCGCCGCCGACGCCACCGCCGCGGCAACCCGGCCGATCGCGGACTCCTCGACCAGCGCGATCGCCGAACCGCCGAACCCGCCGCCGGTCATCCGGGCGCCGAGCGCACCGGCGGCGAGGGCCGCGTCGACGGCACTGTCCAGTTCGGTGCAGGACACCTCGAAGTCGTCGCGGAGCGAAACGTGCGACGCGGTCAGCAGCGGACCGATCTCAGCGACCCTGCCCGACGCCATCAGCGCCACCGTCCCCCGCACCCGTGCGATCTCGGTGACCACGTGTCCGGCGCGCCTGCGCAGCGTCCGGTCGGCCAACCGGGCGACGTCCGACGCGTCGGCGGCACGCAGCGACGGCACCCCGAGCCGCTCGGCGGACGCCTCCACCGACCGCCGACGCTCCGCGTACTGCCCGTCGACCAGGCGGTGCGGGGCGCGGGTGTCGATCACCAGCAGGGCAAGACCCTCCGCCTCGAGGTCGACCGGGACCGGGGCAACCGAGCCGTCCCCGGAGTCGACGAGCAACGCGTGACCGGCGGTGGCGCGCAACGCGATCGCCTGGTCCAGACCGCCGGTGGGGGCGCCCACGATCTCGTTCTCCGCGGCGACGCAGCACCCGGCAAGCCGGGCCCGGCCGGTGTCGTCGGTCGTCAGCCCGACCAGGTCCGCGACCGCGATCGCCAACGCGCATTCGAGCGCGGCCGAACTCGACAGCCCGGCGCCGATCGGGACCGCCGACACGACGGTCACATCCGCGCCGAAGTCGTCCGGCAGCAACCCCTCCCGGCGCATCGCCCACGCGACCCCGGCGAGGTATCCGGCCCACCCACCGGGGGCGCCCGGCGCGACCTCGGCGACCGTGCCGTCCCACCGGGCCGCGCCCGACCGCACCCGCAGCACGCCGTCGGCGCGCCCGCGGACGGCGACCGCGGTGCGATGCGGCAGCGCGATCGGCATCGACAGTCCGCCCGCGTAGTCGACGTGTTCGCCGATCAGATTGACCCGGCCCGGCGCCGACCACACCCCGTCCGGGTCCACCCCGAACCAGGAACGAAACGCCAACGCCGCCGCGACCGCAAGATCGGGGGCGGGGATCGGCGCCACCCACTCGGTCACGAGCCGGTCCCGCCGGGCGCGACCTCCCGCAGTCGTGCCGCAATCGCCTCCGGCGTTGCATCGGAAATCCACGCCCCCATCCCGGATTCCGACCCCGCGAGGTACTTCATCCGGTGCGGCGCCCGCATCGGCGAGAACACCTGGAGGTGCAGCCTGCCCAGCTCGCGGCCGACACCGATCGGCGCCTGGTGCCAACCAGCGACGTACGGCAGCGCGGTGACGCCGTCGAAGAACCGGTCCAGCCGGGAGAGCACGTCGCGGTACACGGAGGCGAGTTCGTCGAGTTCCGCGTCGGTCAGCTCGGTCAGGTCCGCGACGTCCCGGTGCGGCGCCACGTGCAGCTCGACCGGCCAGCGGGCCGCGGCGGGGACGTACCCGCTCCAGTGCCGCCCCTCGAGGACCATCCGGCGTCCCGCGCGTCGTTCGGCGTCGAGTACGTCGCGCAGCAGGACCCGACCGGTGCGGGCGTGGTGGGCCCGCGACTGCCGGAGCAGCGCCTCGGTCCGCGGCGGCAGCGCGGGGTACGCGTAGATCTGGCCGTGCGGGTGCCCCAACGTCACCCCGATCTCCTCGCCGCGGTTCTCGAAGCAGTACACCTGCGTGATCCCCGGCAACGCGGACAGTTCCCGGGTCCGGTCCACCAGCGCCGCGAGGACGGTACGCACCCGCGCCGCAGACAGCTCCGCGAACCCGCGGTCGTGGTCGCTGGTGAAGCACACCACCTCGCACCGGCCCGCCGCCGCCCGCTGGGCCCAGATTCCTTCGCCGTCAACGTGTTCCGTGGCCGGATCCGGGGCGCTGCGCGCGAACGACGGAAACCGGTTCTCGAACACCGCGACGTCGTAGTCGGCGGCGGGAATCTCGGTGGCCGGGCCGCCGGGGCCGGTCGGGCAGAGCGGGCAGTCGGCGGTCGACGGCAGGAAGGTGCGGCTGTTGCGATGGGAGGCGAGGGTGATCCACTCGCCGGTCAACACGTCCTGGCGCATCGTCGACGTCACCACGGTGGGCGGCAGGGCGCGGTGATCGCGCAGTTCCCGGGTCGCGCCACCGCTGGCATAGGGCTCGGTGTCGTCGAAGTAGAGGAGCTCACGCCCGTCGGCGAGCGTGGTCGCGGTCTTCCGGATCGGCACGCGCCCACGATAGGCGCCTCCGGCGCTGTGGGGGGGTTTTTCCCCCCCCCGGGGGGAAAAAAACCCCCACCCCAAAAAGGCCTTCCAGGCCCAAACCCCCACCCCCCACCACCACCCACCCCCCCCCCCCCCCCCCCCCC
>NZ_JBSGXD010000017.1:74095-84588 GCF_053609225.1 Rhodococcus sp. NPDC054953 | reverse complement strand
GAAAAAACGTGGGGGGGGGTGGGTGCGCTGTCTTCCGGAGGGACACGCGCACAGGGGGTTTTTTTGCGGGGTTGTGTGTGTTTTCCCCCCGGGGGGGGAAAAAACCCCCCCACGGCAGCGGAGCTGCTTAGAGGCCCAGGTCCGCGAGCCCGAGCAGCGACCGGTACTCGACGCCCTCGGCGGCGATGACCTCGTCGGCACCGGTGGCCCGGTCCACGACCGTTGCGACGCCGACCACGATGGCGCCCGCCTCACGCAGTGCCCGGACCGCGGTGAGCGGCGAGTTGCCGGTGGTGGTGGTGTCCTCGACGACGAGCACCCGCTTGCCGGTGACGTCGGGGCCCTCGATCTGCCGCTGCATGCCGTGCGCCTTCGCGGCCTTGCGCACCACGAACGCGTCGATCGGCCGCCCCGGCGCGTGCATGACGGCCAGCGCAACCGGGTCCGCGCCCATCGTCAGGCCACCGACCGCGTCGAAGTCCCAGTCCGCGACCAGCTCCCGCAGCAGGGCCCCGATCAGCGGGCCTGCCCGGTGGTGCAGGGTCGCGCGGCGCAGGTCCACGTAGTAGTCGGCTTCCTTGCCGGATGACAGGGTGACCTTCCCGTGCACCACAGCCAGCTCCCGCACGAGCCCGGCGAGCTCAGCCTTCTCCGTCATCGACCGCTCCTTCTTCCGTGCCTTGTCGGCCTTGAAGCCTAGTCGCTGCGGTGCCCGCCCCGAACCACCGGCTCAGCCGCCCGCGACCTCGTCGTTCACCGCCCGGTCCGCCGGTAGCTCGATCGGCAGCGCCTCGAACCGCGACACCGCACGCACCCCGAGGGCTCGGGCGACCGGCCCGGTGCCGGTCCCCCGCAGCAGGGTGTCGGTTGCGGCGGCCTGGTCGTTGTAGACGCGAGCGGCGCCCGCGAGTCGCTGCTCGGTGACCTGCAGTTCGAGGATCGGGCGCTGGATGGTCCAGTCGTTCCTGAGCTGCGGATCGGCGGCGGCGCCGGCCGTCACCCGGTGCAGTGCGGCGGTGATCGCGTCCTCCGCCGCCGCCTGGTCGGCGAGGGGCGCGGCGTCCGCGCGCAGGCCGAGGGCGAGCGCCCGGGCGCCGGCGAGGGGGGTGACCGCGTCCGGGTCCAGGCCCGCGGCCCTGGCGACGGTGACGAGGTGATCGGTCTGTTCGTAGCGGCGGCCGAGTTCGACCTCGAGAAGGTGCCTGCTGCCGGTCAGGTTCGCGCCGGTCCGCCGCGCCCGACGCGCGACGATCCCCACCCAACAGCCGAGAACAATGACACCAATAGCCACAACCGCCACAGAAATCACAACAGTCACAACAACGAAATCTACTCACATGGGACATTTGCCGCCACATCGCGGCGGCGGGGCGGCGGCCCGTCAGTCGTCGGCGCGCAGGTTCAACGGATGCGGCAGCGGACGCCCCGGATCGTGCGCGGCGTCCGCGGGGATGCCCGCAGGTTCGGACACCGGCGGCAGGACGTGCAGGATCCCGGACAGCCGGGAGACGGCCTCGATCGCGGCGTCCCAGTCCCGCCCGCTGCTCGTGATCGGCAGCGAGCCGAGGGTCCAGTCCCCCTCGCTCCACAGCATCTGCACCTGCGGCGGCACCGTCTCCGCGAACGTCACCATCCGCTGGTCGCACACCCGTCGGGCGATCTCGAGGTCCGTCGCGAACACCACGCGCGGGCCGATCGCACCGAGCAGGTTGAGGTCGGTGTCCTTCGGCGGCGGCGTCGACTTCAGCCGCAGGTCGATGTCGACGTCGGAGCCGACGGACCGCTGCACCGCGACGATGGTCACCGCCTCCGGCAGGTCGAACAGCACGAAGTTCTCACCGCGCCGGGTGCCGTGCACGACGTCGACCGCACCGAGGTATTCCTGACGCGCCAGCGCGGCCCGATGCCAGTTCGACGGCAGCTGATCGTCGGACTCGTTGTAGATGTAGCCCTGCGCCTTCGCCCAGATCTGCCGGACGCGCCCGAACTGCTCGCGCCTGCTGCGGTCGACGTACAACAACACGATCGCGCCTGCGAGCGCGATCGCCGAGAGTCCGAACCAGATGAGCGTCATCGTTCGTCACCTTATCCAGCCCGCGCGCTGCGCGCGGCACTCGGCTCGAAGTCGGTGGTCAGTTTCCACCGAAATCACCCAGATCCGGGATCGTGGTGCTGATGATGACGCGGGCGGTGACGGTGCCGTCCCCGGCTCGGTCCCCCTGGACGACGACGGTCTCGCCGACCCGCAGATCGGCGACCGTGCTCGCCCCGAGCGCGATCACCCGGGTCGACGCGTCGGTGTGGACGGTGACCTGCGATCCGCCGATACCGTCGAGGATCAGGGTTCCGCCGTCGTTGGAGCTCACGCTGCCGACGGCCGCGCCCGCCGCCCCGATCGCCTCCCCGACACCGCCGGGGATCTGCGACAGGTCCGGCGGCACGATCTCCGGTTCCGCCGTCGGCGACGGCGGCGTCGGGCGCAGCGTGACCGGCGGTCGGGTCGCGGTGGTCGACGGCGCCGCCGCGGTGGTGTCGTCGCCACCGCCGCCGGAACCGAGCAGCATCGCGCCGATGCCGACCACCGCGACGAGCAGCAGCCCGGCGACCGTGAAGGCCGCGATCAGCACACCCTTCCCCGGTCCCTTCTTCGGCTCCTCCGGGCCCGGCGCAGGAGGAATCGGCGGCGGCGCGCCCGGCGGCGACTGGTAGGCGTCGTAGGTGGGGTACGCCTGGGTCGCGTTCGGGGCGTGCCCCTGGGCGTCGTAGGTGGGATACGCCTGGGTGGGCTGCGGCGGCTGCGCCTGGTAGGCGTCGTAGGTCGGGTACGCCTGGGTGGGCTGCGGCTGCTGCGCCTGGTAGGCGTCGTACGTCGGGTACGCCTGGGTCGGCTGCGGAGCCTGGCCCGGATGCCCCTGCGACGGATACGCCTGGGTGGGATACGCCTGGGTGGGATACGCCTGGGTGGGGTCGGCGACCGCGGGATACGCCTGGGTCGGGTAGGCCTGGGTCGGATGGTCGCCGTAGGCCTGCCGGGGGTCGGTGGTGTAGCGCGGACCGTCGAACTGTTCGGTCCGCTGGTCGGGCATCGACTCTGCGGCACGTTGCGCCCACTGCGCCGTCGGGTCGGACTCGACGGGCACGGCCTCGGTGCCGTCGGGGATGCGCTTGTCGTCCGCGTTGCTCATGATCGATCCTGCTCTTTCCGCCGGGTCGGGCCGACCCTCCAGAGTAGGCACCGATGCTGAAGACAGCCTGTGAGACGCGGACGGACCCCCGCTACTGCATCGCATCCCAGGTGATCGGTTTCGCCATCGCGGCCGGGAACTTCTTGCGCAGATAGCCGGTCAGTTCCAGGACGTGGGTGCGCATCGCATCCTCGGCCGCGACCGCGTCACCCGCGTCGATCGCGGCGAGGATCTCCGCGTGCGCCTGGTGGACCTTCGCCCGCCGATGCGCGGGGTACTCGACCCCGAGCGCGACGCCTTCGAAGATCCCGTCGACCGCGTCGATGAGGAACCCGAACAGGGCATTGCCCGACGCCCAGGCAATCACGTCGTGGAAGGTCTTGTTGGTCTCAAGGAAGACGTCGAGGTCCTTGAGGTTTTCCCCCATCTTGGCGACGGACTCGGCGAGCAGTGCGCGCTGCTCGTCGGAGCTGCGGTCGGCCGCAAGCCGGGCCATCAACGGTTCGAGACCGACCCGCGCCTCGACGATGGTGGAGAACGGCGCGCCCTCGAACTGCAGCACCAGCCCGAGGCTGTTCATCAGGTGGGAGGCGTCGGGCTTCTCGACGGTCGGCCCGCCGCCGGGACCGGGTTTGAGGGAGATGGCGCCCGAGAGTTCCAGATAGCGCAGCGCCTCCCGCAGAGTGCCGCGGCCGACCTGGTACTCGTCGAGCATCAACCGCTCGGACGGCAGCCGGTCACCGGGGCGTAGCCCGCGGCGGTCGATCTCCGCCACGATCCGCCGCGCGATGATCATCGCCGTCTTCTGCGGCCGGTCGGACCTGCTGCTCACCACCACGTGTTCGCCCCCCTGACGTCCTCGATCCGCTACCTACGCGGCGGTAAGGACTGTACCGTCGGACCCCCGGGCACGCGGCCAATGATGCGCAATGTGGCGTCCGCCTCACCGCCGCGGCGATCACAGCTCGGCGGGTTTGTCCCGACGGACACGAGTGAGATGTGTCTCACGCAAACCGGCCCGGATCCGTTGAATCACCCGAATGATGCCGATAGTTTCGAAGCGGCGCCGCACGGCGCCGCAGCGCGCCCGACCCACACAGGCCTCGCCCCTCACGAGCCCCGGGTCGGGTCGCCGAAGACGCAGGCGCACGGTCCGCGACCCCCCTCCCGGACCGTGCGCCTGTGCCGTATTTAATTGCGGTCGAACACCTTTCGTCCGCGGCCGCCCGATCGGAGCCGAGCGCCGCGTCCGGGTCAGCCGAGCACGAGGGTGTCGCCGTCCTCGGCGGCGGTCACGGCGACGGTGTCGCCGTCGTGCACCTCGCCCGCGAGCAGCTTCTTGGCGAGCTGGTCGCCGATCGCCTGCTGGATCAGCCTGCGCAGCGGCCGCGCGCCATACAGCGGGTCGTAGCCACGCACCGCCAACCACATCCGCGCACCCGGCGTCACGTCCAGCGTCAGCCGCCGCGCCTGCAGCCGCTTCGCGAGCTGCCCGAGCTGGATGTCGACGATCGACTCCAACTGCTCCTCGGACAGCGGATCGAAGATCACGACGTCGTCGAGACGGTTGATGAACTCCGGCTTGAACTTGCTGCGCACCGCCGTCATCACCTGGTCCCGGTCACCGCCCGCGCCGAGGTTCGAGGTGAGGATCAGGATGGTGTTGCGGAAGTCGACAGTGCGTCCCTGCCCATCGGTCAACCGGCCGTCGTCGAGCACCTGCAGCAGGATGTCGAACACGTCCGGGTGCGCCTTCTCGACCTCGTCGAACAGCACCACCGTGTACGGCCGTCGCCGGACCGCCTCGGTCAGCTGACCGCCCGTCTCGTAGCCGACATAGCCGGGCGGGGCGCCGACCAACCGGGCCACCGAGTGCTTCTCGCTGTACTCCGACATGTCGATGCGGACCATCGCCCGCTCGTCGTCGAACAGGAAGTCCGCGAGGGCCTTCGCGAGTTCGGTCTTCCCCACCCCGGTGGGCCCGAGGAACAGGAACGAGCCGGTCGGCCGGTTCGGGTCGGCGACGCCGGCCCGCGCGCGCCGCACCGCGTCGGAGACGGCCTGCACGGCCTCGGCCTGCCCGACCACCCGCTTGCCGAGCTCGGCCTCCATCCGCAGCAGCTTCGCGGTCTCGCCCTCCATCATCCGGCCTGCCGGGATGCCGGTCCACGCGGACACGACGTCCGCGACATCGTCGGGGCCGACCTCCTCCTTGAGCATCACGTCGCCGTCGGAGGCGACACCGGATGCCTCGACCGCGGCGTCGAGCTTCTTCTCCAGCTCGGGGATCCGGCCGTAGCGCAGTTCCGCGGCCTTGCCGAGGTCGCCGTCGCGTTCGGCGCGATCCGACTCCCCACGCAGCACCTCCAGCTGCTCCTTGACCTCCCGGACCGAGTCGATGGCCTGCTTCTCGTTCTGCCAGCGCGCGTTGAGCTGACTGAGCTTCTCGCGGTCGTCCGCCAGTTCCTCGCGCAGCCGCGCGAGACGCTCCTGGGAGGCGGCGTCGGTCTCCTTGGTCAGCGCCATCTCCTCGATCTCGAGTTGGCGCACCTTCCGTTCCACCTCGTCGATCTCCACCGGCCGGGAGTCGATCTCCATCCGCAGCCGGGACGCGGCCTCGTCGACGAGGTCGATCGCCTTGTCCGGGAGGAACCGGGAGGTGATGTAGCGGTCCGACAGGGTCGCCGCCGCGACCAGTGCGGAGTCGGTGATGCGCACCCCGTGGTGCACCTCGTACCGCTCCTTGAGCCCGCGGAGGATCCCGACGGTGTCCTCGACTGACGGCTCACCGACCAGCACCTGCTGGAAGCGCCGCTCCAGCGCCGCGTCCTTCTCGATGTACTGGCGGTACTCGTCGAGGGTGGTGGCACCGACGAGGCGCAGTTCGCCGCGCGCGAGCATCGGCTTGATCATGTTTCCCGCGTCCATCGCCGACTCGCCGGTCGCGCCGGCACCGACGATGGTGTGCAGCTCGTCGATGAACGTGATGACCTGTCCCGCACTGTTTTTGATGTCGTCGAGGACGGCCTTGAGTCGTTCCTCGAACTCGCCGCGGTACTTAGCACCGGCGACCATGGAGCCGAGGTCGAGGGAGATGACGGTCTTGCCGCGCAACGACTCCGGGACGTCGCCCGCGACGATGCGCTGCGCAAGCCCCTCGACGATCGCGGTCTTGCCGACACCCGGCTCACCGATCAGCACCGGGTTGTTCTTGGTGCGGCGGCTGAGAACCTGGACGACGCGGCGGATCTCGGTGTCGCGGCCGATGACCGGGTCGAGCTTGCCTGCGCGGGCGGCGGCGGTGAGGTCCGTCGAGTACTTCTCCAGCGCCTGGTAGCTGCCCTCGGGGTCGGGGCTGGTGACCCGGGCGCTGCCCCGGACGGCGGTGAACGCCTCCCGCAGCGCCTGCGGGGTGGCACCGTGCCCGACAAGAAGTTTCGCGATGTCGGAGTCGCCCGACGCGAGCCCGAACAGGACGTGTTCGGTCGAGACGTACTCGTCGTCCATTTCGGTGGCGAGGTGCTGGGCCGCGGTGATCGCCGCGATGGACTCCCGGCCGAGTTGCGGCTGGGTGGTGGCGCCGGTGGCGCGCGGCAGCCGGTCGACCAGGCTCTGCGCCTCCCGATGCACGATGGTCGGGTCGACGCCGACGGCCTTGAGCAGCGGTGCGGCGATGCCGTCGGTTTGGTCGAGTAGCGCGGCCAGCAGGTGCGCCGGACGGATGTCCGGGTTGCCCGCGGCGGAGGCCGACTGCAGAGCGGCGGTCAGTGCCGCCTGAGTCTTGGTGGTCGGAGAGAACGAATCCACTGAGTCACCCCTTCGGAAGACGTCGGTCGTCGCCTGCAAGCCTAGGCGGCATGCGGCGCTGTCACAGAGACCAACGCACGAAGGGTTGAGTCTGTTCCGCTCAACTCTGATGGCCTCGTCGCCGGTGCGCGACCGCTACGGGGCGTCGACCCCGGTCGTGCTCACCGGACCTCCTGCGTCCCCGGCAACACGACACCGACCGGACCGGAACCAACGCACAGTTCAAGGCCCGGGGTCAGCGGCCGCACCGACAGCGTCGACCCGGTCCCGTACAGCCGAACGAACACCGTGTTCAGCCCGGCCCGCACCGGCACCGACACCGGCTCCCCCGCCCCCAGCCCGACCGCGACGGCGCCGCCCGCCGTCGCGTGATAGTTCAGCTGCGCGGTCCACTGCCAGATCATCAGCGGCCCACCCAATCCCACGGTGCCGCCCGCCGCTCCGATCCGGGTGCCGCAGCCCGGGTCGGGTCCCGGCTCGGTCCACCGCACCGGCTGCACGGTCGCCTGGACGAGCCTGCCGGATTCGTCAAGGGCCCGCAGTTCCGGGGTGGTCTCGGCGAAGTCCGGACGCTCCGGCAGCGGCGCGAAGACGTGCGCGGCACCGTTCCACGGCGCCGCGACCGGCAGCAGTGCCATCAGTGACACCGGCTGGTCGAGCAGTGGCACGTCCCGGTGCGCGGACAGCGAGGCGCGCGCGGTCTCCAGATATTCGGCGCCGGGATTGTCGTTCCAGCTGCGGGCAAAGGCGCCCGTCGACCAGACGCTCGACGCGACCAGTCCCGCGACCACCGCCGTCGCCACCGCCGGGGTCGCCGCGCGCCGGACGATCGCTCCGCACCGTCCCGGATCCGGCCGCCACGGCGCGCGCACGATCAACGCCAGGCCCAGTGCGAGGACGACGGCGCTGTCGCTGGTGTACCGCAGCGTCTGGGCGAGTTCGTAGGTGGTGTCGGGTCCGGAGCGGGCCACCATCATCGCGGCCTCGGACGCCGCCACGTAGCCGACCATCGCCGCGATCACCCAGCCGGTGCGTTGCTTGACCCGGAGGACGACGAACAGCCCCGCGACGACCACCACCCAGCCCGCGACGACCAGCCCGGCCGGGGGCGCGGCCCACGGCGGCCCCGGCGGCCAGCGTTCCCACCGCCACGGCCCGCCGAGCAGCGTGGGGAGCACCCCCAACGACGTTCCGTGGTGGGCGAATCGGAGCGCGTCGGCTGGCGCGGGAATCCGCAGACCGGTGTCCGCGACGGCGAGGTAGACGGTCGACCACACCGCGACGACGCCTGCCGCGGCGAGCCACAGCCCGCGACCGGTCCGCCACGCGGTCCGCAGCGGCGCGGCTGCGCCGTCACCCCGCGCCGCCAACGCGACAACGGCGAACGCGACGAACGGCACCAGCACCGACTTCTCGAAGAACATCAACCCGACGGCGGTCACCACCGCCCCGGTGACGACGTAGCGGCGACGGCCGGTCCTGGCCAGCAGCAGCGCATCGCCGGCGACCCACGCCAGCGCCGCCTGCAGCGGCAGCGAGTTCAACCCGGCCGCCCACCACGCGAAGGACGGCACCGTGAGCGGGGTGAACAGGTACATCGCCAGCACCGCGAGCAGCGCGGGCCGGGGGCCGAGCAGCAGCCACAGCACCCGCAGCACGGCCAGCGCCGCCACCAGCTGCAGCACGATCAGCGTCACGGCGGCCGCCCACCACTGCAGCGGCGCGACCGTCGTCGTCAGGCCAGCAACCAGGAACGCGGCGGGCATCACGTGACCGTCGTGGTTGTAGAGCAGGAACTCCGGCGACAGCAGCGGCAGCGCCGCGGACCGACCGGTCAGGATCAGGTCGTCCCAGTACAGGTTGCCTCCGAGCGCGAGGGCACCCCGAACACCGGCCTGCGCGAGCACCAGCAGCAGCGCGAGCAGCAGGATCGGATGTGGTCGTACGGCCCAACCGCGGGGTGCGCCGGGCGCATCCCCGCGCTTCGGTTCCGCGTACCGGACGGACATCGCTCCGAGCCTAGTCAGCCGCGCGGGTTTGACCACCGGGCCCGCCGCTTCGTACGGTGACGGCCACACAGTTATGTCGGGGCGCCCGTGCGTCCTAGTCATTGGGTTCGAGCATCGGCGGTGTCGGCGGGACGACGATGCACCGCTTCGGCGTGCCTCGACAAGGAAAACTGTGTCCACGAACCCCGTGCCCTCCGCACCCACCGTCCCGTCGGAACGACCCCCGGCCTCGGATCCCGGCTCGACCGCTGCCCCGTTCCGCACGTTGCGGCGCCAGGCGGGCCCCGTCTTCCTTCCGATCGGTGTGCTGGCCCGGCTTCCGTTCGCGATGCTCACCCTCGGGATCAGCAGCTACGTCGCCCTCGTGCGGGACTCGTACGCCGCGGGCGGGCTTGCTGCGGGCAGCTACGCGCTCGGCGCCGCCGTCGGTGCGGCGCTCGCAGGCGCCTGCGCGGACCGCTACGGCCAGCGTCGAGTCATTCCGCCGCTGGTGCTGGCGAATTCGGTGCTCATCGCGCTCGTCCTGTTCGCCGCGGCTGGCAGTCTGCCGCTGCTGATCCTGGTGTCCGCGATGTGCGGCCTCACCGTCCCGCCGATCGGTCCGTTCGCCCGGGTCCGGTGGACGGTGCTGGCCGACCGGTCGCTTCCGCCGGCCGAACGGGAGCGGGCCCGCGGCGCCGCGTTCGGGTACGAGACCCTCGCCGACGAGCTGACCTTCGTCTTCGGGCCTGCCGTCGTCGGGATCCTCGCGCGGGTCGGCGCGGAGGCACCGCTCGTCGCCTGTGTGCTGGCGACCCTGATCTTCGGGCTGTTGTTCGCCCGCCACCGCACCGCCGCGGCCGTGCCGGCGCCGCAGGCGGGGCCCGCCGCCGGTGTCGCCCCCCTGCGGTCCTTCCTGCGCGCGGACCGGGCGACGCTGGTGCTGACGATGCTCACGGTCGGCGCGCTGCTCGGCGCGCTGATGACCGGTGTCGTCGCGTTCGCGGGCGAGCACGGCGCGCTGTCCAACGCCGGGCTGATCTACGCGGGCTTCGGTGTCGGCTCGGGCGCCGCGTCGGTCGCGATCGGCAGGCTGCGGGCATCGGTCGGGCCGTTCCGACGGCTGACGGTGGCCGCGGTGTGGTCGGTGGCGGTGTGCGCGGTGCTCCCCGTCGTCCCCGACGGCTGGCTGCTCGCGGTCGCGCTGACGGCGTTGGGTCTCGGGATCGGCCCGATCATCGTGACCGTGTACGGGGTGGCGGCCGGGCACACCCCGACGGGCAGGCAGACGCTGCACATGGCGGTGCTCTCCGGCGCGTTGATCGCGGGCAACTCCATCGGCGCCCCGCTCGCGGGGGTGCTCGCCGAATCCGGTGGCGCGGCAACAGCGCTGCGGGGCGTGCTGGCGGTGTCGGCGGTGCTGCTCGTCCTGACGGTGCTCGCGCGGGCGGCCGCCGCGGGTGGGCGGGCGGACGCCCCGGCGGCGCACCGATAGCGGGTCGCGCGTGGGCTC
>NZ_JBSGXD010000017.1:44827-74085 GCF_053609225.1 Rhodococcus sp. NPDC054953 | reverse complement strand
GGGGGTTACAGGGGGGGGGGGGGGGGGGGCCCCCTGGGTGGAGAACGGGGGGGGGTTGTTGTGGGGTCTCTGCTCGGGCCCCCCCCCGCGAGCGGGTGCTACACGGCGCGCGCCGCGCCCTCCCAGTAGCGGGCCCGCAGGGCCTTCTTGTCCAGCTTGCCGATCGGCGTCAGCGGGAGCGAGTCGACGAAGTCGACGGTCTTCGGGGCGTGCACGGCGCCCTTCGCGTCCTTCACGATCGTGTACAGCTCGTCGGCGGTGACGGCCCCACCGTCACGGAGGACGACGCACGCCTTGACGGCCTCACCCCACTTCTCGTCCGGCACACCGACGACCGCGACCGACGCCACCGCGGGATGCGCGGAAATGACGTCCTCGACCTCCCGCGGGAACACGTTGAACCCGCCGGTGACGATCATGTCCTTCTTGCGGTCGACGATGAACATGAACCCGTCCTCGTCGAGGCGGGCGATGTCGCCGGTGTGCAGCCAGCCGCCACGCAGCGCCTCCTCGGTCTCGGCCGGCTTGTTCCAGTACTCCTTCATCACCAGCGGGCCGCGGACGCAGATCTCGCCGAGTTCGCCGCGCGGCACCTCGTTGAGCTCGTCGTCGAGCAGCTTGACGTTCAGCCACGGCACCGGGCGGCCGCAGGACGCGAGCCGCTCGGGATCGTCCGCGAGGTGCTCCTCCTTGCGGAGGACGGAGATCGTCATGCCGCACTCGGACTGCCCGAAGTACTGGAAAAAGATCGGGCCGAGCTTCGCGATGCCCTCCTGCAGGCGGGCCGGGGACATCGCGGCCGCACCGTAGAACAGCGTCTCCAGGCTGGAGACGTCGCGGGTCTGCAGGTCGGGGTGGTCGAGCAGCATGTAGATCATCGTCGGCACCAGCATCGTCGAGGTGATCCGGTACTTCTCGATCGCCTCGAGCACCGCGCCCGGCTCGAAGGCGGGCAGCACGACGAGGGAGCCGCCGCGCATCAGCGTCGGCACGAAGAAGGCCATGCCCGCGTGCGAGAGCGGGGTGCAGGCGAGGAAGCGCATCTCGTCGGGGAACTGCCACTCCGCCATCTGGATCTGCGGCAGCGTGACCCCGGACGCGAAGGTGTTGACGACGCCCTTCGGCTTGCCGGTGGTGCCGCCGGTGTAGACCATGCTCGACGGGTCGTCGCCGTCGACGTCGGCGGCGACGAGTCGCGCGGGCGCGAATCCGGATGCGAGGGCGAGGATGTCGATGCCGACCTCGGACGGGCCGAGCGCGAAGAGGTTCTTGAGGGTCGGGACGGCGGCCTTGAGTTCGGCGGCCCGCCCCTCGAACGCGGTGGGATCGAAGATCAGCGTCTCGATCTCGGCGTCACCGAGGATGTACGCGTGGTCGTCGACCGACCCCATCGGGGCGAGCGCGGTGTTGCGGCAGCCGAGGATCATCTGCGATCCGACGCTGATCAGCACCTCGGGCCGGTTCTTCGACAGCATCGCGACCGTCGACCCCTTACCGATGCCCTGCGACGCGAGGGCCTGGCTGAAACTGCTGATCTGGTCGCGCATCTGGCCGCCGGTGAGCACCACGTCACCGAGGTACAGCGCGGGCCGGTCCGCGTTGCGTTCGAGCGCGGTGATCAGCAGGTCCGCCAGGAACTGCGGTCGGTGCAGGACGTCGGTGGTCATGGGAACTCCGCTCGTGATGGGCGCCGGGCGCGCGTGGTGTGACTCACACAGTAGATTCGAAACTGACACATGTTCTAGTGGTTGCGCAAGCGTCGGGTGCGCTTTCCCGGCATCGGACGCTCGGTATGTGCACCGGCACGGCGCGCGCCGAATACGATGTGCGGCGTGAACGATCAACCGGTGGAACTGTGGACCGCGACCGTGGTGCAGCACCACCGATTACGGGAAGACCTTGCCGTCATCCGCCTCGAGAGCGAGTTCGTCCCGTTCACCGCGGGGCAGTCGCTCGGGGTGATCGTGCCGCAGAACCCGGGTCTCGGGCGCCGCTACTCCCCCGCCCTGCCACCGTCCCTGGACGGCAAGCTCGAGTTCCATGTCCGCGCCGTGCCCGCGGGCTGGCTCAGCCGGGCGATCGTCGCCGAGACCGTCGTCGGGGACCAGTGGGAGGTCGGCGCCGCCAGCGGCCGATTGTCGGTGGATCCCGATGCCCGCGAGGTCATCATGGTCGCGGGCGGCACCGGCCTGGCGCCGCTGCGCGCGATGATCCTCGACCTGGCGCGTCGCGCGGAGCCGCCGCGGGTGTTCCTGTTCATCGGCGGCAGGCACCCCCGCGACCTGTACGCATCCGACATGCTGTGGCTGCTCGACGAGCAGCTCGACTGGCTGACCGTGATCCCGGTGGTCGAGGACGTCGTCGACCCGGCGTGGCCGGACGAGTGGCACGAGCGGGTGCGCGGCGCCGCCGGATACGGCGAAGACCATTGGATTCAGGGCACCCTCGCTGACGTCGTCAGCTCCTACGGCGCCTACGTCGACCATCAGGTGCTCGTCGTCGGCTCCCCCGGCATGGTGCGGGCCACCGTCCGCGCCCTCGTCGACACCGGCACCCCCGCTGGCGCGATCCAGGTCGGCTGACAGTCCCCCTGCCCCTGCCCCTGCCCCTGCCCCTGCCCCGAGTGAACGGAAGCGTTCAGTCGACCTGATCGAATGAACGTGCCGTTCGCTCGGGGTACCGCGACCACCAGTCGTGGCCGACGCGGGCACGGGACCGGTGCGACTGCGTCAGGTCAGCGGGTCGTGCCGGATGTTCTCCATCGGCGTGCCCTTGGCCTGCAGGCGGTACTTGACGGTCTGCACGGTCGACGGGGAACCGACAATCTGGATGTCGCGGTCCTCCCAGGCGCCGAACTCGGCCACCACCTCACCGAGCTTCCCGGTCAGCCGGGCCTGCATTCCCGGCGGGGTGACCGGCTCGGGATCGGTGTGCCACCACGGGTTCACATCCTCCGCAGACACCGGGATCACCGTCAGCCACGGGTTGGTGCGCGCGAGCTGCCACAGGATGTCGAGGTCGTACAGGTCGCACGGATAGGTGCCGCCTGCGAACAGGTGCACGCGCGGGTTCCGTCCCCGCATCGCCATCTCCATCACCTGCGCGCGCAGCGGCGCGATCCCGGTGCCGGAACCGATCATCAGCATGTCGCGGCCGCGGCTGCGGTCCACCCCGAGACCACCGAGCGGCGCGCTCAGCTGCCAGACGTCGCCGGGCCGGGTCTCCCGGACCATCGACGCGCTGACCCAGCCGCCAGCGACACGACGGACGTGGAACTCGATCTGGCCTGCCTCGTTCGCCGGGATCGCGGGCGAAAGGTACCGCCACATCCGCGGCCTGCCCGGCACACTGACGCCGACATACTGCCCCGCGCCGTAGTGCATGGGCTGGTTGAGCTGCAGCCGGATCACCGCGACGTCCTGCAGGACCTGCTTGTGTTCGACGACGGTGCCCGTCCAGGTGGCGGGCTCGCCGCCCTCGTTGAGCGCCTCGATCATCGTCGCGGCGATCAACGCGATCGCCTCCCGCCACGCGTCCTCGACCTCGTCGGTCCACAGTTCGGTGCCCGCGAACCGCTCGAGCGTCGACAGCAGCGTGCCGCCGACCGCATAGAAGTGTTCTTCAGCGATGCCGTATCGACGGTGGTCGCGGCCCAATTGGGTGAGGAACCCGCGAACCAGGTCCGGTTCGTCGAGCTTGTCGACGACATACCCGATTGCCTCGAGTAGGCGGTCGGCCTGCATTTCCATCACGGCCGGGAAGATGTCCCGCATCTGCGGGTAGCGGGCAAACAGAATCGAATAGAACGTACGCGTGACCTGGACGCCACCGTCCTCGGCAGCCGCAAGGGCCTTGAACGTCGTCCGGACATGTGAGATCGCCGTTGAATCCACCGCAGGTTCCCCGTTCCGCACACGCACGGACCCGCCACTGTCCCCGGCGGGCCCGTGATGCCCGCGACGGACGCCGCGGGCGTTTCGGAGAGTTTAGGCGACGCGCGGTGCTGGTGTGAAGAAGAGTGGCCGGTGGGAAGATGTGACGCTCGTCCCGTTTCCGGCCACCCGCCAGCGCTCCGCCCCCGACTGACCTCGCCCCGGCTGACCCCGCCCCCGGCTGACCCCGCCCCCGGCTGACCCCGCCCCCGGCTGACCGAATGTGGGATTCGGTCAGTTCAACTGACCGAATCCCACATTCGGTCAGGGGGTGGGGCGGCGGTCAGGGGGTGGGGCTTCGGTCAGGGGGCGGGGCGGGTGGCAGGGGCTGGCGAGGCGCTCAGCGCTCGTGCCGGGGCTTCCACACGACGATGGAGTTGCTGCGCGGCAGCGGCACCAGGTCGCGGCGGTAGCCCGCGGCGAGGCGGGCGATCTCCGCTGCCATCTCGGTGACCCGATTCTGCAGGGCCTCGACCTGATTGGTCAGTTCGATGATCCGCTTGATGCCCGCGAGGTTGACGCCCTCGTCCTGGGACAGCCGCTGCACCTCGCGGAGCAGGGCGACGTCGCGGGGCGAGTAGCGCCTGCCGCCGCCGGTGGTCCGGTGCGGGGTGACGAGGCCGAGTCGGTCGTAGTTACGCAGCGTCTGCGCGTGCATCCCGGCCAGTTCGGCCGCCACCGAGATGACGAAGACCTGCGCGTCGGGGTCGAGCGCACCGTTCGTGTTCGGCTTGTCGGCCATGCCTCACCTCCGCGGGATCCCGATTGTCGCGATGCGGGTCATCAGGCACCCGCCCAGCCAGCGCGCGGATCGAATCCGCTCGCCTTTTCCGCCTCGAGGTACGCGGTCAGCGCCTCGGTGGCCTTCTCGTCGAGCTGGGTCGGCACCGCAACCTTGACGGTGACGAGCAGGTCACCGGCCCCACCGGACCGCTTCGGCACGCCGCGGCCGCGGACCCGCAGGATCCGGCCGTCGATGGTGCCCGCGGGAACCTTCACCCCGACCCGCCCCTCGAGGGTGGGCACCGACAGGGTGGTGCCGAGCACCAGTTCGCCGTAGCTGACGGGGACGATGACGGTGAGGTCGTCGCCGTTGCGGCCGAACACCTTGTCTGGGGTGACGTGCACGGTGACGTACAGGTCACCGGACTGCGCACCCCGCAGGCCGGCCTCGCCCTGACCGGCGAGACGGATCTTCTGCCCGTCGCTGACGCCTGCGGGGACGCGGACGGTGATGTTTCGGGTGCGGTTCTGCACCCCGGTGCCGCGACAGTCGGTGCACGGGTCGTCGATGATCGACCCGGTACCCCGGCAGTCGTCGCAGGGCTCGCTGAATCCGAACGCGCCCTGGTTGCGGCTGACGATGCCGGATCCGTTGCAGCGTGCACACACCCTCGGGCTGGTGCCCGGCTTGGCGCCGCTGCCGTGGCAGGTGGTGCACGACGCCGGGCTGGTCAGCCGCAGCGGCACGGTGGCGCCGGTCGCGGCCTCCCGGAACGGGAGGGTGGTCTCGGCCTCCACGTCGGAGCCGCGCTGCGGGCGGGTGGGGGTGCGGGTTCCGCCGCGTCCACCGCCGAACAGTCCGCCGAACAGGTCGCCGAGACCGCTGTCTCCGGCGGTCCCGCCGCCAAACAGGTCGCCGATGTTGAACTCGCCGCCGCCGAATCCACCACCGCCGGTGGTGTATTGGTTGCCGGGCGCGAAACCGCCGTGCCCGAACCCGCCGGACGAGAACATCCGCCGGGTCTCGTCGTACTCCTTGCGCTTGGCGGGGTCGGAGAGGACGGCGTTCGCCTCGCTGACCGCCTTGAACCGTTCCTCGGCGGCGGTGTCACCGGGATTGGCGTCGGGATGCAGATCCCTGGCAAGTTTGCGGTAGGCCTTCTTGATCTCGTCGGCCGAGGCGTCGGAGGAGACACCCAGGTCCTTGTAGAAGTCCTTCTCGATCCACTCCCGTTGGCTCACCGGGTGCCTCCTCCTCTCGTTGTTTCTGCTGTTTTACTCGGCTGGCGTGGCTGCGTCGCCGTCGGTGACGGTCACCATCGCGTGTCGCAGCACCCGGTCGCCGTACTTGTAGCCCTTGCGGAGCACGACGCCGAGCACCGGGTGGTGCCCCTCGCCCTCGTGCTGCACGGCCTCGTGCAGTTCGGGGTCGAAGGCGTCACCCTCGTCGCCGAACCCGGCGAGGCCGAGTCCGGTGAGCACTCCGGTCAGCTTGTCCGACAACGCCTTCAGCGGCCCGGTCTCCAGGTCGCCGTGGGCACGGGCCCGGTCGAGGTCGTCGACGATGTCGAGGAACTGCCCCACCACGGACGCCTTCGCCGCCTCGACGGCGGCCTGACTGTCCCGCAGCGACCGCCGCCGGTAGTTGGCGTATTCGGCGGTGACGCGCTGCAGGTCCGCGGTCAGCTCGGCGACCGGGTCCCCCTCGGGGGCGGCAGCGGATTCCGCTGCCGCACCCTCGGTGTCGGAGTCGGGGGTCTGCGACTGCTGGTCCCCACCGGCCTCCGGGTCGAGCGTGATCTCGTCGTCGACGAGGGCGTCGCGTTCGGCGCCGGTTCCTTCCGAGGACGTCACTTCTTGTCCTGGTCGGTCGGCTCGTCCACGACCTCGGCGTCGACGACGTCGCCGTCCTGGGCCTGGGCCGCGCCATCACCGGCGGACTCGGCGGCCTGCGCGGCGTAGATCGCCTCGCCGAGCGCCTGGGACTCGGTCGCGAGCTTCTCCACGGCCGTCTTCACGGCGGCGATGTCGCTGCCCGCCAGCGCGGTGTTGGCCTCGACGATGGCCGCCTCAACCTTCTCCTTGACGTCGGCCGGGACCTTGTCCTCGTTGTCCTTGATGAACTTCTCGGTCTGGTGCACGAGCGACTCGGCCTGGTTGCGGACCTCGGCCTCCTCGCGGCGGGCCTTGTCCTCCTCGGCGTGCGCCTCGGCGTCCTTGACCATCCGGTCGATCTCCTCCTTGGACAGGCCGGAGCCGTCCTGGATCTTGATCGTGTTCTCCTTGCCGGTGCCCTTGTCCTTCGCGGTCACGTGCACGATGCCGTTGGCATCGATGTCGAAGGTGACCTCGATCTGCGGCACGCCGCGCGGGGCCGGCGGGATGCCCGCGAGCTCGAAGGAGCCGAGAAGCTTGTTGTGCGAAGCGATCTCGCGCTCACCCTGGAAGACCTGGATCTGCACGGACGGCTGGTTGTCGTCGGCCGTGGTGAAGGTTTCGGACCGCTTGGTGGGGATCGTGGTGTTGCGTTCGATGAGCTTGGTCATCACGCCACCCTTGGTCTCGATACCGAGGGAGAGCGGGGTGACGTCGAGTAGCAGCACGTCCTTGACCTCGCCCTTGAGGACGCCGGCCTGCAGGGCGGCGCCGACGGCGACGACCTCGTCCGGGTTCACGCCCTTGTTGGGCTCGCGGCCACCGGTCAGCTCGCGCACCAGGTCGGAGACGGCGGGCATGCGGGTGGAGCCACCGACGAGCACGACGCTGTCGATCTCGCCGACGGAGATGCCCGCATCCTTGATGACGGACTGGAACGGCGCGCGGGTGCGGTCCAGCAGATCGGAGGTGATCTTCTGGAACTCGGCGCGGGTGAGCTGCTCGTCGAGGAACAGAGGGTTCTTGTCCGCGTCGACGGTGATGTACGGCAGGTTGATGGAGGTCGACTGCGAGGACGACAGCTCGATCTTCGCCTTCTCGGCGGCCTCACGCAGACGCTGCAGGGCCATCTTGTCCTTGGTCAGGTCGATGCCGCTGGACGCCTTGAACTTCTCGACGAGCCAGTTCACGACCCGCTCATCCCAGTCGTCGCCGCCGAGGTGGTTGTCGCCGGAGGTCGCGCGGACCTCGACGACGCCGTCGCCGATCTCGAGCAGGGACACGTCGAAGGTGCCGCCGCCGAGGTCGAAGACCAGGATGGTCTGTTCCTTCTCACCCTTGTCGAGGCCGTACGCGAGCGCGGCCGCGGTGGGCTCGTTGACGATGCGCAGCACGTTGAGGCCCGCGATCTGACCGGCTTCCTTGGTGGCCTGCCGCTGCGCGTCCTCGAAGTAGGCGGGGACGGTGATGACGGCGTCGGTGATCTCCTCGCCGAGGTAGGCCTCGGCGTCGCGCTTGAGCTTCATCAGCGTGCGGGCGCTGATCTCCTGCGAGGTGTACTGCTTGTCGTCGATGGCGACGGTCCAGTCGGTGCCGATGTGGCGCTTGACCGAGCGGATCGTGCGGTCGACGTTGGTGACCGCCTGGTTCTTGGCGGGCTGGCCGACCAGCACCTCACCGTTTTTGGCGAAGGCGACGATCGACGGGGTGGTGCGTGCGCCCTCGGAGTTGGCGACCACTACGGGCTCGCCGCCTTCGAGCACTGCCACGACCGAGTTGGTGGTCCCGAGGTCGATACCGACCGCACGAGCCATAGTGATTCCTCCTACGTGTTGCAGCACTCCGGCCACGGATCGGCCGGACTCGATGTGCTGGGGTTTTCCGCTACCTCACCCTAAGTGAGTGGCACGGACTCAAGTTTGCAACGCTCCGATACGAGAGTCAAACCAAACTTGAGTCGACCACACTCAAGGCTGTCGAGATGGTCAACGGGGGCTCGCCGGGATTTGTTCCCCGACTCCCCCGCCCGGGTCGTGGTGATGTCGGTCACGACGGCCGCGGATACGATGCGTCCGTGCACAGCGACGGCTCGGACGGTGTCCCCGCAGACCCGGACCCGGACCCGATCCCCGACGGCCCGTCACCCGCAGCGCGCGCCGCTGCCGCGCCGGGACGGCGGCCGCCACCGCCGCGACCGGATTTCCGCATGCGCCCCCGGCGCCCCGAGTCCGACGCGGGCCCTCCGCGCCCGGCCACCGCGGCACTGTTGGCGTGGGGATCGTCGCTCGCCCTCCTGGCCGGGATCGCTGCCGCCACCGTCCTTGACGCCACCGCCGTCCGCGACGCCATCGAGTCCGCCCTGGCCGCCCAGAACCCGGGCAGCTCGCGGCGGGACGTTGCCGATGTTGTGTCGCTGACCCTGCTCGGCGCCGCGAGCATTGCCGCGCTGCTGGCGGTGGCGACCCTGATCGGGATGCAGTTGCTGCGCGCGCGCCGGCCGACGGGTCGAATCGTGCTCATCGCCGTCGGCACCCTCTCGATCGCCGCCGCCTTCGGGTTCTGGTCCCTGCTCGCCGCGGCGGCGACCTCCGTCGGTGCCGCAGCGCGGTGGGCGCTCGCTCCGTACGCGGTGTGCGTCTTCGCTGGCGTCACATTGCTTTTCGTGCCTGCGGTCAGGACGTGGATGCAAGCGCGACGGTGACACCGGCGGTCACGGGCGCGCGGCAACGCCCGCGGCGGGCACCGGCGCCTCCCAGCCGGCGATCTGCGCTTCCAGGCTGGCATCCCGGCGCGACGGGGTGACCAGCAACTTGACGACGAGCACGGCCAACACCACGATCCCGACGCCGAAGCCGGGGAAGAGCAGCCCGTTGACCGACAGCCCCACCGGGGCGGGGGCGGTCGGGTCGATGTGCACGGTCAGGCCCGCCATGCCGGTGTAGTGCAGCGCCACCACCGCGAGTCCCATCACCAGCGCCGAGGGGATCTGCAGATACCACCGAGTGGCCACCTGCGAGAACCACAGCGCCGCGGTCGCGGCCGTCACGCCGATGGCGATCGACGCCAGCACGTAGCCCGTCTCGTGCTCGATCGAACCGCGGATCCGGATCGCCCACATTCCGGTGTAGTGCATCGCACTGACCGCCAGACCCATCACCAGGCCCGCACCCAGCAGGCGCGGAACCCGCCCCCGCCCGGCACCCGACCCGACGGCCGCCAGCCCGAGGAAGGTCGGCCCGATCGCCAACCCCACCGAGAGCAGGGTCTGCATCAGGCTGTACCGGATCGTCGTTCCCGGCAGGTCGAAACCCATCATCCCGATGAAGTGCATCAGCCAGACCGCGACACCGCCGATCGACAACGCCGCAAAGCCCGTCCAGACGCCACGCGACCTCCGGTCGCTCGCGGACATTGCCTGCTGTACGCAGAGCAACCCGACGAGGGACCCGAGCGCGGATACGGCGTAGGCGAGGAACAGGACCCACACACCAAGGGAGAAGTGATGCATCTCGTGCGACATTCGCGACCTTCCGAATCACCCCCCGGTGACAGTTACCGGAGGGCATCATAGGCAGCAAAACCCAACGAATCTCCCAATTCGGGCGAATTGTGCGCGATTGTCCAACGAAATCCGCTGCTTATCAGGCACTTAACCGGTCAAGCCCGGCGAGATTCTTCCGCAAGCACTCGACGCCAGTCACTTGCCGGCAAACAGATCCGCACGATCGGGTACCGGCTCCTCCCAGCGCGCGATCTCCGCGTCCAGCGCGAGGTCGGTCTTCGACGGCGTCATCAGCACCGCGGCCGCGGCGGCCGCGATGATCAGCATGCCGATACCGAATGCGGGAAACAGCAACGCCGACACCGAGGTTCCGGACGGGAGAGCCGCCGTCGGGTCCACCTGGACCCGCACTCCGGCCATGCCGGTGTAGTGCAGGGACACGACTGCGAGGCCCATCACCAGCGCGGCCGGGATCTGGAACACCCACCGGGTCGCTACCCGGGAGAACCACAGCGCCGCCGTCGCCGCGACCACCCCGATCACGACCGACGCGATCACGTAGCCGCGGTCGTGGTCGATCGATCCGCGGATCCGGATCGCCCACATTCCGGTGTAGTGCATCAGGCTGACGGCCAGCCCCATCACGACTCCCGAAATCAGCAGGCGCACAATGCGCACCGTTCGCGACCCACCGGATCCGGCTACCGCGAGCCCGAATCCGGTCGCTCCGACGGCAAGCAGCACCGACAGCAGCGTCCGGGTCAGGTCGTAGCGGACCGGCGAACCGGGGAGGTCGAAGCCGGTCATCGCGATGAAGTGCATCAGCCAGATCGCCACGCCGCCGATCGACAGTGAGGCGAACCCGATCCAACGCCAGCGCAGCGCGCGACTGCTCGCCGACGCCGCGGCCTGGACGCAGATCAGCCCGACCAGTGAGCCGACCACCGCCACGGCATAGGCGAGAAAAAGAACCCACACTCCCATGGAGAAGTGATGCATCTCGTGCGACATGACGACCTTCCGACGGCGGCATCCACCGACAGCTGCCACCCCCGGCTTCGTCGCCCCCGAACGACGGCGACCGTGGCGACTGTAGCGTCAGACACTACGCAATGCGAACGGTGAACGAGCTCGCGTTTCTGTGACATCCCGGCACGGACACCGGGCCCGAGCAGCGCGAACACCGCGGCGGCGCTGGTCAGGGAAGGTCGGCGAGCACGCCCTCGGCGCTGCGGGCCGCGGCGGCGCAGGCGCGGGCGGTGAACCGGTCGACGAGCGGATGCTCGGCCCTGGCGCGCCAGTAGCGCACGGCCCCGAGGGCAACAGCGCGCTGCTGCGCGATCGGGGCGTCGGGGTCGAGACCGAGCCGGGCGTGTGCCGCGATTCCGCCGCCGCCGATCAGCCGCTGCAGGTGTCCGGCGTCCTCCTCCGACAGCGCCAGCGGCGTGGACCGGAGCCTGCCCAGCAGTCGGATCTCCTGGAATCCGTGCGTGTCCGACAGCGCCCTCGAGACCCCGCCACGGACCCCGGCCGCCGCCGCCCCCGGCTCGGCGGCCAGCACCCGCTCCACCGCGAGCAACGCCGAATGCGCCTTCAGCTGGTCGGCCCGCTGCCCGAACTGGACGTCGATGACCTGCCGCAACTCGTTCAGCCCGCTGCGCTCGACGAGGTCGGCGGCGAGGGTCGGGGAATCCCGGGCGCCCAGCTTGATCAGGGCAACGGCGAGTCGAATCCCGAATAGCCCGAACCGATCCGCCAGTTGGGTTCGCAATTCGGCAGGGACCGGCAGCGGACTGTCGGGACGCGCGAAGCGGTCCGCCGAGAGCATCGCGATCTGAAGGTCGTCGGCCGGGACCGCCGCGAGGGCGCGGAACGCCTCAAACTCGCTCTCGCGCAGGGTGCGGGCCCCCAGTGCGAGCAGTCCGGCGACGGGCACCACGGCCTGACACAACCCGGTGCGTTCGAGTTCGGTCGCGAACCGCGCGGCGACCTCCTTCGCCGACGTCATCGCGTCGATCCGACCCGCCCCGACCTCGTCCGCCCGCGACACGACACCGACGACGCCGAGCGGGCCGGACTCGCCGCCGACGTGCGCCCCGATCTGGCCGAGGAACCGCACGTCGGATGCGCCGAGGGACCGCAGCAGGTACACGACCGCGTCCGCGCCGGAGGTTGACCCCTCCGGGGTCAGCATCCGCAGGGTGCGGGCCGAGACGTCCGTCGACAGCGAGGACGTGCCGGGGGTATCGATGATGGTGGTGTGCGTCAACGCGCGCGCGGGCCACTCCACCTCCAGCCGGTCCACGTCGGTCGCCGTGAGATCGCCGAGGTCGAAGGTGAGGCTGCCGTCGCGGCGCTGCACCGGCACGTTGACGGTGCGGCCCCGCTCATCCCATGCAGTGACGGTCGGCGTCACGCCGCCGCGGTACCAGGTCACCACGCGGGTGCACTCGGTCGCATCCGTCGGCGCGATATCCTGCCCGACAATCGAATTGAGCAGCGTGGACTTGCCGGCCTTCAGCGACCCGGCCAACGCGACCCGCAACGGCTCCTCGAGCCTGCTGGCGCAGTCGTCGAGCTGGGCCCGCGCCGGCCGCCCGCTGACGTCGCGGGCGGCGGCGATCAGGTCCCGCGCGGCGGGCAGCGCCGCGGCACTCACGCGCCGTCCCCAGCGATCGCCTCCCGGGCGCGGGTGAGCACCCGCAACCCGTCCTCGAGTTCCGCGATCCGCCTGGCGCGTTCGGCGCTGGCCAGATTCGCCCCCTCCTGCGCGGATCGCAGCGATTCCGCGAGGGACCGCAGCGTCTGTTCCGCGATGGCCGCGAAGTGGTCCCGCAGCGCCCGCTGGATCAGCCGCAGCCGGTCCTTCGACTCCTTGCCCACCTGGAAACTGACGTCGTCGACGAACCGCCGGATCGCCATCTTGGCCTCGCCGCGGCGCTTGAGGACCCGGCCCTCCCGGTCCTCTCGATATGCCTTGGTACCCAACAGCAGACCCGCCCCGACCGAGATCGGGTTCACCAGCGCCATCCCCATCATCGTGGTGATCAGGCCGAACATCAGCACCCCGCCATACGAGCCCCGCATGCCGACCAGCACCTTCTGGGTGATGCCGATCCGACCCGACTCCAGATCCGCGAGGGAGGCAACCGGTTCGAGGACGCCGTCGAGGTCGGCGACGTCGAGGTGCGGCAGGGCGACGGCACCCGCGTCGGCAAAGTGCCCGGCAACCACCTCCGCCAGCCACACCGACCGGTCGTGCGCCCACACGAAGTTGTCGCCGATCGAGGTGGCGACCTGCTCCTGCAACCACTCACCGAGCTGCGGCCAGTCCTTGCCCGGGTCGCCCTCGTCGACGGTCTCCTCCGCCTCCCTGGTGACGCGGCGCAGCCGGTCCCGCAGATCGTGGTCGATGTCAGCGGCCAGATCGGCGATCCCGTCCGCGAGCGTCTGCTGCCACAGCGACGACTTCTTCTGCAGGTCCTCCGCCGCGGCCTTCGCCCGCTGCAGTTCCGCGACCGCCGCCGCTCCCCTCGCCGGATCCCGCAGCGCGGCAAGCTCACTGCCGAGTCCGAGGCTGAGATGTTCGGCGGCCGACCGGACGTCGAGCGCGACCGCGCGCCGGGTGGCGGCCTCGGTGCGGGTGCGCACCTGTTCGCGCAGGAAGTCGTACAGCGCGGCGAAGCCGGACTCGGTGTGCAGGTCGTCGTCCCGGAGCCGGAGCGCATGACTGCGGAGCAGCGACGACACCGGGATCAGCGGCACCGCCAAGCCCGCCCGCTCCAGATGCCCGCGGTCGGCGTCGACGATCGCCCGCCAGTGCGGGTACAGATCGGTCTTGCTGATCAGGCAGGCGACCGCCGGGCACAGCGCGCGGACCTGCCGCAGGAAGGCCAGTTCCGGCTCGGTGAACTCCTGGCTGGCGTCGGAGAGCACCAGGACCGCGTCCGCCGCGGTGAGGAGCCCGAGAGTGCTTGCCGCGTGAGGGTTTCCGTGACCACCGACGCCGGGTGTGTCGACAAGGACCAGCCCGTCCGCGAGCAGCGGGCTGGGCACGCTGATCTCGACGCGCAGCACCTCGCGGCCCGCGGCGAGCGGCGTCGACGGGGTCAGCGCGGCCAGCTCGTCCAGGGGCACCGGGACCCGCACCGGGTCGAGTCCCGGCTCCGCGAGGACCAGCTCGGCGGAGGGGGCCTGCGCGTTCTGCAGCACCGTCGCCACCGCGGTCGTCTCGTCGTCACCGACCGAACAGACGTTCAGGTTCAGCAGGGCGTTCACCAGCTGACTCTTGCCCTGCTTGAGGGTCCCGACCACCACCACCCGCATCCGCGGATCGACGAGGCGACTACGGGCGCCCGCGAGGCGGGCGGTCAGGTCGGCGCGGTTCGCGGCGCGGGCGATCGCCGCGACCTCGTCGAGCAGTCCGACCAGGTGCGTCGTCGCCTGCGCCGAGGGCACCGTCGTGCCGGATGCGTTGTCCATTGAACCGACTCACACTTCTCTCCGCGAAGACCGGCCCCGCACGCGTGTCACCGTGTGCGGGGCCGATTTCGTTACACCGGCGCGGATCAGGGGTGCAGCGGGTCCGCGTCGGTGACGCCGACCTCCGGCAGTCCGTGGACGGGCGCGAGGTCGTCGCCGAACAGGCTGTCCCCGGCGGAGAACAGCCCGCCGTCACCGGATCCGGCGGCTTCCGCGCCGAAGACGTTCGACGCGTCCACCGACGTCCAGGCGTTCGACGCGCCGACGGCGTCGGCGGCGCCAGCGATCGGATCGGCGCCGACGCCCGCGGCGCCCGACGCGGCACCGGCGAGCTCGGCGGAACCGGACACCGCCCCGGATCCGGACGCATCACCCGCGACGCCGCCATCGGCGACGGCATCCAGCCCCGAGGTGAGGCCCGCGGCCACGTCCAGCCCGCCGCCCGCGTCGACCAGGCCCGAGACGGTCCCCCCGAGCCCGGCGCCCGCATCGGCGACCCCGGACACGGTCCCGGCCAGGCCCGCTCCGAGGCCGGTCCCCGCATTGATCAGTCCGCCCAGCCCGCCGCCGAGGCCCGCGGTCAGCCCCTCACCGAGCCCGGCGACGGTGTCGATCCCACCGGTGACCGCCCCGGTCACCGCGCCGTCGACGCCCGCGCCTGCGCTGCCGCCCGCGTCGACGGCGCCACCGAGCGCGGTGCCGACCGAGCCGGCAAGCCCGGCGCCCGCGTCGACGACACCGCCGACCGCGCCGTCCAGGCCTCCACCGGCCCCGAGCACCGCGTCGAGCGCGCCACCCAGCCCGGCTCCGGCCTCCCCGCCCGCGCCGAGCGCGGCCCCGAGATCCAGCCCGGCACTGCCGCCGACCCCGAGGTCGGTGGTGAGGTCGCCGCCGACACCGAGCAGCCCCGACAGGTCCAGTTCGGTCAGTCCGCCAGCGCCGAGCGCGCCGCCGAGCGTCCCACCGAGGTCCGAGACGAGACCGCCGTCGAGGTCGAGGGCCCCGTCGAGGGCGGTGGTCAACGCGCCACCGAGGTCGAGTCCACCGCCGAGGGCACTGTCCACGACGCCGCCGAGTTCCCCGCCAGCACCGAGTGCGCCGCCGAGGACCCCGCCGAGCGCGGCCCCGAGATCCGCGCCAGCCACGCCCCCCGCGCCGAGGGCGCTGCTCAGTACGCCGCTCAGGCCCGCACCAAGATCGGCGCCCGCGCCCAGGTCTGCGCCCGCGCCCAGGTCGAGGAGTCCCCCCGCACCGAGGACCGCGTCGAGGGCCGTCCCGAGTTCCGCGGTCAACCCGCCGCCGACGCCGAGGGCGCCCCCGAGCGCGCCTGCCAGGTCGCCACTGAGGCCGAGGGTGCCGTCGACGTCCAGGCCGCCGCCCGCGTTCACCAGCGCGCCGAGCACGCCGCCGAGGGCACCCCCGAGATCGGCACCGACATCCCCGCCCGCACCGAGCGCCCCGCCGAGGGCACCGCTCAACGCCGCGGTCAGGTCGCCGCCGATCAGGCCGCCGAGATCGCCCGTCAGGTCGAGCATTCCGTCGATGCCGCCGCCGAGACCGAGCGCGGCGTCCAGGGCGCCGCCGAGGACGGTGGACAACTCGCCCCCGACCCCGAGCGCACCGCCGAGGGCGGCGCCAAGGCCGGCACCGAGGTCGAGCCCACCGGACAGCAGCGACGTCAGGTCTGCTCCGAGGCCGCCGCCCGCATCGACCGCGCCACCGAGGACGCCGCCGAGCGCGGCCCCGAGCTCGGCGCCAAGGTCGCCGCCGACCCCGAACGCCGCACCGAGCACCGTGCCCAGGTCCAGCGCGCCCCCAAGATCGAGGTCGGTGATCGCGCCGAGCGCGCCCCCGAGCGCGCCTTCGAGGCTGGCGGTCAGGTCGGCGCCGACGCCAAGCGCACCGCCGAGGGCGGCGGCCAGCTCGGCACCGAGATCAACGGCGCCGCCGATGCCGAGTCCGGTGGAGAGGTCGAGTCCGGTGGAGACGTCAAGGGCCGCACCCAGGGCAGCACCGAGATCGGCACCGATCTGCCCGCCGACCTGCAGCGCCGCGCCGAGTGCCGCGCTGAGGGCCGCACCGAGATCGGCGCCGACGTCGAGGCTGCCACCGAGGCCGCCGCCCGCGGCAGCGCCGAGGCCGAGCCCGGCGCCGGCACCCAGGCCGAGTCCGCCGCCGAGCCCGCCGCCCAGTCCGGCGCCGAGGCCGCCACCCAGCCCGCCGCCCAGCCCGCCCGCAACGCCGCCCGCCACGTCGCCGCCCGCGCCGAGGATGCTGGTCAGCTCGGTCCCCGCCCCCGCGAACAGCCCCGATTCGGCGACGAGCGGTGCGACGGCGGCGATGTCGGCCTGGCACACGTCACCGAGCCCGGCGGCGGCCAGCACCGCGTCGGGGTTCCGGCAGTACGCGGCCCGCGCCTCGTCGTCGCGCAGCAGGCTGAGGATGAAATCGAGCAGCGCGTTGGTGGCCATGTCGGACTCCTGACGGGTCGTGTGGAGCGGCAGTGCATCCACCTGGGAAGTGACCCTCTCGACGCTAGGCAGCGGGACGCGTCCACCCAACGGGGTCGAGTCCCCCCGCGCGGCGGCCGCATGGGGGGTGGGGCGGATAGGGGATTGCACCGGTATCGGGGAAAGGCCCCTCAACTGCGGATATGGTCGTGCACCCGGTAACGAAACCCGGTTGTCTGACGACACTGCAAGCATCGGCGACCCCCGTGCGCCGCCCCCTGGGACCCCCGAATCGGTCCCGACGGGGCCGCGGGGCACCGGCACCTACGACACGGGAGAAGACCATGGCGACAGGACTCGGACTGACCGTCGGTTCGGCGAATGCGGTGGCCGTCACCGACGATCGCGGGCAGGGCGAGCGCGGCGCCGCGCTGGTCGCACCGACCGCGCTGCTGCTCTCCGGCGACGGCCCGGCCCTCCTCCCGCCGACCGGGTGCCGCGACGGCGGGGTGATCGTCGGGTACGCGGACCGCGTCGGTGATCCGGTCGCACTGATCGCCGAGGACGGCGCCGCGCACGCGGGCGAGGACCTGGTCGCCGCCACGATGCGGTGCCTTGCCGACGAACTTCCGACGGCGGACGCGGTCGTTGCCGCGCATCCGGCGGTGTGGTCGGGACACCAGGCGAACTCCCTCGCCGCGGCCCTGGACCGCGTGGGCCTGCCCGGTGCGGATCTTGTCCCGGAGCCGCTCGCGGCGGCCGCGTGGCTGCACCGCACCCGCCCCGGATCCGCCGAGGCGCCGGTGATCGTCTACGACCTCGGCGCGGGCTCGCTCGACGTCACCGTCGTCGATGCCGGTGAGCAGCCGGGCATCCTCGGTACCCCGCTGCGGTCCGAGGACTACTCGGGATCCGAATTCGACCACACGACACTGAGTTACGTGCTGGACGGGCTGACGGGCAGCATCGACGGCATTGACCCGTTTGCCGGTGAGTCGGTCGCCGCACTCTCCGAACTGCGGTCCCGGTGCCGGCTCGCGAAGGAGGCGCTGTCGGCGGACACCGTCACCGTCATCACCGTGGATCTGCCCGGTGCGCGGCGGGACGTGCGGCTGGTGCGGGAGGAACTCGAGGACCTGATCCGCGGGCCGATCACCGATTCGGTTGCCCTCGTGCAGGAGGCGGTCCGGGGCGCGGGACTCGAACCGTCCGACATCGGCACCGTGCTGCTCACCGGCGGCAGCTCCGCGATCCCCCTGGTCACCGAGATCCTCTCGGCCGCACTGCGTCTGCCGGTGGTGGCGGACACCGACCCGGGTTTCACCGCCGCCGCCGGGGCGGCGATGCTCGCGGCCGAGCGGGCGGCGGCAACGCCGGCGGCCACCGACACCGCCGTGTTCGCGGTGCTCGATGCGGCGCTGCACGACACCCCGGCCCCGCCCGCGGCGCAGGCGACGCGGTCCCACCCGCGCAGCGGCAGCGGGCTGAGCACCCCGAAGAAGGCGGCGCTGGTCTCCGCGGCCGCGGCCGCGCTGATTGCGCTCACCGCGGCCGGGTTATCCCTTGGCACAGTCGGATTCTCCTCGACGGCGGACCCTCAGACCGCGGGGAGCACCCCCGCGACGCGCACCACCACCGGGTCCGACGCCGCCGCGCCGTCCGGAACCGGGCAGGCAGCCGCCACCGGGTCGGGTCCCGCGCACCCGACCCGCTCGGTCACCGGCCAGGCCGAGCCGGGCGCGGGATCGACGGGATCCGTGCAGGCCGTGACGGTGGCAGGCACACCCGCCGCCACCCCTCGGGCCGCCGATCCGGGTGGGCGGGCGCCCGCACCCGCGGCACCGCCCGCGGCCAACAGTCCGGCCCCCGCACCCGCGCCCGCGCCCGCACCGGCACCTGCACCCGCACCCGCTCCGGCGCCGCGGCCCGGGCCCGGCGCCGGTGAGGTCGCGACCGGGGTCGGCACCGGGGTCGGCGAGGTGGCGAACGGCGTCGGTCAGGGCGTCGGTGGGGCCGTGACCGGGGTCGGCGAGGGGGTGGGCGGCGTCGTCGACGGGGTCGTCGGCGGGGTGGACGGGGTGGTCGGGGGCGTGGTCGGCGGGGTCGGCGGGGTCGTCGGCGGCCTGCTCGGGAACCAGTGAGGGAGCAGCGCATGCCGGACCAGTTGGTGCGTCCCGCGCCCACCGTCGCGACCCCCGCCGTGCGGGGCCTGCTCGAGGCGGTCCGGACCGGTCACCCGCATCTGCTGGTGCGCGGCGTGTCCGGCACCGGGAAGTCGGCCCTGCTCGCGCTGGTCCGGGACCGAGTTCCCGGTCCGGTGGTGACCGCGGTGACCGACGACCCCGCGCCCGGCGGCGCGGTGGTCGTCGACGACGCCCACCTGCTGTCCGCGTCGGGCCTTGCCGCGCTGACCGGGTTGGCGTCCCGGCCGGATGTGACCGTGGTCGTCGCGACCGAACCGCGCCCGGGCCATCCCGGGCTGCGGACCCTCGCGGCGGCACTGGACGGCACCGTCCCGCTCGGCGCCCTGACCACCCGCGAGATCGCAATGCGGGCCGAAACCGTTCTCGGCGCGACCCTTCCGACACAACTCATCGGGGTGATCCACCGCCTGTCCGGCGGGCTGCCGCGCTGCGTGGACGCCGCACTCATGGCGCTCACCGGCGGCCCCTCCCCGCTGCCCGCGGAACGGGCGATCGCCGCCGCGGTCGCCACCTGCCACGCCGAGGTGATCGCATCCCTGGACCCGGACCTGCTGTGCGCGTTGGCCGTTGCCACCACCGGCAGCGGCCTCGACGGGTCCGAGCTGGCGCGGGTGCTCGGCCTGACCGTCGACGGCAGCCGGGACCTGGTGGAGCGGGCGCGGGGCTGCGGGCTGCTGCAGCAGGCCGACACCGTGCTGGTGTCGGCGGTCGAGCCGCTGCGGGCCGCGCTCGGCGCGCAGCGGATGGCCGGGCTACACCTGGACGCGTTCCGCGCGAAGCACGCCCTCGGCACCCTCGACGTGCCCGCGGCGCGGGCCTTCGCCGCGGCGGGCGTCACCGATCCGGATCTCGCCGATTACCTCTGCGGGCAAGCCGATCTCGCGCACCCCCGGTTGGCCACCGCCCTGTACCAGGAGGCGGTGTGGGCGGGCGCCGACCCGGAGCCGCTGATCCTGCGCCGCGCCGAGGCCGCGGGCCTGGCCGGTGACCTCGAGACCGCGGCGCGGCTCACCGACGGACTGTTGGAGCGGTCCGGGACCGCATCGGCCGCCGACCTGGCCGCCGCGGTGCGGATCGCGGCGGGCGTCGCCGCCCTCCAGGGGATGCTGGTGCGCAGCGCCGACCTGTACGAGTGGCTCGGAACGGACCGGATGGGCACCGACGGTCCGCTCGCCGAGCTCGTGCTGCTCGCGGCGGGACGCCCCGAGTCCGCTGCCGCGGCGGCCCGCGCCGCCACCGGTGCCCCACCCACCTCGGTCACCGCATCGGAAACCCTCCTCGCCCAAGGCCTGAGACTGTCCATCGAGGGCTCCCCACCGATCGCGCTGAACGCACTCACACGCGGCGTTGCCCTGTCCGCCGCCGCCCGCACCCGGCTGCTGCCGGACAGTGGGGCCGCGCTGACGGCGCTCGCCGCGATGCACTGCGGCGAGCTGGGACGCGCCACGGCCGTGCTGACGCGCGCGATGGAGGGCGACGAGGAGGGCGCCGTGCACGGCGACCGACACCGGCTGCTGACCGCGTGGGTGGCGATGCTGCACGGCGACCTGGACGCCGCGGACCGCACCGTCGACGCCCTGCCCGCGGCCGGACTCCGCCCGCGGGACGCGCTGTTCGCGGCGGCCCTGCGGGTCGGCATCGCGCGGCGCAGGGGCGACATCGGCACCCTGCGCCGGTCCTGGGACGATGCCGAGACCGCGGTCGCGGAACACTCGGTGGACCTGCTGAGCCTGCTGCCGCTCGGCGAACTGTGGCTCGGCGCGGCCCGACTCGACGAGATCGGGCGGATCGCACACCTGGTGGACCAGGCCAGGGACCTGCTGACCCGGCTCGGGGAACCCGTGCTCTGGGGCGCCCCGCTGCACTGGTACGGGGTGCAGGCGGCGATCCTCACCGAGTCCCCCGCCGACCTGGTGCCGCACGCGAACGCGCTCGGGATCGCCGCCGAGTCCAGCGCCTACGCGGCCGGACTCGCGCGGGCCGGTCGCGCCTGGCTCCGCGTCCTGCAGGGCGACACCGCCGCCGAAGAGGTGACGGCGGCGGCGATCGGGCTCGGCGCGATCGGCCTGCCCTGGGACGGTGCCCGGCTCGCCAGCGAGGCGGCGCTGCGGGTCACCGACACCGCGACCGCGACCGCACTGCTGCAGGTGGCGCGCGGGCTGCGTCCGGTGCAGTCAGCGTCGGGAACCCCGGCGGCGGCACGGGAGATCGGTGCCGCGCTCACCGAACGCGAATCCGATGTCGCCCGCCTGCTGGTGACCGGGTTGACCTACCGGGACATCGGTGCGCGACTGTTCATCTCGGCGAAGACAGTCGAGCATCACGTCGCCCGGATCCGCAGGCGTCTCGGCGCGCAGTCCCGGGCCGAGATGCTGTCCATGCTGCGGGCGATGGGGCACGGCGCGTAGGCTCGGGCACCATACCCGCGGCTGCTCCGACGCGATCGGCGAGAGGTGACCCGATGTCGTATCAGGTTGGCGTGTTCATCGGCAGTTTGTCCACGGTCTCGATCAACCGCAGGCTCGCGAAGGCGTTGCAGCGCCTCAGCGCGGGCACCTCCCTCACGCTCGAGGAGATCCCGATCGGGAACCTGCCGCTGTACAACCACGACTACGACGCCGACTACCCGGCGGAGGGCCTGGCACTCAAGGAGGCCATCGCCGCCGTCGACGCGTTGATCTTCGTGACCCCCGAGTTCAACCGCTCGGTTCCCGGCGCGTTGAAGAACGCGATCGACTGGGGGTCGCGCCCGTGGGGCCAGAACTCCTTCGCGTACAAGCCGTCCGCGGTGATCGGCGCCTCGCCCGGCAAGATCGGGACCGCCGTCGCGCAGCAGCATCTGCGCAGCATCCTGTCCTTCGTGAACTCGCCCGAGCTCGCGCAGCCCGAGGCGTACATCCAGTTCACCGAGGGCCTGATCACCGCCGACGGCGAGATCACCGACCAGGGCACCGCCGCGTTCGTCGCCGACTGGCTGCAGAAGTTCGAGGTGTTCGTCGGCAAGGTGACGACCGCCAATCGTTGACTCAGCGGGCAAGGACGACGGCCGCCTCCGCGGTCAGCGACGAGAACGTCAGCGACTCTTCGAGATACAGCGTTACCTCGGTCGCGGTGTGACTGTCGTAGCCGATCGATAGGTCAACCCCGAGGGTCAGCTGGTTGTCGCCGCCGCGGGTGGACAGCACATAGCCGCCGCGGACCGCGGGCGCCCAGACGATCTCGTCGACGAGGTCCTTGAGATGGTGGAAAACCGGGTGCCCCTCGTCCCGGGTTTCGCTGACGGCCGTGTACGACTCGGCGTCGAGGACCACCGCGTACGGGCCCTCCACCCCGGCCAGCCGCAGCGCCGACAGCGCCGACACCACCGCATCGGGCACCGCAAGCGGATCCGACGGCAGTTGCAGCACCGGGTTGGACGACGACGGGCCGAGCCCACGGATCCCGGCCGCCTGGTAGCCAGCGAACACGGCCCGGTCCTCCGCGAACGCGATCGCCTTCGCCGCATCCTTGACCGGTTGCCAGTCCGAGTCCAGCGAGCCGCGCTCGACGTCGTCGATCTCGGCGCGGCTCAACGTGAACGGGTACCGCAACTCCACCAGCGGATGCACCTCGCGTAATTGCGCGCGGATCCGGTTGTCCGACACGTCGATCGAGGTGACCCGGCCGGTGTTGTGCGCCGAGTACGCATAGCCTTCCGGCCCGGCGACATCGACCACGCGCCTGCCCGCGACGTGCCGCTTGAAGGTCCGGGCCGCCTCCTCCCCGATCTGCTGCCACGCGGCCTCGGTCACCGGGGCGAGCTGACGGTGCAGGTTGTTCGATTCGGTCATCCGGACACTCCTTTGAGATCGCCGATGTCGAGGGACAGTGCGTAGCGGGACGGGGCCTCGGCCGGGGCGGCGCCGCAGGCGGACGGGTCGGCGAGGGCGTCGAGGGTGCCCACGCTGGGGACGAAGAACAGGGACCCGGTCACCGCGGTGGAGAAGTCGAGGATCCGGTCGTGGTTGCCCGGCGGGTCGCCGAGGAACATCCGCCGCAGCATCTCCTCGGTCACCGCGGGGGTGCGCGCGTACCCGATGAAGTAGGTGCCGAACTCGCCGCGGTCGAGGCTGCCGAACGGCATGTTCGCGCGGAGGATCTCCCGCTCGGTGCCGTCCGCGTCGACGAGGGTGTTCAGGGCCACGTGCGAGTTCGACGGCAGCTCATCGAGTTCGACGTTGTCGAGTTTGGTCCGGCCGATCACCCGTTCCTGCTCGTCGGCGGGCAGCGCGGTCCACGCGTCGAGGTCGTGCAGGTACTTCTGCACGATCACGTAACTGCCGCCCGCAAATTCGGCGTCCTCGTCCCCGATCAGGGTGGCGGTCGCGGCGTCCGGTCCGGTGGGGTTCTCGGTGCCGTCGACAAACCCGAGCAGGTCGCGCGCGTCGAAGTAGCGGAAGCCGCTGACCGAGTCGACGACGGTGGCGGATCCGCCCAGCGCGGATCGGATCAGCCTGCCCAGTTCGAAGCAGAGGTCGGCCCGCGACCCCTGAATGTGGAACAGCAGATCCCCCGGCGTGGCAGGCGCCCGGTGCCGCGGCCCGGTCACCGGCTCGAACGGGTGCAGGCCCGCCGGGCGGGACGGGTGGCCGAGCCGGTCCCAGAACTCGGAGCCGACACCGACGACGCAGTGCAGCGAGCCCCGCTGCTCCCGGAATCCGACGGCCCGCACCAGCGACCCGATGTCGGCGGCCACCCCCGCCGCGGTGTCGGCATCGGCCCGGCCCGGCCCGACGGTCACCACCAGGAACAGTGCCGCCGCGTCGAGCGGCCGCTGCAGGGGCTGGGGAACCGCTCGACTCATCGACGCTCCAAGCTCGTTGGCCGTCCCCGCGCGGGGCGGTCGACTTGAGCGTAGGGCGATCCGTCGGTGCCCGCTGCCCGAGCCGAGTGGCGGCCGATACTGTGACCCGTCGGCTCACCGAGGAGATGGGGCAGGGAAATGACGGTCGGACACGGCATCGGGCTCGGTGTCGGCAGTACCGAGGCGGTCGCGGTCGTACAGGCCTCGGATGCGCCGCTGGCCGACCCGCCGGTGCTGGTGGAGCCCGCGACCCTGCGGGTGTCCCCGACCGCCGCGACCCTCGGCGCACCCGCAGACGAGCCGGGGGTGCTGAGCGGTTTCGTCGCCCGCGTCGGCGACGCCGAGGCGGTCGCCGGCGCCGACGGCACCGGGTACCTCGCCGAGGACCTGGTCGCCACCGCGACGGCAAGCCTGCTGGCGACCGCCGTCCGGCACTTCCCCGGGCTGCCCGCGGACCCGACCGTCGTCGCGACCCACCCGGCGCGGTGGAGCGAGACCCTGGTTGCCGCGCAGCGCGCCGCGTTCGACCGGACCGGGCTGTCCGCGGTGATGCTGGTCCCGGACGCCGCGGCGGCGGTCCGGTGGTACCAGGCCGACCGGAACCCGGCCGACGGCGCGGTCGTCGCGGTGTGCGACTTCGCCGCGGCCGGGGTGACGGTGTCGCTGGTGCGGACCGGTGCCACCCCGCTGCTGCTCCCGCCGTCGACGTTCGCCGCCCGGTTCGGTGGCGACGGCATCGACCGCATGATCGCCGAGCATGTGCTCGGCGCCGCCGACGCGTACCTCGGCCCGATCGACCCCGCCGACCCGGCCACCCGCGCCGACCTGGACCGGGTTCGGGCGCGCTGCCGCACCGCGAAGGAGCAGCTGTCGACGGCGACCGAGGTCGTGGTGCCGGTGCCGGTCGGCGGCGGCGCGTCGGTCACCCTCACCCGCGCCGACCTGGACGAGATCCTGCGGGGGCCGCTCGAGGGGGCGCTGTCGCTGGTGCCGGAGACCGCGCGGGCGCACGACCTCGACCCCGCCGCGGTGTCCGCGGTCCTGCTGACCGGCGGGGGCGCCGCGATCCCGCTGCTGTCGGCGCTGGCGGAGGCGCTGCCCGCGCCTGCGGTGACCGCACCCCATCCGGGTCGGACGGCCACGCACGGTGCGGCGATCCTCGCGGCGGGCGGCGCGGGGGTGCCCGCGATCGCCGGCGCCGCCGGCGTCGGTGCCGCTGCGGGTGCGATCGCCGCCGGTGACTCCGAGGCGGACACCGATTCACTGCCCGCCGTGCCGCCGCCCGCGACGCCGACCGCGTTCACCGAGGCCGGGCCCGGGCGGACCGTGCAGCCCGCCGCGCAGGCGGCACCGGTGACGGCGGTGACCGCCCCGGCCGGGGAGCCGCGGAACCGGGCGGCGATGGTCGCCGGTGGTGTCGGCGCTGCCCTCGTCATTGCGGCACTCGTCGGCGCGGTGGCGCTGTCCGGGTCCGACGGCACGGCGGGCACCCCGCATCCGCATCTCGAACCGCAGCCGACGACGGTGGCGTCCGCCGCACCGACGACCACCCCGCGGCGGACGTCGACGGTCCCGGTGTCGACCGCCGAGGTCGCGGTCGCCCCGGCGGCGCCGACGACCTGGGAGCCGCTGCCCACCGCGGCACCGGCGCCGACCACCGCAACCGCCCGGCCGTCGATACCGACCAGGACGACGCAGGCGCGCCCGACGACGACCACCGCAACCACCACGACCACGGTGCCGCCGACGACCACCACAACCACCACCGTCGCCCCGACCACCACCACGACGACCACCACCACCATGACCACGACGGCACCCGCGCCGGAACCGGAACCGGAACCGGAGCCCGAACCCGACGACAAGGGCCCCGTCGCATCCTGACCGAAACCCCGCCACCTGCACCGACGGACACCGTCCCCCGGTTTCCCCTATGGTGGGGCGCTGTCCCCCGTCTCGATCGCCTCCAGAAGGGTTTTCATGCGTCTGCCGCTGGCGCTGCGCGCCGCCATCCTGGCCTCTGCCTCACTTCTCACGGCCGGCGCACTCGCCCAGGCCGCACCGGGTGAACGCCTGGTCAGCGAGGAGCACGTCCAGCAGCTGCCCGCCGAACTCGTCGAGGCCATCGCGCGGGACCTGAAATTGACGCCGCAGCAGTACCTGCAGCGCGCGGAGCTGGCGCAGCGGCTCAGCAGCTACTCCGACGAGCTGCGGGCCTCCGCCCCGGACACCTTCGCCGGGTCCTGGATCGCGACCGACGGCCGTCCCATCGTCGCCGTCACCTCCACCGAGGCCGCTCAGCAGGTCGCCAGCGACGGGTACGGCACCCACATTGCCGCGGTGTCCGAGCGGCAGCTGGAGGGCGCGCGGGCGCAGCTGAACGAGTGGATCACCGCGCTGCCGAAGGACATCTCCTCGCAGATCAACTCCACCTCGGTGGACGTGCTGAACAATCAGGTCGTCATCGACGTGGTGAACAGCCCGATCGGCCAGGCACTGAACCTGCCGACCCTGCTCGCTGGCCTGCAGGTGGTCCTGTCCCCCGACCGCGGCGGCCCGGTCGATCCGCGGCCGCAGGGCGGCGACACCTACGTGACGACCGCGCAGCCGATGTCCGCGGCGACGACGCCGGAGCAGATCGGTGTCTGTTCCTTCGGGTTCAACGCGGTCGGCGGCGACGGCACCCCGTACAACCTCAGCGCCGGGCACTGCGACCCCGTGCAGGAGCAGCCGGGCGCCACCGCGGGCTCGCCGGTGTACCTGCCGAACCCGGTCGACGTCACCCGCAGCACGCAGGTCGGCAGCTTCGCGCACTCCGAGATGGGCATCGACTCCGGCGGCCTCGACTACTCGGTGATCAAGCTGAACCGGGCGGGCGTCGACGCGGGCCTCGACCAGCCGACGGTCCGCGGCGCGAACGGCACCACCGTCACCGTGACGGGCACCGCCCGCCCGGTGGTCGGCGCACCGATCTGCAAGTCGGGGCAGTCGTCGACGTTCACCTGCGGGATCGTGCTCGCCGAGTCCGTCGACGTGCCGCTGGAGATGATGGACGGGTCCTCCCGCCTGGTCCGCGGCTTCGCGGGGTCGACCTGCACCCTCAGCGGCGACAGCGGCGGCGCGATCCTGACCGGCACCCGCGCGCTCGGCATCACGTCCGGCTCCAACGCGAGCGGCGCCCCGAACTGCACCGAGGCGAACCTCGTCCTCGCCCTCGACGGCGGCACCGCGAGCATCGGCATCCCGATCGAGAAGGTCGTCGACCGCGCCGGTGCCGCCCTCGGCGCCGACCTGCGGGTGCGGTCGGTGCCCGCACCCGCCTGACCCGCCGTCGCACCAGCACCGGCGGTGCCGATCCCGACATCCGTCGCGAAATGGATGAGACGGTGCGGCAACGCCACCCGAGGCCATATAGTCAGGGGCATTCGACGCGACCACCCACGGTGCTCGAGTCGTGTTCGCATGTCCGACTGCACTGTGCAGGTTCCGAACACTGCACGTCACCGACCCGGAAGGTCCCCATGCGCAGCATCCGCGCGCGCCGTGCCGCGATGATCGGCTCGGCCGCCCTGCTCCTGCTCGCTCCCGCCGCCCTCGCGCACGCCGAACCGGCCGCGCAGGCGCCGACCACCACCCTCCCCGAGGACCTGGTCGCGGCGGTGCAGCGGGACCTCGGGCTCACCCCCGAGCAGTACCTGGAGAAGGCGGAGGCCGGGCAGAAGCTGGTCGCGTTCGCGAACGATCTGCGCGCGAAGTTCCCGGACACCTTCGCCGGTGCCTGGCTCGACCAGGCGGGTGTTCCGCTGATCGGGCTCGCCTCCGGGCAGGACGCCGACGCGGCGCGCAAGGCCGTCGAGGACGCCGGGTACACGGTCAAGGACCTGCCGCACAGCGAGCGCGCCCTGCACGACCAGCTGACCAAGGCGCAGGACTGGATCGCGAAGCTGCCGAAGCCGCTCGCCGACCTCGTCGGTGGCGCCGCGGTCGACGTGGTGAACAACAACCTGGTGCTGCGGGTCGCGGACACCGTCGACCTCGGCGGCCTGCAGCTGCCCGACTTCCTGCAGGGCGCCGTGCTCGCACTGCAGCCCGCGCTCGGGTCCGTGGCCCCGCAGGCCGTGGACAACGGCGGCGCCCCCGCCGACGCGCTGTTCGGCGGCGACTCGTACGCGGCGGAGAACGCGGCAGGCGCCTTCCGCTGCTCGCTCGGGTTCAACGGCACCGACGGCTCCGGCCGCACCGTGAACATCTCCGCCGGGCACTGCGACCCCAACCGCGGCGCCCCCGGCACCCAGGTGTTCCAGATGCCGACCGACGGCACCTTCGGCCCGCACATCGGCACCTTCGCCCGCACCCACCTCGACGGCCTCGACTACTCGATCATCCGCATCGACGACGCCGCCAAGCACCGCTTCCAGAACAACCTGGTCCGGGTCCCCGGCCGGTCGCCGCTGCGCATCACCGGCACCGCCGACCCGGTCGTCGGCGCGCCGGTGTGCAAGTCCGGTCTCACCACCGGCTTCACGTGCGGCACCATCAACGCCGTCAACCAGACCGTCGGCGTCGGCCAGCGCACCCTGCGCGGCGGCTTCTCCGCGAACATCTGTGCCCTGCAGGGCGACAGCGGCGGCACCATCGTCACCGGCGACCGCGCCCTCGGCATCTCCAGCGCGTCGAACGTCGCGGACCTGAAGTTCTGCGAACTCGCCGCCGTCGTCACCACCGTCCTCGGCGACAGCACGCAGCTGTTCGCGACCCCGATCAACGCGATCCTCGCCGACAACCCCGGCCTCAAGGTCCGCACCAGCTAACTGATCTGCGCTTCGCGCCTGTGCGTGAGTTTTACCCCGATTGGGGTAAAACTCACGCACAGTTGCTTTTCGGGCCGGGGTAGCGGCACCGGCCCGGGAGCGGGCACGGTAGGATGCCCGAAGTTGTTGCTGGCGAATCTGTTTCGCACCGACAACGAATTGGACGAACTGACTGGGGGGATCCAGTCGGGAAGCCGCCGGCCCATGGTCGGCCCACACGACACGAAGGAAGTGCCATGCTCGCAGACATCGCCGACGCCACCACCCCCGACGCCGGAACCGGATCCGACGCCGGAGCCGTGCTCGGTCTCGTGATGAAGTCGGTCGGCTACATCTTCTCGATCGCGACGAACGCCGGACCCGCCGGACTCTCCTGATCCACCCCGTCGGGGGAGGGGGGGGACGGGACGTCCGGGCGTGGAGGGGGTTCCGGCAA
>NZ_JBSGXD010000017.1:0-44817 GCF_053609225.1 Rhodococcus sp. NPDC054953 | reverse complement strand
TTCGTGGCAACTCGGGCTGCCTCCCCCTTTCCGCCCGCAACACCCCCCCCCCCCCCGCCCCCTCCTCGCCCCCCCCCCTCGAGCCCGGGCACCCCCCCCCCCCCCCCCCTCGACGGCGTTTCCGGCACGGGAGGCGCCGAAACGCCAAGCGGCCCGTCACCTCGATGAGGTGACGGGCCGCTCCGCGTGGCGCGTGGACTACTTCTTCGCGTAGACCGTGGTGCCCGGCTCGGCCATCAGGGTCTGGCCAAGGCCGATGCCCGCGGCGATCAGGGTCGGGCCACCGACGAGGACGGTGCCCGCGACGCCGCCGATGCCCGCACCCGCGACGGTGCCGACCGCAGGCATCACGAAGGTGCCGACAACGGCGCCGATGATGGTGCCGATGAGGCCGCCGGAGGCGGTGGCGACGGCAAGCTGCGAGTTGAAGGTCTGCTGTGCCATCAGGTTCTCCTCGGGCGAGGCGATGTCCTTGATGGCGAGCCCGGCGCCCGCGATCGGCTGCGCGGTGGCGTCACCGGCGATCGGCTTGGCCTTGCCGAGGTCGAAGACCGGGGTCAGGGTGACGGTCTTGCCGTCCTCGCTGATCTTCTGCTCCATCGGGAACTGGAGGGTGTTGAGCTGGAAGGCGAGCGGCAGGCTGACGACCGCGTTGCCGTTGCCGTCCTGCAGCTCGATGTTCTTGCCGTCACCGGAGACCTTGAACGCGCCCGCGTCGATCGTGGTGACGACGGAGGTGCCCTCGATGTTGGACTTCCAGTCGATGGTCTCGGGAGCCTCGGCGGCGGGGTTGGCGTACGAGGTACCCGCGCCGACACCGAGCGCGGCGACCGCGAGCATCGAGGTGACGGCGAACTTCCTGAGCTTCATTCTGTGATTCCCCTCCAGAGTTGCAGACGCGCGCTGCGCGCGAAAAGACACACAATCACGCGAACCCTAGTCTGTGAGACGGCTGAGAACAATGTCATTGAGCGAGGGTAAGGACACCCTCATTCTGCGAGGTTAAGTTACCGGTCGGTTGTCCAAGTTAGGTTCACCTGCACTAAACGCCCGATAGCCGAGGACTTACCGTGTCCGACAGCACTACTGCGACGCCGGGCCGATGACCGGCACACGCAGCGACGAATGCCGTCTTGAACGACCATGCTACCGGCGGGTAACTTACGGTGGCTTACTCTTGTTGCCGTTGCCGAATGCCGTTGGAGAAGGAAAGGCCGTGACATGAACGCCCTGACGATCACGTTGGGCACGATCGGCGTACTGCTCAGCCTCGTGTGCTGGGCCTCGTTCCTGAGCGGGGCCTGGACCATGGGCAAGACAGTCATGATCGGGCAGTCCGCGCCCGACCGCTGGCGCCCATTCTTCCCCCGCTTCAAGCAGATGATCGTCGAGTTCATCGCGCACACCCGGATGCAGAAGTTCCGCACCGTCGGGTGGGCGCACTGGCTCGTCATGATCGGCTTCCTGGCAGGCGCGCAGTTCTGGTTCATGGCCTACGGCCAGACCTTCGACCCCACCTGGTCGTGGCCGCTGATCGGTGACACCTGGTGGTTCCACCTCGGCGACGAGATCCTCGGCGTCGGCACCGTCGTCGGCATCGTGACGCTGATGGTCATCCGGCAACTGAACCACCCGCGACTGCCCGCGCGCCTCTCCCGCTTCAGCGGATCGAAGTTCGGCCCCGCCTACTTCGTTGAATGGGTCGTGCTCACCGAGGGCATCGGCATGGTGCTGGTCAAGGCGGGCGTGCTGTCGCTGCAGGGCCACTCCAGCTGGACCGACCCGATCACCGGCCTGATCGCCAACGTGATCCCGGCCAACGTCACGCTGATTTCGATCTTCGCGTTCGTCAAGCTGATGTCCGGCATGGTCTGGCTCTACGTCGTCGGCCGCAACATCACCTGGGGCGTCGCGTGGCACCGCTTCTCCGCGTTCCCGAACATCTACTTCAAGCGTGAGGACGACGGCGACGTCGCCCTCGGCGCCGCGAAGCCGATGATGTCCAAGGGCAAGGCCCTGACCATGGACAACGTCGACCCCGACACCGACACCCTGGGCGCCGGACGGATCGAGGACTTCTCCTGGAAGGGCTGGCTGGACTTCACCACGTGCACCGAGTGCGGACGCTGCCAGTCGCAGTGCCCGGCCTGGAACACCGGCAAGCCGCTGTCCCCGAAGCTGCTGATCATGTCGCTGCGCGACCACGGCTACACCAAGGCGCCGTACCTGCTGGCCGGTGGCCGCAAGGACATGGGCGGCGACGAGGTCGGCCTGGTCGACGCCGACGGTAACGTCGACGAGGCCGCGCTCGCGAAGATTCCCGAGGCCGCGCGGCTGGAGGCCGAGCGCAGGCTGGTCGGTGAGACCGCCGAGCTGGTCGCCGCGGGCGAGCAGGCCCCGGTCATCGACCTCGAGACGCTGTGGTCGTGCACCAACTGCGGCGCCTGCGTCGAGCAGTGCCCCGTCGACATCGAGCACGTCGACCACATCATCGACATGCGTCGCTACCAGGTGCTGATCGAGTCGGAGTTCCCGTCCGAGCTGGCTGGCCTGTTCAAGAACCTCGAGAACAAGGGCAACCCCTGGGGCCAGAACTCCAAGGACCGGCTCAACTGGATCTCCGAGATGGACTTCGAGATCCCGGTCTTCGGCAAGGACGCGGAGACGTTCGAGGACTACGAGTACCTGTTCTGGGTCGGCTGCGCCGGCGCATACGAGGACCGCGCGAAGAAGACCACCAAGGCCGTCGCCGAGCTGCTCGCCACCGCTGGCGTGAAGTTCATGGTCCTCGGCGCCGAGGAGACCTGCACCGGCGACTCCGCACGCCGCGCGGGCAACGAGTTCCTGTTCCAGCAGCTCGCGATGCAGAACATCGAGGTCCTCGACAACCTCTTCGACGGCGTCGAGGAGTCCAAGCGCAAGATCGTCGTCACCTGCGCGCACTGCTTCAACGCGCTCGGCAACGAGTACCCGGAGGTCGGCGGCCGCTACGAGGTCGTCCACCACACCCAGCTACTCAACCGCCTGGTGCGGCAGAAGAAACTGATCCCGGTCGCCTCCGTGCAGGAGGACGTCACCTACCACGACCCGTGCTTCCTCGGCAGGCACAACAAGGTGTACGACGCGCCGCGTGAGCTGATGGCCGCGACCGGCTCCAACCTCAAGGAGATGCCGCGGCACGGCGAGCGGTCCATGTGCTGTGGCGCTGGCGGTGCCCGCATGTGGATGGAGGAGCAGCTCGGCAAGCGGATCAACGTCGACCGCGTCGACGAGGCTCTCTCCACGGATCCGAAGAAGATCGCGACCGGCTGCCCGTTCTGCCGCGTCATGCTCACCGACGGCGTCACCGCACGCCAGGAGTCGGGCCAGGGCGAGGGCGTCGAGGTCGTGGACGTCGCGCAGATGATGCTCGAGTCGATCACCCGCCTCGATTCGGCGCAGCTGACCGAGAACATCAAGGTCGTGCAGAAGCCGAAGGAGACGGTCGTCGCCGAGGCCGCACCGGTCGCGGAGGAGGACGTCGCCGAGGCTCCGGCCGCGGCAGCTCCCGCCGCGGCGCCGGTGGCCCCGAAGGCGGGCGGGCTGCAAATGAAGGGCGGCCCCAAGGCACCCGGCGGCGCGAAGGCTCCCGGCGGCGCGCCCAAGGCGGGCGGGCTGCAGATGAAGGGCGGGCTCAAGGCTCCCGGCGGCGGTGCGGCTCCCGCCGCAGGCGCCCCCGCCGCGAAGGCCGGCGGGCTGCAGATGAAGGGCGGGCTCAAGGCGCCCGGCGCGAAGGCTGCCGCTCCTGCCGCTGGCGCTTCCGCTCCCGCAGCCGAGGCTCCCGCCGCGCCGACCGCCAAGCCCGGCGGACTGCAAATGAAGGGCGGGCTCAAGGCACCCGGCGCGAAGGCACCGGGCGCCAAGGCCGCGACCCCCGCCGCACCGGCGGCCGACGCTGCGGCGCCTGCCGCTGAGGCCCCGGCGGCTCCCGTCGCCAAGCCCGGCGGACTGCAGATGAAGGGCGGGCTCAAGGCACCCGGCGCGAAGAAGGCAGCGCCTGCTGCCGCGCCCGCGCCTGCTGCCGAGGTCCCGGCCGTCGAGGAGCCGGTGGCGCCCGCAGCCGAGGCGCCCGCACCGCCGCAGCCGAAGGCAGGCGGGCTCGGGTTCAAGGGTGGCGCGAAGGCCCCCGGTGCGCGGAAGGCCGCAGCCCCCGCAGCCCCCGCGGCTCCGGCGGCCGCACCGGTCGAGGCGGCCCCCGCCGACGAACCGGTTGCCGAGCCGGTCGCGGACGCTCCTGCGGCCCCCGCAGCGGAGTCCCCGGCACCGCCGCAGCCGAAGGCAGGCGGACTCGGGTTCAAGCCCGGCGCCAAGGCCCCCGGCCGCAAGTAGCGCAGCACGCACAGCGCGCCCCCACCGCATCGGTGGGGGCGCGTTCTGCGTCCGGCGCCCGGCGCCCCGCCCCGCACCCCCCACAACACCCCTGTGCACACATCACTTCCCGCACCCACACACCCACTGCACGCCGAAAACCCCCGCGCACCCCGCAACACCCCTGTGCACACCCCCGCCGACCACACAGGCCCAGCGCGACCGACGCGATCGACGCGATCGACGCCGAGGGTGTCAGCCAGGCAACACCCCTGTGCACACACCACTTCCCGCACCCACACCCCCGCTGCACGCCGAAAACCCCCGCGCACCCCGCAACACCCCTGTGCACACACCGCATCCCGCACGCACACCCCCACTGCACGCCGAAAACCCCCGCGCACCCCGCAACACCCCTGTGCACACACCACTTCCCGCACGCACACCCCCACTGCACGCCGAAAACCCCTGCACGCCAGGGAATCCCTCTGTGCACAGGCCAAATCGGACACCACCCATAGCGCACGCCACCGCGTCCGACAACGACGTTGTCCACAGTTTGCGCGCAGTTATCCACAGGTTGGCGTCGACGGGTGTGCGGGCGCGTCGAGGCCGGGCACGATATCGGCATGGGGGAACAATTCATTCGACGAGAAGAGGCGCTGCGGCGCGGGGCGACCGACCGGGAACTGCAGCGGCAGTGCCGGACCGGGGTGTGGAAGCGACTGCATCCCGGGCGGTTCGCCCACGCGGAGGCCTACCTCGAGCTCGGTGCCGAGGCGCGCCACCGGCTTGTTGCCGAGGCCGTGCTGGATGTCGCGTCACCGGAGGCCGTGCTGAGCCATCAGTCGGCGGCGGTGGTCCACGGGTTCGACCTGTGGAGCACTCCGTTGGCGCGGGTGCACCTGACCCGCAACAGGTCGTCGGGCGGCAGCCTGAGCCGCCGGCGTCGGGTGCACTCGGTACCGCTACCGGACAGCGACATCACGACGGTCGACGGTCTCCGCGTGACCACTCCTGCGCGGACCGTCGTCGACCTGGCCGCGACTCTGGGATTCGAGCAGGCACTCGTCGCCGCGGACCACGCCCTGCACGTCGGCGCCGTCGATCAGGCCGCACTCGAGGCCGCCCTGACGCCCGCGCGCAAGCACCCTCACCGGATCCGTCGAGTGCTGCGCATGGCGGACGGCCGCTCCGAGAGCGTCGGCGAGACCCGAAGCCGCGCACTCCTCGTCCGCGAGCAGTTGCCGCTGCCCGACCTGCAACCGGAGCTGCACTCGCACAAGGGCGTCCTGCTCGGTCGCGTCGACTTCCTGTTCGACGGTGTGGTCGGGGAGTTCGACGGACTGTCCAAGTACGGCCGCCTCGTCCCGGACGGCACGCTCCCGGAGGACGTGCTGGTCGCGGAGAAGAAGCGGGAGGACGCGATCCGGGACGCCGGCTGGCAGGTGGTGCGCTGGACGTGGGAGGAGCTGACGACGCCGGAGGTGATCGCCGACCGGATCCGGCGCGCGCTCAACCGTGCCCGGCGGTCCGAGCCACCCACTGGACGCATCGTCCGTATGCCGCCGGTCGGATAGTCGTCGTTCGGCCGCACGCACGACAACCAAAAACTGGCACACGCCCACTGACGACGCCGCGGCACCCGTCCACCGCCGCACACACCAGAACCCCTGTGCACACACCCGTCCCCGCACCCACACACGAACTACACGCCGAAAACCCCCGCGCACCCCACAACACCCCTGTGCACAGGGCGACCGGCGCGGCTACGTGCCGACGCGGTTGATCCGGGACAGGGCGCCGTCGTAGTGCTCGAGCAGCCGCGGGTCCATCACCCGACGCCACAGCGGCGGCACGAAGGCGAGCACGATCAGCACCGCGTAGCCGGCGGGGAGTTGCGGGGCGTCGGGCATCGAGCGGAGGGTCTGATAGCGGCGCAACGGGTTTGCGTGGTGGTCGCTGTGCCGCTGCAGGTGGTACAGGAAGACGTTGCTGCACACGTGGTCGCTGTTCCAGCTGTGCTCGGGGGCGACGCGCTCGTAGCGTCCGTTCGCCTTCTTGGCGCGCAGCAGCCCGTAGTGCTCGAGGTAGTTCGCTGCCTCGAGGAACGTGAAGCCGAGCACCGCCTGCACCACGAGCCACGGCGCGACGCTCCACCCGAACGCGGCGATCAGCACCGCGAACAGCGCGATGCTCATCGCCCAGGCGTTGAGGACGTCGTTGCGCGGACTCCAGGTGCGCAGGCCGCGGCGGGCGAGGCGGGCCTTCTCGTACACCCAGGCGGAGCGGACACCCCCGACCACCGACCGCGGCAGGAACGCCCAGAACGACTCGCCGTAGCGCGCGGACGCCGGATCGTCCGGGGTGGCGACCCGCAGGTGGTGCCCGAAGTTGTGCTCGACGTAGAAGTGCCCGTAGAACGACTGCGCGAGAGCGACCTTCGCGAGCCACCGCTCGTGCTGCGGGCGCTTGTGGCCGAGTTCGTGGGCGGCGTTGATCCCGACACCCGCGACGACGCCCACGGTCGCGGCCATCGCAAACCGTTCGGGCCAGCCCATCGGGGCGGTCGTCCACATGTAGCAGGCAAATACCAGCCCGGCGAACTGGATCGGCAGGAACAGGTAGGTGCACCAGCGGTAGTACCGGTCGTCCTCGAGTGCGGCCATCACCCGGTCCGGCGGGTTGGACTTGTCGACACCGGACACCAGGTCCACCAGCGGGATGATCACGACGAGCAGGATCGCGCCTGCCGCCCAGAACAGTCCGAGCCCGAACAGCTCCACCAGCACCCACGCCGCGAAGGGGCTGAGCGGGGCCAGCAGGCCCAGCAACCAGAAGTAACGCCTGGGATCCCGCCACGGGGTCCCAGGCGCCGAGGTGAGTTCTTCACTCACCGGGTGTATATCGGTGGTCACGTCACTTCCCATGCCGATGTCCTAGTGGCCTGCGCTTGTTAACGCGCCGGTAAGTATCACCAACTTGGGCGCACCCGACAAGGCGATGGAGGGTCGTCTCGGTCACATCTGCGGCAGCCACACCCCGTGCAGTCCGGCGGGCACCCGGATCGGCATCCGGACCCGCGCCACCGGCCCGGACGCCGGGTCGTCGGCGGGCAGGATCACGAACCACGACGCCATGGTCTCCCGGTCGGTGCCGAGCATCCCCCAGTAGTCGGATCCGGTGCCGGGCAGGTGGATCGGTTCGCCGACGGATAGCGGCCCCGGATCCCACGACGTCTCGGTGCCCGCGTCGGGGTCGAAGAACCACAGCGAGTCCATGTGGCCGTCGCGGGGGCCGCGTTTGCCGATGGTCGCGATCCGGCCGCGGGCGCGGGCGAGGGTGCGGTCGTCGATGCGGGGGAATTCGACGTCCCGGTCGTGCATGACTTGACGGTCGATGGCGCCGCGGTCGGGGTCGACGGTCGCGCGGACCAGTCCGCCGACACATGGTGCGTCCAGGTCCGCGAAACCGCCCGGATACGCCCACTGCGCGTAGTCCACCTGCACCCGCCCGTCGGGGAGGTCGCGGGCACCGGCGAAATGCCACACCCAGAACGCCTCGCAGTCCGCCCACCGGACGGGTCCGCCTGCGCGGGGAATCAGCGCGACCCGGGTGCCGTCGTCGGGGCGCCAGTCCAGCAGCGCGCCGCCGGTGAGCGCGGCGGCCAGGTCGAACACGAGCGGACACAGCACCAGCACCACGTAGCGTTCGGTGAGCGCCATGTCGTGGATCATCAGCGGTTCACGCAGGCCCTCGACGACCGTCGGTTCCCGCGCCACCGTCCCGTCCGCCGCGACCACCGACCAGGTCAGGTACGGCGCGTCGAGGAGGTAGGTGAACAGCACCAGTTCACCGGTCACCGGGTCCAGTTTCGGGTGCGCGGTGCTGCCGACCGCCATCGCGCCGTCGCAGGTGTCCCTGCCGAGGGTGGCCAGGTCGGTCGGGTCGAGTCGGTACGGCGGGGCGGCCTCCGCCATCGCGAGCAGCCTGCCGCCGTGCCGGACGACGTTGATGTCGGGCAGGTCCCGGCCGGTGCCCGCCAGTTCGGGGCCGACCTCGTCGACGCCCGGGGTGTAGAGGTCGGTGACGCCGCCCCAGATGGCATGCCCGGCGCGTTCCTCGGCGACGACCATCGGGGTTCGGACGAACCGGTTCGTGTATCTGGCGCGGCCACCGTCGAGTTCGATGCGGTGCACCATCCCGTCCCCGTCGAGCGGGTACACGTAGTTGCCGATCGGATCGAACCGCGGGTTCGGCCCGTTGCGCAGGTAGGCGCCGTGCAGTTCCGGCGGGATCTCGCCGATCACCTCTAGGTCGGGGACGTCGACCTCGGCGCGTTGCGGCGCGAACACCCCGGTCAGGTGGGTGTGGTGCGCGACGTCGACCGGGGCGGGGCGAGGAATTCCGGGTGCGCTCATGTGAACCACTTCCAAGTCGGCACTGACCGCGTCCCATCGTCCTCCCCTCGGCGCGGGCGCGCAGCCGTTCGGCGCACGGTTTGCGCTGATCGGAGGCTCCCCGCGGGTAAATCGCTTTACCGACAGTGGCACCATGGACGGGTGACCGTCTCGGAGCCCTCCCACCACACCCACACCCAGCCGCGCGTGCTGACCCAGTCCGCGAAGCTGCAGAACGTGCTGTACGAGATCCGGGGCCCGGTACACGCGCACGCCGCGCGACTGGAGGCGGAGGGGCACCGCATCCTCAAGCTGAACATCGGCAATCCGGCGCCGTTCGGGTTCGAGGCACCGGACGTGATCATGCGGGACATGATCGCGGCGCTGCCGACCGCGCAGGGCTACTCCGAGTCGAAGGGCATCCTGTCGGCGCGGCGCGCGATCGTCACCCGCTACGAGCTGGTCCCCGGGTTCCCGGACCTGGACGTGGACGACGTCTACCTCGGCAACGGGGTGTCCGAGCTGATCACGATGACGATGCAGGCGCTGCTCGACAACGGTGACGAGGTGCTGATCCCGGCGCCGGACTACCCGCTGTGGACGGCGACGACGTCGCTGGCGGGCGGCACCCCGGTGCACTACCTGTGCGATGAGTCGGACGGCTGGAACCCGGACATCGCGGACATCGAGTCGAAGATCACGCCGCGCACCAAGGCGATCGTGGTGATCAACCCGAACAACCCGACCGGCGCGGTGTATTCGCAGGAGGTGCTGAGCCGGATCGTCGCGTTGGCGCGCAAGCACTCGCTGCTGCTGCTCGCCGACGAGATCTACGACAAGATCCTCTACGACGACGCCAAGCACATCTCCCTCGCCACGCTCGCACCGGACCTGCTGTGCCTGACGTTCAACGGTCTGTCGAAGGCGTACCGGGTGGCGGGCTACCGGTCCGGCTGGGTCGCGATCACCGGCCCGAAGGACCACGCGACCAGCTTCCTTGAGGGCCTGAACCTGCTCGCCTCGATGCGGCTGTGTCCCAATGTTCCTGCGCAGCACGCCATTCAGGTGGCGCTCGGCGGCTACCAGAGCATCGAGGACCTGATCCTGCCCGGCGGTCGCCTGCTCGAGCAGCGGGACGTCGCGTGGGAGCGGCTGAACATGATCCCCGGCGTCTCATGTGTGAAGCCGAAGGGTGCGCTGTACGCGTTCCCGCGGCTGGATCCGAACGTGTACGAGATCCACGACGACGAGAAGCTCGTGCAGGACCTGCTGCTGCAGGAGAAGATCCTGATGGTGCAGGGCACCGGCTTCAACTGGGTCGACCACAATCACCTGCGCATCGTGACGCTGCCGTGGGCGCGGGATCTGGCGGTCGCGATCGAGCGTTTCGGGAACTTCCTGGCGAGCTACAGCCAGTAGCGGCGCGTCCACCGCGCGGCGGCGCCGTTCCGCTCGTAGGGTCGAAGGGGTCGACTCGAGGAGGACGGATGTCCGAACGTGTACGTCGCGGCGCTAGCTTGGCCGCAACCTGTGTTGCGGCCGCCGCGGTCCTGGGTGTGACGGCCGCGTCGCCCGCGCTGGCGCAGCCGGTGCCCGCCCGCCAGGACGCGACGCTCGGGCTGCCCGCCGTCGGACTCGGGCGGACGTTGAACTTCCCCGGGCAGGACGCGACGGTAAGCCTGCACCTTCCGGTGCCGCCGGGGATGGTCCCGACCGCGCTGCGCGGCACCATTCAGGTGCCCGCCGGGTCGGGCCGCGGCTGGATCGACGCGGTCGCGGGCGGCCGCATCCTCAGTCGCATCGACGTTCCGGCGGGGGCGCCGACCGCGCCGGTGACGATCCCGCTCGCCGGGGTGCCGATCACCGACAATGCCGCGCAGGTGCAGCTGCGCTCGCATCTGGCGCCGCTCGACGACCAGTGGTGCGCCGAGGACTGGTCGGAGGACTCGCTGTCGATCGTTGACGCGTCGATCGACTACGCGGGCAACGAGATCCAGCCCGCGGTGATCGCGGACTTCCTGCCGCCGGTGCTGCAGCGCCTCGACCTGTACGTGCCGGAGAACCCGACTCCCGACGAGTCCGCGGCCGCGTTGGAGTTCGGGACCGCGGTCACCGCGCACTACGCGAACCAGGGCACCGTCGTCGACCTGCGCGCCCTGCCCGCGGGACGGTCGATGCCCGACCAGCCGGTCGGGCAGTTCGAACGCCAGGTGGTGATCGCCGAAGCGGACAGCCCGGCCGTGCAGCTGTCGCCGTCGGCGGCCGACGTCCCGGTGCTCACCCTGTCCGGGCAGGGCGCGACCCTGCTGGATCAGACCCGGCTGCTGGTCGACTCACTGGCCGAGGTGGTCGTCGCGTCGACCGCGACCGCGGGCGCCCTCGACACCGCGCCCATCCTCGCCCCCGACGCCACCACGCTCAGCGACCTCGGCGTCACCCAGCTGACGTCGACGTCGACCGGCCGCGCGCGGGTGGTGGTCGGCCTGGACCAGACCCGGCTCGGCCGCCCCTCCGACGACGTCACCGTGCACCTGCTCGGCAACTACACGCCGCTGCCCAGCGCGCAGAACGGGCAGATCACGGTGACGGTCGGCGACACCACGCTGGCGCACTGGCCGGTCGACGACACCGGACGCATCGACCAGTGGGTGGACATCCCGAACGACCTGCTCACCCGGTACACGGAGGTGGTGGTGACGCTGCAGGTCGCGGGCGTCATGACCTGCGGGTCGACGCAACCGGTGACGCTGACCCTTGACCCGGCCAGCCCGGTCACGAGCGACACCGCGACGCCGCCGAGCCCCGCCGGGTTCGGCGCGCTGCCGCAGGCGCTGCTGCCGACGGTCGACGTCGGGCTGCAGGACAACACCTTCGCGAACCTGCGCCGCGCACTGTCCCTGACCACCGGCCTGCAGGCGATGACCGTCACCCCGATGCGCCCGGAACTGGTGTCGTTCGACGACGCGGTGAACTCGACGTCGCCGACGATCCTGGTCGCCCCGGACGGCGGCCTGCCGGACTCGATCGCGCTGCCGCTGACCCGGACCGGCGAGGACACCATCGAGCTGGCCGACCCGAACGATTCCGGTCACAGTCGCACCGTCGACGTCCCGACGCTGCAGTTCGGGTCCGTCCAGGCGACCTGGGACGCGAACAAGGAGCGGATGCTGCTCGTCGCGACGTCGACGGCGGTCCCGGAGAACCTGGATCGGATCCTGGACTGGCTGCAGGCGGACCGGAACCGCTGGTTCACCCTGACCGGTGACGTGCTGTTCCAGACCGCGGACCGGGAACCGGTGAACCTGTCGTCGCTGACGGAACCCACCCCCGAGACCACGTCGAGTTCCACCGTTCGCGGGGTGCTCGCCGCGGCGGGCGGCGTGCTGGCGCTCGGCCTGCTCGGCGGTCTCGCCGTGTGGGTGGCCAGCCGCAAGCCCCGGTCGACGACCTAGCGTCATGGTCACGGTCGCGGAACGTCCCGCGTCGACCGGGCGGCCGGGCGCGCTCGCCACCCTCGCGGCGCGCTGGGCTGTGATCGCGGCGTGCCTGGTGGTCGGGTTCTGGGCATCGACGCTGCGCACCCTGCCCGATTCGGCGGAGACCGGCCTGCTCGGGTACCTGACGCTGCTGCCGCTGCTCGGGATCGCGATGGCCATCGGCGTCACCCGGCGCAGGCACGGCGAGCTGCCGATCCACGACCGCGAGGTCGACTACATCGTCGGCACAATCGCGCTCGGTGCGTCGCTGGCGATCTCGTACTGGCTGGTGCCGCGGTACCGCGAGGAATTCCTGCTGCTGCGGCTGGACCTGCTGTCCGCGCTGGTGTTCGTCTTCGGCGCGTGCGTGCTGATGTTCGGCACCCGCGCGACGTGCCGGTACTGGCCGGTGTGGGTGGCGTACCTGGCATTCACGCCGTGGGGCTACCGGACCCTGGTCATCACGCTCGGCGGATCGTGGTTCGCCGCCGGCGCCGCGCTGGTGGTGATGGTCGCCGTCGCCACCGGCATTACCGTCGCGCGGACGTGGCAGCGCGGGGTGATCGCCGCGCTGATCACGCTCGCGGTCGGTCTGGCGCTGGTGGCCGCGGTGGACGCCGTGCGGCCGGATACCGGCACCCCGCTGCTCCGATCGCTGCCCGCCGTGCTCATCGGGGCGGTGGTTTGCGTCGCCTCCCTGATGCTCGTGGCCAGACGCGGCACCGACCCGGGTGCACCGATTCGGGCGCCGCGACCGCCGACGGTCCGGTCGGTCGGTGCTGCCGCCGTCATTCTGATCGCCGCCACCGCCGCGCAATGGGGGTCGCCGCTGCCGCCGCCGGTGACCGTCCACATCGACCCCGGCCCGCCGGAGGTGGACGACGAGACGTGGCTGCACGTACCGGACGGCTGGACCGAGACCGCCTTCGACACCGTCGACTGGGCACCGATGTTCTTCGGCCCGGACGCCACCTTGGTGCGGCAGATGCTGCGCGCGGACGAGGTGAACCCGGAGTGGGACACCAAGAACCGGGTCCGCAGCGTCGTGGTGGACAACATGCGCACCCGCCAGCCCGAGACCCTGGCCGTGTATCCCGGCGAGATGCTGTATTCGACGCTGGGCAGCCGCCGGTCCGAGACGATCGACGTCGACCTCGGTCACGATGTGATCGGCAGGCTGTACACCGTCGTCGACGAGAACCTGTTCCTCACCTGGACGAAGCTGCAGTTCATCTGGCAGCGCGGCGACGTCACCCAGGTGGTGAACCTGCTGTCGGTGGACAACCACGATCCCGGTGCGACGTTCCCGGAACTGAATCCACAGACGGCAGCCGTCGCGGGCCAGTCCCTGAATGTGCTGTTGCGCGGCAACGCGATCCAGATCGATCAGCACCCGTCGTTCAAGGACGTGAACCTGCTCTCGACCCTCGGCCGCGAGCTGGTCGCCGAGCAGTGGAAGGCGGCGCCGTGACCGAGTCACCGGATCCCCAGCGCTCCCCCGAGTTCCGCGAGCGGGCCCTGCATGACGCCGTCAACGGTCTGCGCGAACGGGATCCGATGGCGTCGGCGTCGCGGGCGTTCGTGCCGTGGCAACGGAACCTGCTGCTGGTGATCGCCGTGGTCGCGGTGGTGTGCCTGGCGTTCTTCCCGACGCCGACGCTGATCGTCGGGACGGCGCTGAGCACCGTCGCGTACGTGTTGACGCTGATCGACCGGCTGATCATCTTCCGGCGCGGCCTGCCCGCCGACGCGATCCACACCGTCACCGACGAGCAGGCCCGCGCGATCCCGGACGCGGACCTGCCGACGTACACGGTGCTGATGCCCGCCTACAACGAGACCGAGGTGATCGCACAGCTGATCGCCGCGATGGGCGCCCTCGACTACCCGCGGGACAAGCTGCAGATCCTGCTGCTGCTCGAGGAGGACGACGCCACCACCATCGCCGCTGCAGCCGCGGCCGGGGTGGACGAGGTCGCGACGGTGGTGCTGGTCCCGGCGGCGGATCCGCGGACCAAGCCGAAGGCCTGCAACTACGGGCTGCACCTGGCGACCGGCGAGATCGTGACGATCTACGACGCGGAGGACATCCCGGAGCCGCTGCAGCTGCGCCGGGTCGCCGCGACGTTCGCCCGCCTCGACCCGAGGGTCGTGTGCGTGCAGGCGAAGTTGGCGTTCCGCAACGGAACCCAGAACCTGCTCACCGGGTGGTTCACCGTCGAGTACGGCGTCTGGTTCAGCTATCTGCTGCCCGGCCTGATGCGGATCAAGGCCCCAATCCCGTTGGGTGGCACGTCGAATCATCTGCGCAGGTCGGTGCTCGACGAGATCGGCGCATGGGATCCGTTCAACGTCACCGAGGACGCCGACCTTGGCGTGCGGATCGCGGCCGAGGGATACAAGACCGCGGTGCTGGACTCGACAACCCTCGAGGAGGCCAACAGCGACGCGATCAACTGGCTGCGGCAGCGGTCCCGCTGGTACAAGGGGTATCTGCAGACATGGCTGGTGCACACGCGGCGGCCGCTGCGGCTGTGGCGGGAGATCGGGTCACTGGCGTTCCTGCGGTTCACCCTGCTGCTGGCCGGCACCCCGATCATCGCCTGCCTGAACATGGTGTTCTGGTTCATCACCCTGACGTGGCTGCTGGGCCAGCCGCTGCAGATCGGGGAGATCTTCCCGCCGCTGGTCTACTACCCGGCGCTGATCTGCCTGGTGTTCGGCAACGCGGTCACGATCTTCCTGAACCTGGTCGGCTGCCGGGAGGGCCGCGACCCGCGCCTGCTGCTGGCCTGCCTGACGGTGCCGCTGTACTGGCTGCTGATGAGCATCGCCGCGATCAAGGGCTGCTGGCAGTTGCTGCGCAATCCGTCCTACTGGGAGAAGACGTTCCACGGTCTCGACGAGCCGTCGACCGAGCCGACTGTGGCCCCGACGGGGGCGCGGAAGTGAGGCGCCTGCGGCCGGTGCAGGGCGTGTTCGCCGCCGCCCTCGTCGTCTACCTGGTCCTCGGGTTCGTCCTCGCGCTGCGCTACCACTTCCTGATGGGCGACGCCCTGAGCCGGGTGCAGTCGGCGCAGGGCGCACTGTTCAGCCGCGACCCGCACCTCGCGGAGATCGGGTTCATCTTCACCCCGCTCACCTCGCTGGTCGAGCTGCCGCTGGTCGCGCTGAGCCCGTGGATCCCGGAGCTGACCCGCTACGGCCTTGCCGGGGTGATCATGTCGGCCGCGTTCATGGCGGCGGCGGTCGCGCAGATCTGGGGGATCGCCGCCGACCGCGGCACCCCGCGCTGGCAGCAGGTCGCCGTCACGCTGCTGTTCGCGCTGAACCCGATGATCCTGGTCTACGGGGCCACCGGGATGAGCGAGGCACCGTTCGTGTTCCTGATGTGCTGGGCGACACGACGATTGATCCGCTGGATCAGCACCGACGACGTGCACGACCTGATCTCGGTCGGCGTCGCACTCGGGCTCGGCTACCTGACGAGATACGACGCCGCGGCCGCGATCGCGACGGCCGCCGTGTTCGTCGCGGTCCTCACCCGCCTCCGCGCGGGCCGGTCCCGCGGCCACGCCCGCCGGTCGGCGCTGCTGGACGCGGTGATCGTCGTCGCGCCGGGCGCCCTCGCGGTGTCGGTGTGGGCGGTGACGAGTTGGCTGCTGACCGGGCAGCTGTTCGCGCAGTTCCAGTCCGGCTACGGCAACGCGCAGATCCTCGCCCAGTCCGGTGGCCCGTCGGAGGCGGGGCTGTCCGCGCTCGGGTTCTCGGCGGCGTCGATGCTGGTGTTGGCGCCGGCGCTGCCGCTGCTGGTGCCCGCGGTCGCGGTGCTGGCGGTCCGCCGCCGCGACCTCGAGGTGCTGGTCCCGACGCTGCTGTTCGGGTCGGTGCTCGCGTTCCAGACGTACTCGTATGTCACCGGGGTGACGTTCCCGTTCCTGCGCTTCTACATCTGCGTGATCCCGCTGATCGCGGTGTACGCCTTGCAGTTCAGTCCCGCGCGCGGTCCCCTGCCGTCCCGGCGTCCCGGCGCATATACCCGCGAGCGGGACGTGCGGCAGCCGCGGCTCCCGGTGGCTGCGCTGGTCGCCACGCTCGCGTTGGCGGCGAGCCTGCCGATCACGCTCGCCGGGATGGCGCACCGGCAGCTGTCGGTGCAGCAGTATGCGCTGGGGGTGCTGTTCGGCGGGGGTGAGGACGATCCGGCCGAGCAGGCGAAGCAGCGCGCGATCATGGACACCTTCGCCACCGAACGGCAGATCGCCGATTACCTGGACGCGATGAACCTGCCGGACGGATCGGTGCTGATGGACACCGTGTACGGGTTCGCGATCGTCGCGGCGTCGACGAACCCGAAACAGTTCGTGGTGCCGTCGGACCGGGACTTCGTGGCGGCGCTCAATGACCCGGCCGGGCACGGCATCGAGTACATCCTGGCGATCCCCACCTCGGGGCGCGGCGCGTCGGACGCGGTGAACCGCCGCTACCCCACCATCTTCGACAACGGCGGCGCCGTGGCGACGCTGGAGCTGGAGATCCCGAACACGGGCGCCGACCAGCCGACCTGGCGGCTGTACCGGGTGCCGGAGGGTCCGGACGCCGAGTAGCCGTTCAGTACGGCGGCCTGGCACCGACCGTGGTGTGCCGCTCCAGGATCCCGAACAGTGGATCGCCAGCACCGATGTCGTAGGTGGCCTGTGCCGGTCGCGGGTCGGGGACGAACGACCACAGCAACGCCCCCGCGGTACCCGCGGCCCGCTGCCCGCGGATCTTGGTCTCGATGTCGGCGGCCCGGTCCGCGAGGGACAGCCCGCCGCCCGCGGCCTGCCCGATCTCCGCGACCAGCAGCGGCTTGCCCAGGTCCCGCGCCTGCTCGAGCCGGCGGGCCAGCCCGTTCCACTCGTCGCCGGGCAGGGCGACGCCGTCGGCGTGATAGTCGTGGTACTGCAGCACATCCGCGTTCGGGGAGGCGCCGACGTACCGGTAGTCGTCGCCCGCGGTGCCGCACTGCCCGCCCCCGGTCAGCCCCGCGGTGATCAGCCGGTCCGGGTCCAGGTCACGCACCCGGTCCCCCGCCACGTCCATGAAGCGGCGCAGCACCGCCCCCGCGTCGTCGGGGCACAATCGGCTCGCGAAGTCGCAGTCGCCGTCGGGGCAGACACTCGTCTCCGGTTCACCGACGAGTTCCCAGGCGGCAAGCGCGGGCGATCCGCGCCACCGGGCGACGGCGGTGTCCACCCAGTCGGCGAACGACAGCGGGACACCGGGTGCGGTCTCCCGCCAGCCGTCGACGTACCAGGCCCGCTGCTTGAACAGCTCGTCCTCGCACGCCCCGTCCTGCGCGGTGAGGACGGGGATCAGCAGCTGCCCGTGCCGGTGCGCCGCGGCGAACACGTTGTCCAGCGCGGTGAAGTCGAGCCTGCCGGTGTGCTTGTTCACGGCGAGGGATTGGAAGGCGTTGAACCGGGTGACGGTGGCGGCGGGCAGCAGCGCGAAGTAGCCGTCGAGATCCACCTGGGCGCCGCAGCCGCGGTTGATCGACCAGTCGGTGCCGAGCTGGTAGGCGTTCAGCCCGGCGGGCCACCACGGTCGACCGTCGAGGGTGAGCCCGGTGCCTGCGGCGCCGACCCGCGCCCGCACCGGACCGGTGACCGTCGTCAACTGCCCGAGGAGCCTGCCGAACCGGAGGATCCGCCGCCGGTGCCCGGATCGGGGATCGGCGGGGGCACCGAGCCGACGGTGGTGTACTTCGCGAGCACCCCGAACAGCGGGTCACCCGGGCCGACATCGAAGGTGCACAGGTCGTGCCGCGGATCCGGCACGAACGACCACAGCATCGCGCCCGCGGTGCCCGCGAGCCGCTGCCCGCCGATCTTGTGATCGACGTCCGCGGCGCGCTGTTCGAGGGTCTCGCAGGGTGCGCCCGCCATCTGCCCGATCTCCCCGACCACGATCGGCTTGTTCAGCTCCCGCGCCTGCCGGATCCGAACCTCCAACCCGTTCCAGATGTCGCCGGGCAGCGGGATGCCGTTGAAGTGATAGTCGTGGTACTGCAGCACATCCACGTTCGGGGAGTCGTTCACGTACTTGTATTCCTCGCCCGCGCTGCCGCACTGGCCGCCGCCGACCAGTCCCGCGGTGATCAATTCACCGGGGGCGTGCCGCCGGATCACCTCGCCGGCCTCGTCCATGAAGTTGCGCAGCACGACCGCGGCGTCGGGTGGGCAGATGCGGACCCGGAGCACACAATCCCCGATGCACACACCGGGTTCCGGCTCACCGACGGTTTCCCAGGCCGCCAGTGCGGACGAGTTCTTGTAGCGGTCGACGACCGCACCGATCCACGATTGGAACGACGGCTCGAGGCCGTGCTGCTGGGTCTTCCAGCCCTCGATGTACCAGTCGTGCTGCTTGAACTGCTCGTCCTCGCACGGCCCCTCCTGCCCGGCCATCACCGGCACCAACAGCTGGCCGTGCCGCTGCGCGGCCTCGAAGACGCGGTCGATCGGGCGCCAGTCCCGTTGCCCGGTGGTCTTGTTCGTCGCCAACGCCTCGAACGCGTTGAACCGGGTGACGGTGCGCGGCGGCAGGTCCGAGAAGTAGGCGTCGAGGTCCACCTGGGCGCCGCAGCCGTGGTTGATCGACCAGTCCGTCGCAAGTTGGTAGGCGTTGAACCCGGCGGGCCACCACGGCTGGCCGTCGAGGGTCAGGCCGGTGCCCGCCGCACCGACCCGGCCACCGGTCTGGGCGTTACTCACCGCCGGGGACAGGGCCCCGACCCCGAGAATCATCACCGCCGCGACGAGGGCCGCCCGGGCCCAGCGTGCAGCGAACGCTGTGGACACCATGGTCCGACGTTACCGCCGGACCCGAACCGCCGCGCGGCGACGGCGTCGCGTGGCCGATCGGATACGGTCGATTCGTGTCCAGCGATGTGAACAACGCCCCTGCTGCGTCCGCCGAGAGCGGCCCCACCCTGTCGGTGTACGACGCGATCCGGATGCGCCGCGACGTGCGCGCCGAATTCACCGGTGACCGGATCGATGAGGAGCAGCTGACGCGGATCCTGCGGGCCGGGCACAACGCGCCGAGCGTCGGCAACACCCAGCCGTGGGATTTCGTTGTGGTGCAGGATCCGGCCACCCTCGGCACGTTCGCCGACCACGTCGCGGGCTGCCGCCGCAACTTCGCCGACTCGCTACCGCCGGAGCGGCAGGAGACGTTCGATCCGATCAAGGTCGAGGGCATCCGCGAGTCCGGCACCGGCATCGTCGTCACCTACGACCCGAGCCGCGGCGGAACGAACATCCTCGGCAGGCACACCGTCGACGACACCGGCGTCTTCTCGGCGGTGCTCGCGATCCAGAACATCTGGCTGGCCGCGGTCGCGGAGGGTATCGGCGTGGGGTGGGTGTCGTTCTACGAGGAGGACTTCCTCACCGAGCTGGTGAAGGTGCCCGCGCCGATCCGGCCGATCGCGTGGCTGTGCGTCGGCCCGGTGTCCCGGTTCCAGGACACGCCCGACCTGGTGCGGTTCGGCTGGCGCGAGGCGCGCCCGCTGTCCGAGGCCGTGCACCGCGAGTCGTTCTGACCTGCACGAATGTCGCGCCGCGCAGAGGCGGGCGCGGGTGTGGCCGGAACCTCGCCACGAAATCCGACCCCCGGTGAGACAGATCGGGAAAGACACGGTAGATTCGGACACGACACCAATGGTGTCCAGCACGCTCGATTGCACCTCCCCCCCTGTGTGCAATCGAGCCGGTGGCGGGGAGACACCCCCCTGTACCCCGCCACCCCGCTGGGGGGATCCCAGCCTTGTTCTTCGCTCACTTCCCTGACGCCGCGCGCGATGCCGCGCCCCGGGGGGATCTGATTTCCCCACCGGGCCGAACGTCCGCGGTCAGCGCACCATGCCGGGCGGCAGCTGCAGCCCCGGCGGGACCTCGATCTGGATGGGTGCGGGCAGGTTCAGGTACCGCGGTCCCGGCGGGGGCGGCGGCGTCGGCTCGGCGGTGGTGGACGGTTCCCGGTCCGCCGTCACCACGGGCGCGGCCGGCGTCGGAGTCGGCGTCGTTGTGGTGGTGGTCGTTCGCGGCGGGGTGGTGGTCGGGGTCGTCTGCTCGACGATGACCTCGGAGACGGCCGGCTCACGCTGACTGGTGGTGTCGTCGCCGCGGTCGAGCGCCAGCCCGATCGCCGCGATCACCAGCAGTCCGCTCGCGGCGGACCCGGCGAGGGCCAGCTGCTTGCGCGTCGCCCCGCCCGGCAGGCGGCGGACGGGGGCCGTCGCGGTGTCCGACCAGTTCGGTTCGGGCAGTGCGGGTTCCGGGGTCGCCTCGACCGGTGCCGCGAGCAGTGCGGCGCCCTGCGCGGCGACCATCTCCGGTTCCGGGGGCTGCACGATGGGCAGCGCCAGCCACCCCTGCAGCACCGACTGGACCAGTGGAATGCGCGCTCCCCCACCGAGGAACACGAGCACGTCGGGTCGACGTCCGGACGCGGCGATGACCTCGCGGGCCAGCCGTGCGGACCCCTCGACGGGCACCCGGATGAGCGCGTCGAACCGTTCCCGGTTCAGCAGGATCAGCCCGCGATCCCCCGGCAGGCACACCGCGCCGATGGTGGACAGTTGCTCCTTCGCGGTGCGGCAGCGGGCGGTGAGTTCCGCTGCGGCCCAGGTGTCGACGGGGCGTTCGTGGCCCCGTTCCCGCACCTGCTGTTCGGCGATGAGGGCGTCGAACTGGTCGCCGCCGACGACGTCGCTGCGTTCACTGGTGATGACGCTGCGGGTGTAGCGGTCGACGACGCTGATCGTGACGCCGGTGCTGCCGAGGTCGTAGAGGACGAGGGTGTGGGTGTCGGGGCCGAGCTGCCCGACGCTCTCGAGGAGGGTGACGACGGCGGCGGCCTCGGGTACCAGTTGGTAGTTCCACAGGTGCTGCCGGGCCATCGCGGCGTGGATGGCGTCCGCGTCGACTCCGCTGCCGTAGACGATGCCGGTGGCGCCGATGTCGCCGTGCCATTCGTGTTCGAGGAGGACCCCGATGGACTGGGCGGCGACGTCCTCGACCGGGCCGGTGACGACGTCGACGGCCTGCTGCTCGAAGGCACCCGGCTGATCGGCCGAGTGATAGTGGTCGGTGCGGGTGGCCATGCGGACAGCACTGGCCCCGACCGAGACTCCCAGCACCGCGCTCATCGCGTCGTCCTTGTCTGTCGGCGTGCCCGCCCCCGATTGCGCGCACTACGAACCCGGGGCAGTCTAACCAACCGGTAACGCCGCGCCAGACCCCGTCCGGACAGATCGGACAGCCCGCGCGGGCGGAGCCGGTAGCCGGCCGTTAGCCTCCCACCGAGGCGGTTCCGCTGTCCGGCGACGATCCGGTGTTGCCCACCGGTGTCGGGGGTTACGGCGTCGGCGACTTCGCGAAGTTCAGGTATGCCTTCGACGGCGTCGGGCCCCGCTGCCCCTGGTACTTGGAGCCGACGGATGCGCTGCCGTACGGGTTCTCCGCGGGACTGGTCAGCCGGAACAGGCACAGCTGGCCGATCTTCATCCCCGGCCACAGCGTGATCGGCAGGTTCGCGACGTTGGACAGTTCGAGGGTGATGTGCCCGTTGAAGCCGGGGTCGATGAACCCGGCCGTCGAATGGGTGAGCAGACCGAGCCGACCGAGGCTCGACTTCCCCTCCAACCGTCCGGCAAGATCATCGGGGAGGGAACAGAATTCGAGCGTCGACCCGAGGACGAACTCCCCCGGATGCAGCACGAACGGCTCCCCCTCCGCCGGCTCGACCAGGCTGGTCAGCTCGTCCTGCTGCTGCGCCGGATCGATGTGCGTGTACTTCGTGTTGTTGAACACCCGGAACAGTCGGTCCAGGCGGACGTCGACGCTCGACGGCTGCACCATCGACTCTTCGTACGGATCGATACCCAGACGGCCAGTGGAGACGGAGGAACGGATGTCACGGTCGGAAAGAAGCACGACCTAGAGGGTAGACGCACGACCGAGCAGGCGTCTGCTAGAGTTGCCGCTCGCAGGGACTTGCACCACTCGTCGGGTGGCGTTTGCCCAGCGTGCCGATGTAGTTCAATGGTAGAACATCAGCTTCCCAAGCTGAATACGCGGGTTCGATTCCCGTCATCGGCTCAATCTCTCTCTACCGAATACCGCTGGTGAGCACCGCATTTAGGGCGGGGCGAACGTTACGGCAGCGGGTACCGGGCACCACGTAATCGCGTGCGTGCCCACTACGTGCCCACGCCGACTGGAAAGCCCGCGATTTCATGCCCTCACGCCCCTGGTCGTTCGGAACCTTCCGCCGTCTGCCCTCCGGTCGCTGGCAAGTGCGCTACTCGACGCCGGACGGTTCGCGCCATACCGCCCCGCACACGTTCGGCCCGCGGCGGGCTGCGTCCGACACTGGTTCAGCGCCGGCCGGTGTCAGTCGAGGTATCCAGTCTCGGGGTTGATGTCGGAGAGAAAGCTTCTGATCGACTCGCGGTGTTCGTCCATGCTTTTCAAATACCGCGCGTCCGGGTCGCCGACCGTCCTCACCGGACCGCCACCAAATCCGTAACCCTGGTTCGGTCCTGACTCCCAGTCGTAGTCACACCCACCGTCATCCCGCATGCTGAGTGTGAACACCTCACCCTCGACTTCGAGGGTGATCGGATCTTCGCCGGGCAGGGGACGATAGCCGTCAGGTGGATCATTGGCAGTCACACTCCGATTCTCGCTGAAGCGAGCACGCAGTCGCGATCCGCGACACGGCTGGCCTGGACGACACCCGGCTACGCGAGAGTGCGCGACCGAGCGGACGAGTTCGCTGGCCTTGCTGGCCGACCCCGGAGCCCTGTTGGCGGTCGCGGACACCGCGAGCACCCGAACGTCTGGAGGGCGGTCCAACCCCGTCATCGAGCGGATCCACCAATGTGCCAGCGGGCCAGGGGTCCGGGCGCGGCCTGTTCGCCATTCGGTGTCGGCCAACCACGACGATTCAGGCCGGACTTCTGTCGGGGCGTTGTCGAGCAGGATGTCACAACCACGCGCCGAGCGGTGTCTTCATGTCGACGGACAACCCGGGAGGCAGAACCCCGGCCGTCGACGATCCCCAGGAGGACACGATGACCACACCAGCCCGCATCCCGCCAACCGAACTCACCGGACTCTTCGGCACGATCGTGAAGATCGCATCCCGACGGATGCTCGGCCAAGTCCCGGACTCGATGGGCGTGTTCGCCCACCATCCCGCGCTCATGCGGGCGTCAATGGGCATCGGCCGCAAGATCGAGGCGCTGGACGAGCTCGACCGCAACCTCGCAAGCTATGCCGCGATGTCGACGGCCGCCTACATCGGCTGCAGCTGGTGCCTCGACTTCAACTACTACAAAGCTCACAACGACGGGCTCGACGAGACGAAAGCCCGGCAGGTGCCGAACTGGCGCGAAGCGTCGGTGTTCACGCCGGTCGAACGCCACGTCATGGAATACGCCGAGGCGATGAGCCAGACACCGCCTACCGTCACCGACGAATTGTCGGCCGCACTCCTCACCGAACTCGGCCCCGCCGCGCTGATCGAGCTCACCGCCAAAGTCGCCTTCATGAACATGAGTTCACGGATGAACGTCGCCCTCGGGATCCACTCGGAAGGTTACGCCGACACGTGTCAGCTCCCGCCTCTGGCGACCCGGGCGACCGCGGCGTCTGCCCCCGGGCCGCAGCCGCCGGATACCACGTTCAAGGCCGTAGGCTCGACATCATGACCGACGACGCGTTCGTCACCCACCGCCCCCTGCTCTTCACCGTCGCCTACGAACTGCTCGGATCCGCGGCCGACGCGGAGGACGTGCTGCAGGAGTCGTGGTTGCGGTGGAATGCCGTCGACCACGCAGGCGTACGCGACGAACGCGCCTACCTCGTGCGGATCGTCACCCGCCAGGCACTGAACCAACTGCGCACGATGTCGCGTCGACGCGAGTCGTATGTCGGGCAGTGGCTGCCCGAGCCACTGCTCACCAGCCCGGATGTCGCAGACGACATCGAACTCGCCGAAAATGTGTCGATCGCCATGCTCACGGTGCTCGAGACACTCGGGCCGACCGAACGCGCAGTGTTCGTGCTGCGCGAGGTGTTCGACGTGCCCTACGACGAGATCGCCGCCGCGGTCGGCAAGACCACGGCTGCCGTTCGCCAGATCACCCACCGCGCACAGGAACACGTCGCCGCGCGGCGACCGCGGGTGACGGCCGATCGAGCCGAACAGGAGGCGGTCGTCGCCTGTTTCGTCGCCGCGGTGAACTCGGGCGACCTGCAGGGCCTGATGGATGTGCTCGCACCCGATGTGGTGTCGGTCGCCGACGGCGGCGGCTTCGTGCGCGGCGCGGCTCGCCACCCGATCGTGGGCGCCGACAAGATCAGCCGCTACCTGCTCGGTGGCCTCGCGAAGCTCGGCCTGCCGTTCCAGGCGCGGCCCACATGGGTGAATGGCCATCCGGCGATCCGGGGCGAGATCGACGGCGCGCTCGCTGGCGCGATCAGCTTCGCGATCGAGGACGGACGGATCACCCGCATCTTCTCGATCGCGAACCCGTACAAGCTCGGCCGACTGGACGAGGAGGCGGAGCTGGCACGGTAGCAACTCGGCCGAAGTTCACCACCGGCATACGTGCCCACAGTTTCTCGTTCTATCGACACGGACCTGCGCTGGAGGCTGGACCGTCTACGCTCAGAACATTCCTCGTGGGAGGTGGGGCCATGTCTCGCACCAAACTTCGACGTCGAGCGGCGTACGCCACCGCGGCGATCCCGGTCGCGTTCCTCGTGCCGCTGTCTACCAGTCTACCGACCGCTGGGGCCGCCCCGACTGACACGGTCCTCCCGATCCCGGTCGTCGGCCTCGCCACAGGACCGACAGGATTCCCAGGTCCACCTGTTGCCCAGCACGTCACCGCCCGAACCGATCCGGCCGCCCCTGGCACCACCGTGTTCCTCGGCACCGAGACGCCGTACTGCGTATGTGTCGTCCATTGGCGCAATCTCACGACCGGCTCGGCCGGTGTGGCCGGTGTCTGGTCCTCAACCTATGCGCCAACGCCGGGCCCTGACCACGCGGCCGAGACCGGTTCCGGGATCCTGGTTGCGGCGGTCACGGCAGGCGGCGCGCCGGGCTACCCACTGACCCCGGCCACGCTGCTGCCGGGTGGCGGTACCTGGACGGTGCCGTAGCTCCCACCCGAGCGAGGCCCGCGATGCGCGATCGGTGCCGTGACGCTCTCCCCTTGTCAGGCAACGTCGCTCAAAGGACGACAACCGAGAAGACGCTGTGGCGGTCCCTCGACCGAGACGACGCGCATGCGGCGGTGGAGGTCACCGTATGGCGCTACCGGCACCTGATCGCCGCCTACGCGGCAGTGGCAGGCGTTGGAGGACGTCCTGGGGATCTGAAGTGCCTCACGAGGATTCGCACCGGGCTACCCGAGGGGTTGGAGGAGTTGACCCAACTCGAGCACCTGCGTGACATGGCACCGCATTGGGCTTCCCGAACCTCGACCATTACAGGGCGCGGACGTTGATCCACTCCGGTCAACTCCAGGAGCGGATCAACGCGCACTGATCGAGGAGAGCCCTAAAGCCCCAGTTCAGCGCGGACCACTTACGACGCTACCGACATTGCCGGGCCCTGCCCAAACACCATGGACTTCACAAAGCACTCAAACGGGGTCACCAAGGGGCCTTCTCCCGCGACAGAACAATCGACCACCTCGCTGCTCGCAACGTAGCCGACCACACTGCCGACCATCTCTTCGGGAGTTCCGAGGAGGAGCGTGCCGCCATCGCCGTCAGGGATCTCGATGGCTCCGTCAGAGGAGGCTGACGCGATACCGCCACCGAGTGTCAACCCACCACCGACCAGAGCCACACCGACAAGAAGGGCAGCGCCGCGACGGGCCAAGTTTCGAGACATACAGAATTTCCTCCATTCGACGTGGAATGGCGGGAAACAACCTTTGCGTACACCCGCCCGCGCCAGCATAGGGCTGACCGCGCGCCCCGGCGCCGAAATCGAAAAGGAGGCATAAGGCCAGGTCAAACGTTGTACACAACGTCATTGTCCGATCGAATCAGTCTCCATCCCCGACTCCAGATCGCTTCCGGTGGTGAACTCGCAATTCCCAGGACCCCACCACGGGCGGTACGGATAGTTCGGCCCCGGGAAGCGGCGACTGCCCGCGCTGTGGACCAGCCGCGGATGCTGTTGGTGGGCACACAACGAGCTCCAGACGTGCCGCACAACGGCATCGCGATCACCGGCGGCGAGCGGACCGAGAGGGGACTCCGGTGGTCGGGAACCTTATCGAACGGAGCATGATCGCGTTGATGGACGGCGGTGGGATCTCCCTGTCCTACCGGTCGGGCCCGCAGACGGTGACCGTTACCGGGAACACCCTGCGACCCAGGAACTGCTCTGACGACGCGGTCGACGCCAACGCTGCAGCGGCCGACATCCTTGCCGCCCTGACCTCCCCACCCCCTGACCGAATGTGGGATTCGGTCGGCCTAAGTGACCGAATCCCACATTCGGTCAGGGAGGGGGTCGGTCAGGAAGGGGGTCGGTCAGGAAGGGGGGCGGACGGCGGCCGTCAGGTCTGCTGCCCCGCACCCCCGTGAACCCATCCCGCGATCTGCGCACGGGTCGTGAAGCCCAGCTTGGTGAGGATGTTCTCCACATGCCCCTCCGCGGTGCGCTGCGAGATCACCAACTGCTGCGCGATGGCCTTGTTGGTCATTCCCTGCGCGACGAGTTCGGCGATCTCCCGCTGCCGTCGGGTGAGTTTCGTTGTCGGCGCGCTCGCACGCGGCCCGACTGGTGCCTGCTCGCCGAGCGCGTAGGCGATCGCCGCGTCGACGGAGAGTCCACGCCCGCGCGCGAAGGCGGCATCGAACGACGACTGGCCGAGGGCATCGGTCGACTCGCGAACGATGCGATCGTGGTGGCCCAACAGGTCCCGGATCACGATCGTGGGGCTGCCCGCTGCCTCACCGACCCATGCCGATGCACCCATCAGCGTGGCGGCCCGCTCGGGCCGGTCGGCGGCGATCCAGCCCAGGATCTCAAGGCACATCGCGAGGCCGAGCGGATCGTCGACGAGTCGGGTCAGCCGCATCCCCTCCTCAATCAGCTGAGTCGCGCGCGGGGTGTCGCCCTCCTCCCAGACGGCCAGTCCCAGCATGCTCAGCGAATAGGACCGGTACATGGACTCCCCGTCCGCTGCGGTGAGGGCGAGCACCTCCTCGTGGCAGGCGATCGCGCGCCGCGGGTCCCCGGACAGCCCGCACGCCATGGCGAGTCCGACGAGGGTCCCGACCCGTGCCAGCGGGCTGCCCTCGGTGCGCAGCGTCAGCAGGGCCTCCTCGAAACGCTCTGTCGCGCGCGGGAAGTCACCGGAGAACGTGGCGAGGTAGCCGGTCGCGGACACCGCGAACGCCGCCGCACCCGGATCGTCGTCGGGGTCCGTCAGGGCGCACGCGGCATCGGTCCACGTCTGGGCCGCCGGAACGTCGCCCTGCATCAACGCCAGCATGCTGCCGAGGCACAGCGCCGTCACTCGCGACGCGGCGGGCGCGCCGTCGGCCCGGGCCAGCGCCCGCTCGATCCAGTACCGCCCCTCGCTGTACAGGCCGCGGGAGACCCAATAGGGGTAGACCGCGATGACCATGTGCAGCGCCGCATCCTGTTTCGCCGCGGCGGTGACGCTGAACTCCAGCGCCGCGCGCAGGTCGGCGCGGGTCCGGTCGAACCGGGCGAGCCACTCCAGCTGCCGGTGCCCGATCCACTCGGCCTCCGCCTGCAGCGTCAGCCGCTCGCACCAGTCGTGGTGCCGTTGCCGCAGCAGCGCCGACTCGTCGGCCTCGGTCAGCCGCTCCAGCCCGTACTCGCGGATCGTCTCGAGCATCCGATACTGGGTGACCCCGCCGGCCTCCTCCCGGATCAGAATCGACTTGTCCACCAGGGAGCCGAGCACGTCCGCCAGTTCCCCGTCGGCGAAGCCGCTGACCTCGGCTGCGGCGTCGACCTCGAAGCCTCCCGCGAACACCGCCAGCCTGCGCCACAACGTCCGCTCCCGGTCGCCGAGCAGGCCGTGGCTCCAGTCGATGCACAGCCGCAGCGTCTGCTGCCGCGACGGGGCGACGCGTGTGCCGGTGGTCAGCAGCCGGTAGCGGTCGGTGAGCCGAAGCAGGATCTGCTGCAGCGACAGTGCGCGCAGCCGGGCGGCGGCCAATTCGATCGCCAACGGCAGGCCCTCGAGCCGCTGGCAGATCTCCACGACCGTGGCCTGGTTGTCCACCGTCAGGCCGAACCCGGGAACCGCGGAGCGCGCACGCGCCTCGAACATGACGACGCCCTCGTACCCGCCGAGACTCCGCAGCGATGCCGCCGTATCCGGATCCGGAACCGTCAGGGGCGGAACCCGCAGCACCGCCTCCTCCCCCGCGGCAAGAGCCTCCCGGCTGGTCGCCAGGATCCGCACCTCGGGGCAGGCGCTCAGGACGGCCTTCGTCAGCTCCGCGACCTCCGCCACCAGGTGCTCACAGTTGTCGAGCACGATGAGCGCGCGCCGGTCGGCGAGAAAGTCGATGAGCAGCGGGAGCGGCGACCGGGCCGCGCGTTCGCGGAGCCCGAGCGCGGCCACCACCGTGTCCGCCAGCAGGTGCGGCTCGGGGAGGGCCCCGAGCTCGACGAGCCAGACCCCGTCCTCGAAGTCGTCCTGCAGGTTCGCCGCGACCCGCAGCGCCAGCCGGGTCTTGCCGACACCGCCCATCCCGGTCAGCGTCACCAGATGCGACTCGGACAGCAGCCGACGCACCTCCGTCAGCTCACGGCGACGGCCGACGAAATTGGTGAGTTCGTGCGGGAGATTGCCCACCCGCACCCGGACTCCCGACTGCATAGGGGACATCCCTTCCTGATCGCGACGCCACTGCCCTGCGGACCTGAGGCAGCAAGGGTATCGCTCCCCGGATCCGAGTGGCCGCAACGCGGTCGGGTCGACGTTCGAGCAGTCGAAAGGTGTTCTGCCGGGATTGATCCCATACGACTCGCCGGGCGGTGGGTCCGCGTATCATTCGCTCGGTTGCCGAAGGGCGGCAACGGTCTCGACGGGTGAGGAAACAGAATGGTCGAACGTCCTGAGCAGCTCGGTGGCCAGCGGTCCGGGAAGCAGGTACCCAAGCTTCTCGCAGCTTGCGCCCTCGTCACCGGGATCGCGCTGGGCAACGTGGGGGTGGGGGTCGCCGCGGCCGACACCGGTTCCCTGTCCTCGTCCTCGTCCTCGTCCGCGGTGGACCTGGAATGGGAGGCCTCGTGGGCGGCCTATCGGCTCGAGTTGAGCCAGGCCGACTGGGCGCTGTCGACCGTGACCGTCGACCTGCCCGTTGAGATCGATGCGCCGGCCGATCGGGTGTTCCCGGCGTACTCGAACCTGTACAACAGCCTCGGGCGACACCCGCTCCTGACGGGCATCGTCGACCGCCGCACCTACACCGACGGCGACGCGGAGGTCTGGGAGTTCATCGCCCTCGAGGACATCCCCGCCGGCTCGGCGTCGATTCCCGCACGCACCGTCGGGCAGCAGCGGATCCACGCCGCGGAACGCTGGTACACCACCGACACCTGGGACGCGCCCGGCGTGATCACCAACCAGAAGGTCACGTTCACCGAGAACGCAGGCACGACCACGGTCGTCCAGCACCTGGTGTTCCGGGCCCCCGCGGTGCTGATCGACTACGCGGTGAAGAACGGTGTCGCCGCGCACCTCGAGAATCAGCAGGCCATGAAGCGCGACATCGAGAACGGCACGCTGTAGGCGTGGTTCTCAGGTAGCTAGCGCGCATCCCCGAGTTTGGTCGCCCGCGCCCGCAGGTAGTTCTGCTCGGGGATGCTCGTTGCCTTGCGGGCGGCGGATCGATAGAGCGCAACGGCGGCGTCGAGGTCGCCGGTCAGCTCGAGCAGATGGGCGCGGACCGCGTCGGGTCGGTGCGACCGGGACAACCGCGGGTCGCCGTCCACGGTGCCCAGCAGCCGCAGCCCCGCCCGAGGTCCGTAGACCATCGCCGTCGCCACGGCTCGGTTGAGCGTCACCGCCGGATTGTCGGCGACCGTCTCAAGCAGGGTGTACAGGCCGAGGATCTGCATCCAGTCGGTGGCGTCCGCGGTGGGCGCCTCCGCGTGGAGCGCGGCGATGGCGGCCTGGAGTTGGTAGGGGCCCAGCGCCGTCCGCGACATCGCGTCGGTGACGATCCCGATGCCCTCGTCGATGGCGTCGCGGTTCCACAGTCCGCGGTCCTGCTCGGCCATCGGGATCAGCCGTCCATCGGCGGTGCTGCGCGCAGGCCGGCGGGCATCGGTGAGCAGCATCAGCGCGAGCAGCCCCGCCACCTCCCCGTTGTCGGGGACGGTCTCGCGCAGCATCCGCGTGAGGCGGACCGCCTCGGACGACAGTTCAACGCGATGCAGGCTCGGACCGGAGGAACTGGTGTACCCCTCGTTGAAGATCAGGTACAGCACGTGAAGGACCGCGTCGAGCCGATCGGCCCGCTCGTGCTGCGGCGGCAGTGCGAAGGCGACACCGGAACGCTTGATCTGGGCCTTCGCGCGGCTGATGCGTTGGCCGACCGTCGATTCCGGCACGAGCAGGGCCCTGGCGATCTCGGCCGTGGTCAGCCCGCCCACCGCACGCAGGGTGAGCGCGACCTGCGAGGCGCCGCTCAACGACGGGTGGCAGCACATGATCAGCAGGGTCAACGAGTCGTCCTCGTCGGCCGACGGGCCGACATCCGCTGGCGGCGCCCGCAATTCGTCATCCGGGGTTCGCACAATCGCGCCGTCCTCGCGGCGCCGCCGAGCCTGATCGCTGCGCAGCTGATCGACCATCCGCCGCGACGCGACCCGGATCAGCCAGGGTCGGGGATCGGCGGGCACCCCCTCCCCCGGCCACTGCAGCGCCGCCGCGAGCAGCGCCTCCTGCACGGCATCCTCCGCAACGTCGAAGTGTCCGTACCGCCGCACCAGCGCGCCGAGCACCTGCGGCGCGAGATCGCGCAGCAGGTGCCCGAAGGTGACCTCGTCCACGGTCGTTCAGACCTCGGTGGGATCGCCTTCCATCACCGGTCGCAGCTCGACGGTGTCGCCGATCGCCTCCACGATGCGCGCGGTGATGGCCAGTGCACGGTCGTGCGTCGCGCACTCGATGATGGAGAAGCTGGCCAGCACCTCCTTGGTCTCGGCGTACGGACCGTCGGAGGCGATCGGCGTCCCGTTCACCCTGCGCACGGTCTTGGCCAGCGACGGATCCGACAGTCCCTGTGTCATGACGAGTTCACCGGTATCGGTGAGTTCGCGTTCGAGGTTCTCGTAGAACTCGCACATGGCCAGGAACTCCGGGCTCGTCACATCCACGGCGTCCCACTCCGCCTGATTCGTGTACGCCAACAGCATGTACTTCATCGGATCTCCTCGCTCGATCGGAATCACTGCGCCGTCCGGGTCATCGTCGACGGGTAGCCGCCGCCCCCCGGGTACACCCATTCACCGTCGAGGACGGTGTCGTCCGCGTTGAAGGTCCCACGAAAGTACGCGGGCGAGCCCTTCGACCCGCCCCAGATCGTCAACGTGTCACCGTCGAGTTCGTAGACGTAGTCCAGCGTGTTGCCCTGGCTGTCGTAGAACCGGGACACGACGTCCGCGCCCGGTGCCTCGCCGAAGGGACGGAGGTTGCCGATCATCTCGGTGCCGATGATCGACTCACCGAACTGTTCGAGGTCGACCTGCTGGATCAGGAAGTAGCGGCCCTCCATCCAGGAATAGGTCACGGTCCCCTCGGCTCCGCCGGTGATCCGCCACGTGCCAACGAGCCGGTCGAGACGCTGGAGGTTCGCGGCCGGTGGTGGTACCGGCTGGGTGATTTCGTTCTCGTTCTCGTGCATCGTCATGGTGGTGTCCTCTCGTCGGCATCGGGTCGTTCACGGCTACCTCGTTGCCGAGTGACCGGCTTCGACATCCGCGGACGAAGTTTTTTCCGGTCGGCTCGGTGCGATCCCTTCAGTGACGGCGAGCGATGACTTTCCGGCCCGCATCCGGTCCACACTGGAGGACAGATCCTTCGATTCCGGGAGAGGCCATGACCGACCAGACCGCACGCGCGCTACCCCCGATCGTCGACCAGCAGTCCTGGCGGGCCGCGCTGGCCGACCTGCGGACGCGGGAGAAGGCCGCCACCAGGGAACTCGACGCGATCGCCGCGCAGCGCCGCAGGTTGCCGATGGTTGAACTGCCCGACTACACGCTGATCGGCCCGGACGGGGAGATTCGACTCGTCGACGTGTTCGAGGGACGCTCGCAGCTCATCACCTACCACCACATGTGGTCCGACGGCGCACAGTGGCAGTGCGGTGGCTGCACCGGCCTCACCACGCAGTGGACCCGGCTGGGCGTCCTCGACAACTACGACGCCCGCATGGTCATCGTCACCAACGGGCCCATCGACGAGGCGCTGGCCTACCGGGCCAAGGTCGGCAACCGGATGGACTGGTACTCGTCCGCGGAGAGTTCGTTCGGCGCCGACGTCGACGCACCACCCGGCGGCGGGTTCGCCGTCAACGTGTTCCTGCGCGACGGCGACACGGTGTACCGCACCTGGCACACCACCGGCCGCGGAACCGAGCAACTCAGCTACACGTTCGCGCTGATCGACCTCCTGCCGTGGGGCAGGCAGGAGGAATGGCAAGACTCCCCCGCGGGGTGGCCGCAATCGCCCACCTACTCCGGGTGGCTCGACTCCCCGGACGTCGCGCGGCTCTACGGCCCGGCCACCGACGCCCGCTAGGGACGGCGACCCGCGGACCCGACGGCCCGGTGCGGGGCTGGCGGTCCTCACTCGGCGAGGTAACGCAGCAGCACCGCCGTCTCGAAGCGCCGCGTCTCGACGAGGCGGAGCCGCAGTCGCTGGTCCAACGGCGGGAACATCGGGGTGCCGCCGCCGAGCACCACCGGTGAGACGAACACCTGGTATTCGTCGATCAGCCCGTGCGGGATCAGCGACGCGGCGAGATCCGCGCCGCCGACCTCGAAGACGCCGTCGCCGTCGGCCTTCAGCCTGCGCACCTCCTCGACCGCGTTGTCGCGGACGAGGCGGCTGTTCCAGTGCACCTCGGTGAGGGTGCGGGAGAAGACGACCTTCGGCTTCTGCGTCCAGAGTTCGGCGAAGTCGCGTTCGATGCTCGACGCGTCGTCGGGCACGTGCGGCCAGTATTCGGCCATCAGCTCGTAGAGCCGCCGGCCGTGCAGCGACAGCTCCAGCTCGCGGTACCGGTCGTTGTGGAACTGGTGCAATTCGTCGTCGGGTTCGGTCCAGTCGATGCTGCCGTCGCGGTCGTTGACATAGCCGTCGAGGGACACGCCGTATCCGTAGATCAGTTTCCTCATGAACGGGTAGACCTCCGGTCCGTCCGGAACTCATCGGTGCGGGCTTCTCCCGGAGGCTACGACACCCGGATGCATCACGCACCGTGGCGAAGCAACGCGGGTAGTCCGGGGGCCGCTGCCACCCGCAACTCAAGGTTCCGCACCCGACGGTCATGACACGAATCGCGGTGGCGGCGCTGGCCGCCGTCGCCGCGGCGGCACTGGCGCGGTTCGCGCTGCGCGCCATCCGCAGCAGGCCTTCCGACACATAGCCGCGAGGCCGCCCGCTCAGGCCACCGAGGCGCCCGCCCGCGCGATGAGGTGCTCGACGAGGGTGATCAGCACGGTCTTGCACGATTCCCGGTCACGCGCGTCGCACAGCACGATCGGCGTCTTGGCGTCGATATCGAGGGCCTCGCGGACCTCGTCGACGGTGTAGGCCTGGGAGCTCTCAAAGCAGTTCACCGCGACCGTGAATGAGACGCCGCGCCGCTCGAAGAAATCGATGGCGGCGAACGAGTTTTCCAGCCTGCGGGTGTCGGCAAGCACCACCGCGCCGAGCGCACCGCGGACCAGCTCGTCCCAGAGGAACCAGAAGCGGTCCTGCCCCGGCGTGCCGAACAGGTACAGCACCAGGTTCTGGTCGAGGGTGATACGACCGAAGTCCAGGGCGACGGTGGTCGTGGTCTTTCCCTCCACGCCCGACAGATCGTCGATGCCGGTGGACAATTCGGTGATCATCTCTTCGGTGCGGAGCGGGGTGATCTCACTGACGGAGGACACCATCGTGGTCTTGCCGACTCCGAAACCACCGGCCACCAGGATCTTGACCGAGGCAGCCAGGTCGGTTGAGGACACATCGTCATGCATTGTGGTCTACAGCTTTCGGATTCCATCGAGGACTGCGTGCAGAATGTTCAGGTCGCCGAGCCCGGCCATGCCGTCGTCGGGGTCGCTGCTGGCCGGGGATCGGAACACCAACTGCCCCTCGGTGATCAGATCGCCGACAAGGATCTTCGTCACCGCCAGCGGCAGCTGCAGGTGCGCCGAGACCTCGGCGACGGATTGCGCATCGCGGCACAACCGCAGGATCTCGGTGTACTCGGCCTCGGCATGCCGCAGTCGCGGGGCATGGGACGCGGTCACCACGAGGGTGAGCATGTCAAGTTCGTGCCCCGCGCCGACGGTGCGACCGCGGGTGACGGCGTAGGGGCGGACGAGGGGTCCGGCCGCGTCATCGAACCACGATTGACCCATTCGTGTCACCGCCCCTCTATGCGCCGTGCTCGGCGACAGCCGCACGCGGGTCGGTGGACAGGTGGCTGCCGATCCGCTGCACGGTCAGGTTCATCTCGTACGCGACCATACCCAGGTTTGCGGTCCCGTTGGCCTGCAATGCGATACACGCATTGTTGCCGGCGGCGGTCACGAACAGGACCGCGTTCTCCAGTTCGATGACCGCCTGGCGGACGGCGCCGCCCTGGAAGCGCTGCCCCGCGCTGCGTGCCAGCCCGTGCAGGGTGGCCGACATGGCGCCGAAATGCTCGGCGTCCTCCCTGCTCATGGCCGTCGACCGGCCCAGCAGCAGACCGTCGGTGGACAGCACGACCGCGTAGCGCACCCCGGCGAGACGATTAACCAGATCGTCGAGGAGCCAGTTCAGTTCACCTGAGGGAGAAGTCGTCATCGTCCGCGTCCTTCGTCTTCCGTCTCGTCCATGGATGTCTGTCCGGCCTGGGGATCCGGCTGCCGACCCTGCTGCGTACCGTACGCGATGGCGGACATCAGATCTCGTGCCTGTTCCGCCGACCGTGGCGGTTGCTGCGGCTCCGCCTCGGCCCGGCCATCGTGCGCCAGCTCCGGCGCCAAATTTGCCTGCCTGCGACGGCGGGGCAGGCTCGGTCGCCCCTCGCCGCCGCTGTCCGGCAACGACTTCGTCGTGAGGGCCTCGGTGTCGACGGTGACGGTCGGTGGGTCGTACACCGGGGTAGACCCGGTGGATCCTGCGGGTTCGGTGCGCACGGCGGGTGGGGTGCGGCCGTCGCGCTCGTCGACGGTCCACGCCTGGGACCGGGTCGTCGTCCGCCCCGGCTGATCTGCGGTCGGCATCGGAGCCTGCGGTGTCGGCGTCGGCATGTGAACCTGCGGAGCCGGCGGCGTGGGTGCGCCACCCACCGCCGATCCGCGGTCCGGGGCAACGAGTTCCGGCATCGCGACGGCAGGCTGCGCGGCCGGACGCTCGGCGAACCGGTTGGGCAGGTGTCCCGTCACGGGCGCCGCATCACCGGCGACCACCGAGTGCGGCAGCAGCACGATCGCGCGGATGCCGCCGTACTCGGAATCGACGAGATGGATGTGAATGCCGTGCCGGGCCCCCAGCTGGGACACGATGAACAGGCCGAGCCGGGACGTCGCCGACAGGGTTTCGACGGAGAAGTCCGGCGGGTTACGCAGCATCTCGTTGACGCGGTCGAGTTCCTCGGCGGACATGCCGATGCCCTGATCGGTGATCTCGATCGCGACGCCCTTGCCGACCACGTTGCCGCTCACCTCGACCCGGGACGCCGGCGGGGAGAACGCGGTCGCGTTGTCGACCAGCTCGGCGAGCAGGTGGATAAGGTCGGCGACCACGTTGCCGACGATGAACACCTGCGGCACCCGGCGGGTGTACACCCGGGTGTACTCGAGACTCTCGCCGATCGCGCTGCGCACCAGGTCGACCAGCGGCACCGGGCTCCGCCACTGACGACCGGGTTCACCGCCGCCGAGGATGATGAGGTTCTCGGCGTTGCGGCGTTCGCGGGTCGCCAGGTGGTCGAGTCGGAAGAACGTCTCCAGCAGGGCCGGATCCTCCTGGCGCTGCTCGGCCTCGTCGAGAACCTCGAGCTGCCGGTGCACCACCATCTGGCTTCGGTGGGCGAGGTTGAGGAACACCGCGCGCACCCCCTCACGCGTGCGGGCCTCGGTGACCGCTGCGGACACGGCCGCCGCGTGCGCTCGGTTGAAGGCCTGTGCCACCGAACCGATTTCGTCGCTGCCGAAATTCAGGTGCGCGGGCTCGGGGTCGATGTGCTCGCCCGCCCTCAGCCGGCGCATGGTGTCGGGCAGTTCAACCTCGGCCAGGTCAAGCGTTTCCTTGCGGAGACGCTTGAGCCGCCCGATCAGCCGGTTCGCCAGCCACAACGACAGCAGGAACGCGAGGATCGTGAGCCCGAGTACCGCGGCACCCACCCACAGCGAGGTCTCGGCGGTGCGCTGGCCCTCGTCGACGGCGATCGCGTTGGCGCGGTCGTTGAGGTCCTTCCAGGCGTCGATCACGCCCGCCGACAGCTGCTCCTGCGCGGTGCGCCATTCGGCGAAGGTCATCGGCGGTGACGGCTCGTCACCGGTCCGGTCCGCCTCCGGCGGCGCGATGAGGTAGCCCTCCATCTCCCCCACCTGCTGCCAGGCGGGAGACGCCAGAACCGCCCGGATCTTCGCGGCGGCCGGGTCGGTGCCGAGATCCGCGGCGAGCTGCGGGAGGGCGGTCCGGTAGGAGCCGACCAGGTTTCGGTAGTCGTCGTGCAGGGGGCCGCCAACGAGCCTGCCCTCCAGTTCGGCGGCGGTGAGCGCCGCGGACCGCGACATTCCCTCCATCACGTGCAGCACCCGGACGCCGTTGAGGAGCGCGACACCGGTCCCCGCGTCGGGCGCGTTGGAGGTGATGAGCGTGGTACCCAGCGCCACCGCGTCGAGGATGGTGTTGAAGAGGCCGAAGGTGTCCTCGATCGACATCCGTCCGGCGTCGATCTGACCGCGGATCTGGGGCAGGCTGGCGAGCAGGGTGTCGAAGCCGCCGGTGTCGGCGCCGACGGTGCCCTGCGACACCTCCTGCAGCCGCACCGAGTACGGGGCCAGCGCGATGAACGCGGCGTCGACGCCGCGCCGCACCTCGTCGAGCACGGCCGGATCGCCCCGCTGCCCGGCCAGTTGCCACAGGGTCAGCATCCGCTCCTGCTCGACGCCGTCGACGACGTCGCGAGCGTGGATCACGGCATCCAGGTTCGCCGCCGCCCACTGTTCGGCCTGGCGGCTCTCCCGAATCAGATATCCGGTGGTGCCAACACCGATCCCGAGCAACGCCAGGCTGGGGACCAATGCGATGGCCAGGACCCGGGCCCGGACACCGAGGCGCACTTTCAGCATCGGGGGAATATAACCGGTCAAATACCCAGCGTGTAATTCGCCCCTGGCCGTCCCTGCCCTTTGATTCGATTGGGCCGCTTGGTGTTTAACTCTACCCGCCGGGTTGGCGCGCCCGACGACCGATCGTCGGTGGTGCGATGATCACCGGATGTGTCTCCCGCGATCGGCACTCGCCCTCACCGCCGCCTGCGTCGTCGTGACCGGATGCGCGGGCGAACCCGCGGACCCGGCACCGGTAGTCGTGTCGTTCGACGACGGGTGGGGCCAGGTATTCGTGATGGACATCGACGGCAGCGGGGTTCGGCAGGTGACTCCGACCGTGGCCGACGACACCGTCGACAGCAGGGCGGGGTACGCCGCGCTGTCCCCGGACGGCACCGAACTCGCCTACACCCGCGCCGGCAGATTCATCGACATCGTCGACCTCAGTTCGGGCGCCGTGCGCACGGTGTACGAGGGCGGATACCAACCCGTCTACTCGCCCGACGGCTCCATGCTCGCGTTCACCACCGCTGGCGGTGAGAGCATCACCATCGTCGACACCGACGGAACCAATGCCCGGGTGGTCGATCTCGCGGAGCACGGCACGGTGGCGACGTTCTCACCGGACGGCTCGCGGATCCTGGTGACCGTCAGCGGCTACCTCGTCGAGGCACCCGTGACCGGCGGGCCGTCCACGGTGGTCCTGCGCGACCAGTTCTGGAACGCGGATCCCGCCTATTCGCCCGACGGATCCACCCTCGTCTTCTCCAGCAACCGGGGCGGCAACAACGGTTCCGAGATCTACTCGATGCCCGCCGCGGGCGGCGCGATCACGCCCCTGACCGACACCTACGCCGTGCACCCGGAGTTCACACCCGACGGCACCCGCATCCTCTACACCCGCGCGACCACTCCCACCGGCGAGCCGGTCACCGACACCTCCGTCCCGACCCGACCGGAACTCGCGTCGATGAATCCCGACGGCTCCGACCAGAAGCGGCTGACACCGCGGTCGATCTCCGCGCAGAACCCCAGCATCGGCGGCGGCCGGTGACCGCCGCGTCCCGCGTCAGCCGGTGACCGGAGGCACGAACTCGCAGCCCACCGGCCGCGGGTGTGCGGAGTCGAGCGCGTTGAGGATGAAGCCGGCGGTGCGCGGGCTGCCCGCGATCGCGAGGTGCTCGGAGAAGTCGGTCGGGCAGCCGTCCTGCACCACGATGTTGACCGCGTTGGGCGCTGCGATCAGGCCGCTGGTGTACGGGTAGGCGATCTCGTCGTAGACGGTCGCGATGTTCGTGTAGTCGACGCCCGGCGCGTAGACGCCGTCGGCGTTCAGGTCCCGCATGAACTGCGATCCGCCGACCAGCTGCGAGCACGCGGCGCAGACGCTCATGGACATCATCGCGTCCAGGTCGTCGGGTTCGACGCCCAACCGCTGCCCGATCCCCCGCCACAGGTCCATCTGGTCGCCCCACGCCCCCTGCCACGGACCCGCGATGGACACGAACCTGTCCACCCGACCCTCGCCGCCGAGTCGTTTGACGAAGTAGTTGCCGACGACGCTGCCCTGGGAGTGACTGACCAGGTCGACCCGCTCGGCGCCCGTCGCCGCACGCACCCGGTCGACGAAGGCGGCCAGCTGGCCCGCGCTCTCCTCGATGGGCCGCATGCCGCCCATTGCCGAGAGTGGCCAGGGCACGTCCAGCGCGCCGTAGGTAAGCGCGAACACGCAGTACCCCTCGTTGGCGAGGGCCGGAACGAACGCACCCCAGTTCGTCTGCGCGCCACCGGATGTGCCATGCACCAGCACCACCGGGTTCGGGTGCGCCGCGGACGGGGTGCAGGACCAGTCGTTGGAGCCGGGCAGCGACCCGCCTGGATTCGCGAGTTCGGCGGGGACCCCGGCGAAGAAGTTGTAGTCGACCGGTAGCTCGGCCCGCGCGGTGCCCGCTCCGGCCGCGGACCACAGCATCGTGAGAACCACCAGCATCAGCATCGATCCCGGCACCCGCCGGGTCAGGCTCCGCCGCATGACCACTCCCCCCGTTTCAGGACATGATCGCGTCAGGCTATCCCGGTCGGATCGCGCCGGAGGCCGAACGCGGCGGATCACCCGGCCTGCGCGGCCCGCCGTGCCGCCGATCCCAACTTCGTGTACATATGTACATAAGCGGGCGTAGTGTACGTCTGTACATAATCGGGAGGTGGGCATGACGGAGGAACGAACCCGGGCGCGACGCGACCCCGAGGGCCGCCGCCGGGCGATCGTCGAGGCCGCGGCCGACCTGGTCGTCGACGGGGGGCTGCCCGAGCTGACGCACCGGCACGTCGCGCAGCGGGCCGGGGTGCCACTGGGCTCTACGACCTACTACTTCACCTCCCTCGACGCGCTGGGGTGCGAGGCGCTGACGCTGCTGCGGGACCGCGCCGCCGCCGACCTGCGGGAAATCGCCGACCAGCTGGCGGCCGCGGGTCCGACGCCCGCGACAGTCGGCCGGATCCTGTTCGAGTACGTCAGCAACACCGACCGGGTACGCGCGGATGCGGCGACCTACGCGGCCGCCCTGCACCAGGACAGCCTGCGGGAGCTGGCGGCGACGTGGTTCGAGGGCCTGGTCGAGGTGCTGTCCGTCCACACCGGCCGCGACGCCGCGGTCGCGCTCGCGGTGTTCACCGACGGCGCTGCCACCCACGCCCTGCTGCACGACACCCCCCTATCCGAGCCGTTCCTCGCCGCGGCGGCGGCGGCCCTCCTGCGGATCGAGGAGCACGACGATGAGTGACCGAACCATGCAGGCCGTCGCCGACGAGGTCCACCTGCCACCCGCGCGCCGGTGGGCCGCGCTCGCGGTGTTGTCCCTGAGTCTGCTCGCCGTGGTGATGGACATGACCGTCCTCAACGTCGCGCTACCCGATCTCGCCGCTGACCTGCAACCGTCTGCGACGCAACAGCTCTGGATCGTGGACGCCTACTCGCTGGTGCTGGCGGGCCTGCTCGTGTCGGCCAGCGCGCTCGCCGACCGCTGGGGTCGCAAGCGGCTGCTGCTCGCCGGGTTCGCGGTGTTCGCGGTGGCGTCGATGCTGGTGCTGGTCGCCGACAGCCCGGAGGCCGTGATCGCGGTCCGCGCGCTGCTCGGCCTCGGCGGTGCGATGATCATGCCGACGACCCTGTCGATGGTGCGCGTGGTGTTCCGCGACCCCGCGGAGCGGGCCACCGCGCTCGGCATCTGGGCGTCCGTCACCGCGCTGGGCGCCGCGATCGGCCCGATCGTCGGGGGCCTGCTGCTCGAGCACTTCTCCTGGCACGCCGCGTTTCTGGTGAATGTTCCGCTGATGGTCGTCGGACTGGCATTCGGCGCGTGGCTGCTGCCCGAGTCGCGGGTCCCGACCGCCGGACGCTGGGATCTGCTCGCGTCGCTGCTGTCGATCACGGGCATGGTTGCGCTGGTGTGGGCGATCAAGAACATGGCCAAGCACTACCCCGACCACGGCATCGCCAACCCGACCGCGTGGGCCGTGTTCGCCGCGGGCGCCGGGCTGCTGACCTGGTTCACGATGCGCTGCCTGCGCAGGCCCGACCCGCTGCTTGACGTCCGCCTGTTCACCCGGCGGTCGTTCACTGCGGGCACCGTCGCCGCGCTCGCGGCGATGTTCGCGATGGCGGCGCTGCTGCTGCTCGGCGCGCAGTGGCTACAGCTCGTGCAGGGTCGCTCGCCGCTGAGCGCGGGCGTGCACCTGCTGCCGCTGGCGGCGGGCGGCGCGGTCACCTCGATCACCGCGCCCGCGTTGGCTACCCGGATCGGGGCCCGCGCGGTCCTCGCGGGCGGCCTGGCCGTCTCCGGGATCGGCTTCCTGCTGCTGTACCTCGCCCCGGCGCCGCTGGGCTACGGGTGGGTGGCCGCCGCGCTCGCGGTACTCGGCGCCGGCGCGGGTTCGCTGGCGATCGCGTCGGCGCTGATCATGTCCGGCAGCCCGCCCGAGAAGGCGGGCAGCGCCGCCGCGATCGAGGAGACCGCCTACGACCTCGGCAACGTCCTCGGCGTCGCGATCCTCGGCAGCGTCGCCGCCCTCGTCTACCGCGACGGACTACACCTCGACGCCGTCACCGCCGGCCTGCCCCCGAGCGACGAGTTGTCCGCCGCCGTCCGCGTCTCCGAGGAATCCCTCGGCGGCGCAATGGAGGTTGCGCGCCAGGCGGATCTCCCCGAGTTGGCAGTCCACGCGCAGGACGCCTTCACCGAATCGTTCACCACGATCGGCCTGCTCGGCGGGGTCGCGCTCCTCGGGGTGGCCGCGCTGGTGGCCGCCCTGACGCCCCGGGACGTGGACATCACGGTGCAGCACCACTGACGGCGTCAGGACGGGTCACCCTCGACTGTCCCTGCCGCCCTGCGGAATCGGCGCCAGGTCCTCTGCTCCCGGCATGAGTTCCCGCAGCACCGGCGCCCACCCCTCGACGCGCCGGGGAAAGCAGGCGGCGAGCAGATCCACCATCACCGACGGGGCGACCGACGCGCCGGGGGAGGCGCCGAGCAGACCGGCGATGGTGCCGTCCGCACCGGCCACGACCTCGGTCCCGAAGGTCAGAACCCCGCCCCTGCGGCGGTCCGGCTTGATCAGCTGAGCACGCTGCCCGGCCTGCACCAGCTCCCAGTCGGCCGGGTCCGCTTCGGGATAGAACCGCCTGAGCTGCGCGAACTTTCGCTTCCGCGACGCGAGCAGCTGCCCAACCAGGTACCGCACCAGCGGCAGGTTCCGGACCCCGACCGCCAGCAGCGGCACGATGTTCCGGGGTCGGACGGTGGCAAACAGGTCGAGAAGGCTGCCGTGCGTGAGGAGCCGGGTACTGAACGTCGCGTACGGCCCGAACATCAGCGCCGGGCAGCCGTCGACGACGCGCCGGTCGAGGTGCGGCACCGACATCGGCGGCGCCCCGACCGCAGCCTGCCCGTAGACCTTCGCGTCGTGCCGGGCCACGACATCGGGGGTGCGGGTGCGCAGGAACTGCGCGCCGAGCGGGAAGACCGCATACCCGCGCACCTCCGGGATCCCGGCCCGCTGCAGCAGGGTCAGCGCGTAGCCCCCCGCGCCGACGAACACGAATCGGGACCGGAGCCGAAACCCGGTGCCTGCGCTCCGGTCCCGGCCGGTCACGGACCACAACCCGTCGTCGCCGCGCGCCAGTCGGGTGACGTCGTGGTGCAGGCGGACCCGCGCCCCGTGGGCGGTCATGGCGTCCACCAGCGCGCGGGTCAGGGCGCCGAAGTCGACGTCGGTTCCTGCCTGGTGGCGGGTGGCGGCGATCGGTCCGTCGCCGCTTCGGCCGTCCATGATCAGCGGCGCCCACCGTCGGATCAGCTCGGGATCCTCGGTGTACTCCATGTCCGAGAACAGCGGGGAGCGGCGCAGGGTGGCGACGCGGCGCCGCAGGTAGTCGACGTCGGCGGCACCGAAGACGACGTTCATGTGCGGGGTCGGGGTGACGACCGACGCCGCCGCGGGAGGATCACCGCCGTCGAGGAGCGCCGCCCAGAACTCGCGGGAGAGACCGAACCGACGCCCGATGCTCTGAGGCGTCGTCGGGTCGTCGGGGTCGGGCATGTAGTTGAGCTCGCACAGCCCGGCGTGGCCGGTGCCCGCGTTGTTCCACGGCCCCGAACTCTCCCCGGCCAGGTCGTCGAGACGCTCGAGCAGGACGATCGACCAGTCGGGCTGCACCCGGGAGAGCAACGCCCCCAGCGTCGCGGACATGATGCCGCCCCCGATGAGCACGACGTCGGCCACCTCACCGCCAATTTCCGTTTCCGTGCTTGCTGATTCACTGCGCCTCATGGTTGCCCTCCCTGTCGCGGGTGATGGTCTCCCCAGCGTGCTCCGACAAGACTGATCCGTCCAATGACGTAATCGCCTGTTTATGATCCGAATATGGAACGGTTCTTGACGGACGAGGCCGCGGCGGTGGTACCCCAGCTGGCCGCCTTCGACGCCGCCGCCCGCGAGGGGCACTTCACCCGCGCCGCAGACCTTCTCGGGGTGCCCCAGTCGTCGCTGAGCAGACGAATCAGATCGCTTGAGGACACGCTGGGCGTGCCGCTGTTTCAACACCTCGGCCGCGGAGTCACCCTGACCACCGCCGGCCGCGAGTTGCACGAACGAACCCGCGACCTGGTGGCGGCGCTCGACGACGCCGTGTCCGCGGTCCGCGGGAACGCCGACCCCGACGGCGGACTCGTCCGATTCGGCTTCCCGCTGACCCTCGGCCCGGTGAGCATCCCGTCCCTGCTCGCCGACTTCCACCGGGTGGCACCGCGCATCCGGCTGCACCTCGTCCAGGCGCACGGCGAGGCGCTCGCCGGGATGGTGCGCGACGGCCACCTCGACCTCGCCGTGATGATCCCACCACCCGACGACCTGCCCGTGACGGTCCTTGGCCGTCAGCGGCTACTGCTACACGTCGCCGGCGCCCACCGGCTGGCCGGTCGCCGCCGGGTCGATCTCGCGGAGCTGACCGGGGAACGGTTCATCGCCAACCCGCCGACCTATCACCTTCGGCAGGTCCTTGATTCACGCTGCGCGGAGGCGGGATTCACCCCGCAGGTCGCATTCGAGATCAGCGAGTTCGAGACGATCCGGGCGCTCGTCGGGCACGGCCTCGGCGTCGCCGTGCTGCCCGCAGCGGAGACCCCGCATCCCGGCTTGGTGACCATTCCCCTGACCGGCATGGGCGACCGCACGATCGGCCTCGCCACGGGCAGCAGCCAGCCGACGACCGCCGCGACGCGACTGCACGAGCACATCACCGAGCGCGCGGACAGGTTCCTCCGGTGAAGTCCACGTCGAACTCTTGATTCCCCAACTTGCCAGATCCGAATATTGTTGCGCATCAATCACATCCACACTCGAACACCCTTGCTATCGAACACACATACGAGTAACGTCAAGACATGGACCTCGACGAGCTA
>NZ_JBSGXD010000016.1:27099-111186 GCF_053609225.1 Rhodococcus sp. NPDC054953 | reverse complement strand
GCCGGCGCCGTCACCACCGAGCTGCCCGACCTGACCGTCGTCGGGGTCACCGGCTCGTCCGGCAAGACGTCCACCAAGGATCTGCTCGCGGCGGTCCTCGCCCCGCTCGGATCGGTGGTCGCGCCGCCCGGCTCGTTCAACAACGAACTCGGGCATCCGTGGACGGCGCTGCGCGCGGACGCCGACACCCGTTTCCTGGTGCTGGAGCTGTCCGCCCGCGGCGTCGGGCACATCGCGCACCTCGCCGCGACGGTGCCGCCGCGGATCGGTGTCGTCCTCAACGTCGGCTCCGCGCACCTCGGCGAGTTCGGCTCCCAGCAGGCCATCGCGACCGCGAAGGGCGAGCTGGTCGAGGCGCTGCCCGCCGCCGAGGACGGCGGTGTCGCGGTCCTCAACGCCGACGACCCGCTGGTCGCGGCGATGGCCACCCGGACCCGCGCCCGGGTCGTCACGGTCGGGCAGTCGGCGTCCGCCGACGTGCGGGCCGTCGACATCCGCCTCGACGATCAGGCGCGCGCCGAGTTCACCCTCGTCGCCCCGCAGGGCAACGTCCGCATCGCGCTCGGCGTGCACGGCGAGCACCAGGTCGGCAACGCGCTCGCCGCCGCCGCCGTCGCCCTCGAGTGCGGGGCGGGCATCGAGCAGGTCGCGGCCGCGCTGAACGGGGCCCGCGCCGCGTCGGCGAAGCGGATGGACGTGCGGACCCGCGCCGACGGCGTCACCATCGTCAACGACTCCTACAACGCCAACCCCGACTCGATGCGGGCCGCGCTCAAGGCCCTCGCGTCGATGAGCCGGGCCGGTGCCGAGCGGCGCCGCACCTGGGCGGTGCTCGGCGAGATGGCCGAACTCGGCCCCGACACCGTCGTCGAGCACGACGCGATCGGCCGGTTCCTGGTGCGCCTCGACGTGACGAAGCTGATCGTCGTCGGTGACGGGCGACCGTCGCACGGCCTGCACCAGGGCGCCGTGATGGAGGGTTCGTGGGGCGACGAGTCGACCCTGGTGCCCGACGCCGACGCGGCGATCGAGATCCTGCGCCGCGAGGTGCGGCCCGGCGACATCGTGCTGGTGAAGGCGTCCCAGTCGGTGGGGCTGTGGACGGTCGCCGAGGCACTGCTGGCCGATCCGGTGGTTGATGTTCACGAGACGAGCGAGGAGCACGACCGGTGAGACAGATCCTGTTCGCGGGCGGCATCGCGTTGGCGGTGTCGATCCTGCTGACCCCGGTGCTGATCAAGATGTTCTCCCGGCAGGGCTTCGGGCAGGAGATCCGGGTCGAGGGTCCGGCCAGCCACCAGGCCAAACGCGGCACCCCGACGATGGGCGGCGTCGCGATCATCATCGGACTGTGGGCCGGGTACTGGGGTTCGCACCTGATCGGGATCGGGTACGACGCCGAGGGGCCGACCGCGTCCGCGCTGCTGGTGCTCGGGCTGACCACGGTCCTCGCGGGCGTCGGCTTCCTCGACGACTTCATCAAGATCCGCAAGCAACGCAACCTCGGCCTGAACAAGACCGCGAAGCTGGTCGGTCAGCTGATCGCGGCCGTGCTGTTCGCGATCCTCGCGCTGCAGTTCCGCAACGACGACGGCCTCACCCCGGGCAGCACGCAGCTGTCCTACGTGCGGGACATCGCGACCGTGTCGATGGGCTCGATCGTGTTCATCCTGTTCGTGTACCTGCTGGTCAGCGCCTGGTCGAACGCGGTGAACCTGACCGACGGCCTGGACGGCCTCGCCGCCGGGTCGATGACGATGGTGCTCGGGGCCTACACGGTGATCACGTTCTGGCAGTACCGCAACGCGTGCGCCACCAACCCCGGCAAGGGCTGCTACGACGTCCGCGACCCCCTCGACCTGGCGTTGATCTGCGCGGCCGCCGCCGGTGCCTGCATCGGCTTCCTTTGGTGGAACGCGGCCCCCGCCAAGATCTTCATGGGCGATACCGGGTCGCTGGCCCTCGGCGGCCTGCTCGCCGGCCTGTCCATCGTCACCCGCACCGAGCTGCTGATGGTCGTCGTCGGCGCGCTGTTCGTCGCGGAGGCCGCGTCGGTGGTGATCCAGGTTGCGGTGTTCCGGTCCAGCAGGCGCCGGGTGTTCCGGATGGCGCCGTTCCACCACCACTTCGAGCTCGGCGGCTGGGCGGAGACCACCGTCATCATCCGCTTCTGGCTGCTGGCGGCGATCGCCTCGGCGGTCGGCCTCGCCCTGTTCTACAGCGAGTACCTCGCGGTGGTCGGGGACTGACGGTGAACGTGGAGTTGTCGCGGCTGCGCGGCGCACCGGTCCTCGTCACCGGCGCGGGCATCTCCGGGCGCGCGCTGATCGCACCGCTGCGCGACCTCGGAGCCGAGGTCACCCTCACCGACGGCAACGCGGACGCGCTCGCGGCAGCCGCGGCCGAGCACGCGGTCGCGACCGTGACACCCGACGAGGCCGTCGCGGCGGCCGCCGACTTCGCGCAGGTGATCACCAGCCCCGGCTGGCGCGCCGATTCCCCGGTGCTCGCCGCCGCGGCCGGCGTCGGGGTCCCGATCTGGGGCGACGTCGAGTTCGCGTGGCGGATCGACCGGGCCGAGATCTACGGTCCGCCCCGCCGGTGGCTGGTGGTGACCGGAACCAACGGCAAAACCACGACCACCTCGATGCTCGAGTCGATCCTGCGGACCGCGGGCATCGCGGCCGTCGCCTGCGGCAACATCGGGCTGCCCGTCACCGACGCGCTGCGCGCGCGGCCGCGGCACGACGCGCTGGCCGTGGAACTGTCGAGTTTCCAGCTGTTCTGGGCGCCGTCCGTGCACCCCGCCGCAGGCGCCGTCCTCAACATCGCCGAGGACCACCTCGACTGGCACGGGGGGATGCGGGGATACATCGACGCGAAGGCGCAGGCCCTGACCGGTGACGTCGCGGTCGTCGGACTCGACGATCCGGTCGCGGCGTCCCTGGCCGGGGGAGCCCCGGCCGCCCGCACCGTCGGGTTCCGGCTCGGCGCCCCCGGACCCGACGAGCTCGGCGTCGACGGCGGCCGCCTCGTTGACCGCGCGTTCGGGTCCGGCGAGCTCCTCGCCGACATCGACGACGTCACCCCGCCCGGCCCGGCAGGGCTGATGGACGCGCTCGCCGCGGCGGCGCTGGCCCGGTCGATCGGCGTCGATGCCGCCGCGGTCCGGGACGGGCTGCGCTCGTACCAGGTGGGGCCGCACCGCGCCGCGCGGGTCGCGGACGTTGACGGCGTCACCTACATCGACGACTCGAAGGCCACCAACCCGCACGCCGCCCGGACCTCGCTGCTCGCGCACCCGCGGGTGGTGTGGATTGCGGGCGGGCTGCTCAAGGGTGCCCGCGTCGACGACCTCGTCGCCGAGGTCGCGGATCGACTGGTCGCCGCGGTCCTGTTCGGCCGTGACGCTGGCGACATCGCGGACGCACTCGCCCGACACGCGCCGCAGGTCCTCGTCCGGCGGATCGAACCGGGGCACGATGAACGGGTGAGTGCCACCGACACGCCCGATGCGGTGATGGCCCGCGCGGTCCGGGTCGCCGCCGATGCGGCGGCGCCCGGTGACACGGTGCTGCTCGCGCCCGCCGCGGCATCGCTGGACATGTTCACCGACTATGGGCACCGCGGCCGGAGCTTCGCTGCGGCGGTGCGGTCGCTCGGCGACGCCCCGGACGGCACCCGGGACCATGTCGACGGCTGAGAGCGCCCGCCCCGCGCGCGGCGGCCGCCGCGCCCCCGACCGGGCACCGTCCGACCGTGCGCGTCCCGACCGGCAGCGTTCCGACGCGCACCGTTCCGACCGGCCCCGGACCGCGATGGAGCGGTCGGCGCAGTCGGTGACGGCGGTCCGCGCCCGGTTCGGGGCCTGGCTGTCCCGGCCGCTCGCGTCGTTCCACCTGGTCGTCACGATCGCGACCCTGCTCACCGTTCTCGGCCTGGTGATGGTGCTGTCCGCGTCGAGCGTCGAGGCGTACGCCGACACCGGATCCGCGTACAGCATGTTCACCACCCAGCTGATTTTCGCGCTGCTCGGCGCGCTGCTGTTCTATGTCGCGCTGCGGATTCCGGTGCACCTGTTGCGGGCGCTCGCGCTCCCCGGTTTCGTGGTGTCGCTGGTGATGCTGTTCCTGGTCCTCATCCCGGGCATTGGCACGTTGTCGGGTGGTGCCCGCCGCTGGTTCACGCTGGGAACGTTGTCGTTCCAGCCGTCCGAGCTGGCGAAGGTCGCGCTGGTGATCTGGGGCGCGCACGTGCTGGCCACCCGCCGCCCCGGTGCCCCGGTGAAGGAACTGCTGATCCCGCTGGTGCCGGGTGCGCTGCTGGCGTCGCTGCTGGTGATCCTGCAGCCGAACTACTCGACGACGGTCACGTTCGTGATCGTGGTCGGCGCCCTGCTGTGGTTCGCGGGCCTGCCGCTCAAGCTGTTCGCCGGGGTGGTGTTCGGCGTCGGCGTCGGCGCGGTGATCCTGGCGTTCTCCGCCGACTATCGCGCCGCCCGCATCTTCGGCTTCCTCAACCCCGGCGACGACCCGCAGGGCGCCAACTATCAGAGCAGGCAGGCGAAGTTCTCCCTCGCCGACGGCGGACTGTTCGGCCGGGGGCTGGGGCAGTCCCGCGCCAAGTGGAACTACCTGCCGAACGCGCACAACGACTTCATCTTCGCGATCATCGGCGAGGAACTCGGATTCATCGGGTGCGCCGCGGTGATCGGGCTGTTCGCCCTGTTCGTGTACACCGGGCTGCGGATCGCGATGCGCTCGGTCGACCCGTTTCTGCGGCTGCTCACCGCGGCCGCGACAACGTGGATCCTGGCGCAGGCGATGATCAACATCGGCTACGTGATCGGCCTGTTGCCGGTCACCGGCCAGCAGCTGCCGCTGGTGTCGGCGGGCGGCACCTCGACGGCGATCACGCTGCTGATGTTCGGCATCGTCGCGAACGCGGCCCGGCACGAGCCGGAGGCGGTGGCGGCCCTGCACGCGGGCAACGACGGCCGGTTCGGCAGGCTGCTGCGGCTGCCGAAACCGGAGCAGTATTCGCCGGGGAAGGTGGCGGCAGCGCAGCGCGCCGCCGCGGAGAAGGCGGACCGGAAGCGGGCCGCGCAGCGGGAGGCGCAGCGCCGCGCCGCGCAGCAGCGGGAACGGCGCCGTCACGAGGACCAGCGCCGCCGCGACGACCAGCGCCGCCGGGACGACCAGCGCCGCCGGGACCAGCAGCGCGGCGGGGAGCCGCAGGCAGGCCGGGGCACGCGGGGACCGGGCCAGGACCCGCGACGTCGGCAGGCACTAGCATCGGACCCGCGGCGGGACCGGTCCTCCGGGCGCCGCGACGACCGTCATGACCGTGGCTTTGGTGAACGAGGATTTCGTAGGTGAGTGTGAGCGGTAGATCGTCCGGCCTGTCCGTCGTCGTCGCGGGGGGTGGCACCGCCGGGCACATCGAGCCCGCCCTCGCGGTCGCCGACGCGCTGCGCCGACTCGACCCAACGGTGACGGTCACCGCACTCGGCACCGAACGCGGCCTCGAGACCACCCTGGTCCCGGACCGCGGATATCCCCTCGAACTGATCCCGCCGGTGCCGCTGCCGCGCAAGCCCACGATGGACCTGCTGCGGCTGCCCGGCCGGGTCCGGGCCTCCGTCCGCCGCACCCGCGAGGTGCTCGACGCCGTGAACGCGGACGTGATCGTCGGCTTCGGCGGCTACGTCGCGCTGCCCGCCTACCTGGCCGCGGGCAGAGGGTTTGCGCGGCCCCGCCGTGGTGGACTCACCCGCAGGCGCCGCGCCATCCCGGTCGTCGTGCACGAGGCCAACGCCAGCGCGGGCATCGCCAACAAGATCGGTGCCCGGGTCGCGGCCCGGGTCCTCGCCGCCGTGCCGGACAGCGGGATCGGCCGCGACGCGCAGGTCGTCGGCATCCCGGTCCGCTCCTCGATCACCGGCCTCGACCGGGCCGGGCTGCGGGCGCAGGCCCGCGCCCACTTCGGGTTGCCCGCCGACGGGCCCGTCCTGCTCGTGACCGGCGGATCGCAGGGTGCGCGTTCGCTCAACGACGCGGTGTCCGGGGCCGCCGAGGCGCTCGCCGCGGCGGGCATCTCGGTGCTGCATGCGCACGGACCGAAGAACACCCTCGACGTCGCGCAGCACAACCCGGCCGCCCCGTACGTCGCGGTGCCCTACCTGACGCGGATGGACCTCGCGCTCGCCGCCGCCGACGCGACCGTGTGCCGCTCCGGCGCGATGACCGTCGCCGAGATCTCCGCGGTGGGACTGCCCGCGGTGTACGTGCCGCTGCCGCACGGCAACGGGGAACAGGAACTCAACGCGCGGCCGGTTGTCGCGGCGGGCGGCGGGCTGCTGGTCGCCGACGCCGACCTGACCCCCGCGTTCGTCGCCGACACGGTCGTGCCGTTGCTGCGCGACCGGGACCGGCTCGCCGCTATGGGGGCGGCGGCCGCCGGTGCCGGGCACCGCGACGCCGCGGACACGGTCGCACGGGTGGTTCTCGACGTCGCGAAGGGTGGTCAGCGGTGAACGCGAACGGTGGATCGGTGGCTCTGCCCCCGCATCTCGAGCGGGTGCACATGGTCGGGATCGGCGGCGCGGGCATGTCCGGCATTGCCCGCATCCTGCTGGCCCGCGGCGGTCAGGTGTCCGGGTCGGACGCCAAGGAGAGCCGGACGGTGCTTGCGCTGCGGGCCCGCGGGGCGGAGGTGCGGATCGGGCACGACGCCAGCGCCCTCGACCTGCTGCCCGGCGGCCCGACCGTCGTGGTCTCCACCCATGCCGCGATCCCGAAGGACAACCCGGAACTGGTCGCCGCCGCGGAACGGGACATCCCGGTGATCATGCGGCCCGAGGTGCTGGCGTCGCTGATGGCGGACCACCGGACCCTGCTGGTCGCCGGGACCCACGGCAAGACGTCGACGACGTCGATGCTCGTCGTCGCCCTCCAGCACTGCGGTGCCGACCCGTCGTTCGCGGTGGGCGGCGAACTGAACGAGGCGGGCACCAACGCGCACCACGGCTCCGGGGACGTGTTCGTCGCGGAGGCCGACGAGAGCGACGGGTCGCTGCTGCAGTACGACCCCAACGTGGTGATCGTGACCAACGTGGAGGCCGATCACCTCGACTTCTTCGGCACCGCCGAGGCGTACGTCCAGGTGTTCGACGACTTCGCGGACCGGATCCTGCCGGGCGGCGTGCTGGTGGCGTGCCTGGACGATCCCGGGTCCGCGGCACTCGCCGAGCGGGTCGCCGCACGCGGCCTGCCGATCCGGGTCGTCGGATACGGCGCTGATGACTCGGCGGGCACGGTCCCGGTCGATGCGCGGCTGCTGTCCTGGGAGCCGCGGGACGTCGGCGGTGTCGCCCGGATCCAGCTGTCCGGGGAATCGGCGCCGCGGGAACTGCGGCTGTCCGTTCCGGGGCGGCACATGGCGTTGAACGCGCTCGGCGCGCTGCTCGCGGCGAGGGAGGCGGGGGCCGACGTCGACGAGATCGTCGAGGGCATCGGCGGCTTCGGCGGCGTGCACCGGCGTTTCCAGTACACCGGCCGGGAGAACGGCGTCCGGGTGTTCGACGACTACGCGCATCACCCGACCGAGGTGCGGGCGGTGCTCGGCGCGGCCCGCGAACTGGTGCGCGGGTCGGGTGGCCGGGTCCACGTCGTGTTCCAGCCGCACCTGTACTCGCGGACCGCGGCGTTCGCGACGGAGTTCGGCGAGGCCCTCGACCTCGCCGACGAGGTGGTCGTGCTCGACGTGTACGGGGCGCGGGAGAAGCCGCTGCCCGGGGTCAGCGGCGCGCTGGTCGCGCAGGCGGTGACCCGGCCGGTGCACTACCAGCCGGACCTGTCGATGGCGCCGCGGCAGGTCGCCTCCCTCGCGCGCAGCGGCGACGTGATCATCACGATGGGTGCCGGTGACGTGACGATGCTGGGCAAGGAGATCCTCGGCGCCCTCGCCGCGGCACCCGGCTCCCGGATGCGGCCGGACGCGGCGGGACGGTCCGGGGACCGGGCATGACCCCCCGTCGGGGGTCGGGCCGGGCCACGGCGGCTGCCGGGGCCCGCGGGCCGGTGCGGGGCCGCACCGGTGCCCGGCCGACCCGGGTGACGTCCGGATCGGGGAAGGCAGCGGCGCGGCGCAACCGGAAGCCGCTCTACCTCACCGCGGCCGCGGTCGTCGTGCTGATCGCGCTCGGGCTGGTGCTGTGGCTGACCCCGCTGCTGTCCGCCCGCACGATCGCCGTCGTCGGGAATGCCGGGGTGCCGACCGAGGAGGTGCTTGCTGCGCTGTCGATACCGTCGGGACAGCCGCTGCTTCGGGTCGACACCGGCGCCGCGGCGCAGCGGGTTGCGGCGATCGCGAAGGTCGATCACGTCCGGGTGGAGCGGGAGTACCCGTCGACGATCCGGGTCACCGTGACCGAGCGGCAGCCGGCGGTCTTCTACGACACGCCCGAGGGGACGCATCTGATGGACGCGTCCGGGGTGGCGTACGCGATCGAGCCGGCACCGCCAGGCCTGCCGCGGCTCGCGGTGGATCGGCCGGGCCGAGACGATCCGGCGACGCGGGACGCGTTGACGGCGCTGAGTTCGCTGCCCCCGCAGCTGCGGCCGCAGGTGACGGAGGTGTCGGCGGGGTCGCTGTCGGACATTCACCTCACCCTCGCGGACGGCAGGCAGCTGCTGTGGGGGAGCGCGGACCATTCGGACCGGAAGGCGGCGATTGTCGTGCCGCTGCTCGGCCAGCCCGGTCAGGTGTACGACGTGTCCAGCCCCGACCTGCCGACGATCCGGTGAGGCGAGCCCGCGCCGGATCACCCGACAAATCGGCGTGTCGACCGGCGCGCCTGCTGGCCGAGCACCGTGGCCGGCCGTAGCGTTTCGCCTCAGTCATCCACTTGACATAACCATAACTCTATGGTTGAGGTTTAGGGTTTCCCGGGGTCTCGGATGCATATGAGATCCGGGAACACCAGTAACCTCAGCGCCACAAGTAACGTCAGCATCGCCAGCAACACCTTCAGCGCGAACACACATACACGGAAGGCGAGAGCCCATGACGCCCCCGCACAACTACCTCGCCGTTATCAAGGTCGTCGGCATCGGCGGCGGCGGTGTGAATGCGGTCAACCGCATGATCGAGCAGGGACTCAAGGGAGTCGAGTTCATCGCGGTCAACACCGACGCCCAGGCCCTGCTGATGTCCGACGCCGACGTCAAGCTCGACGTCGGACGCGAACTGACCCGCGGTCTCGGCGCGGGCGCGGACCCGGAGGTCGGCCGCAAGGCCGCCGAGGACCACAAGGACGAGATCGAGGAGGTCCTCAAGGGGGCCGACATGGTGTTCGTCACCGCCGGTGAGGGCGGCGGCACCGGCACCGGCGGAGCCCCCGTCGTCGCCTCGATCGCCCGCAAGCTCGGCGCCCTGACCGTCGGCGTCGTCACCCGGCCGTTCTCGTTCGAGGGCAAGCGCCGCGGCAGCCAGGCCGACAACGGGATCCAGGCGTTGCGCGAGTCCTGCGACACCCTGATCGTCATCCCCAACGACCGGCTGCTGCAGCTCGGCGACGCCGCGGTGTCGCTGATGGACGCGTTCCGCTCCGCCGACGAGGTGCTCCTCAACGGCGTTCAGGGCATCACCGACCTGATCACCACCCCCGGCCTGATCAACGTCGACTTCGCCGACGTCAAGGGCGTCATGTCCGGCGCGGGCAGCGCGCTGATGGGCATCGGCTCCGCCCGCGGCGACGGCCGTGCGATCCAGGCCGCGGAGACCGCGATCAACTCGCCGCTGCTCGAGGCGTCGATGGAGGGTGCCCGCGGCGTGCTGCTGTCGATCGCGGGCGGCTCGGATCTCGGCCTGTTCGAGATCAACGAGGCGGCCTCGCTGGTCCAGGAGGCCGCGCACATCGACGCGAACATCATCTTCGGCACCGTCATCGACGATTCACTCGGCGACGAGGTCCGGGTCACGGTCATCGCGGCGGGCTTCGACGGAGGTGCCCCGGTGCGCCGTCCCGACGCGCCGCCGCAGCAGGCGCAGCAGCCCGCGGGGCGCGGCACCATCGGCGTCGCCAGGGCCGGCGAGATCGGCCGGTCCCCGGCGGCGGCCGAGGAGCCCGCGCAGCCGGCGCAGGCACCCCAGCACAGTGCGGAGGTGCGGGAGCCGCGGCGCGAACCGGCGACCGGTGCACTGCCGCCGATCCCGGTCGGCGCCACCGCCCGCGCGGTCCCGGTGGACGAGGACGGCGACGACGACGTCGACGTGCCCGACTTCATGCGCCGGTGACGGCCGCACCCGTGACGTCCTCGGTTCGGGTCCGCCGCGTCGTCACCTCGCGGACCGGCGGGGTGTCGGCGGCGCCGTACGACTCGTTCAACCTCGGCGACCACGTCGGGGACGATCCCGCTGCCGTCGACGCCAACCGGCGTCGGCTGGCCGCCGGGATCGGGCTGCCCTACGAGCGGCTGGTCTGGATGGAGCAGATCCACAGCCGGAACGTCGCCGTCGTGTCCGGACCGGTCGATGCGCCGGTCGAGGCGACCGACGCGCTGGTCACCACCGAACGCAACCTGGCGCTGGTGGTCCTCACCGCCGACTGTGTGCCGTTGCTGCTGTCCGACGACGAGGCGGGCGTGATCGCGGCGGTGCACGCGGGCCGGGTGGGTGCCCGGATCGGGATCGTGCCCCGGGTGCTCGACGAGATGGTCGCCAACGGCGCCGAACTGTCCCGGATCGGGGCGTTCTTCGGGCCGTCCGCGAGCGGACGCCAGTACGAGGTGCCCGCCGCGATGCGGGCCGATGTGGAGGCGCACCTTCCCGGCAGCGCAACCACCACCGACCGCGGCACCCCCGGCCTGGACCTGCGGGCCGGGCTGCGCAGGCAGCTGCTCGAGGCCGGGGTCGGCGGCGTCGCGGAGGACCCGCGCTGCACCATCGAGGACCGGACGCTGTTCAGCTACCGCCGCTCCGGGGTGACCGGGCGGATCGGCGGCGTGATCTGGATGGAGTCGATCGACGGTGAGTGACGGTCACCCGGCCCCGCCGGGCCGCGGCGATGCCATCGCGGCCGCCCTGACCTCCGTGCGGGACCGCCTCACCCGGGCCGCGCTCGCCGCGGGCCGGGCCCCGGATGCGGTGCAGTTGCTGCCGGTCACCAAATTTTTCCCCGCGTCGGACGCCCGGATCCTGTACGACCTCGGCTGCCGCGAATTCGGGGAGTCCCGGGAACAGGAGGCCACCGCGAAGGTGGCCGACCTGGCCGACCTCACCGATGCCCGATGGCACATGATCGGCAGCGTGCAGCGGAACAAGGCGCGGGCCGTCGCCCGCTGGGCGCACGCGGTGCACTCCGTGGACAGCCCCCGGCTGGTGGACGCGCTCGCCGCGGCGTCGACCGCGGCGCTGGAGGCGGGGGACCGGTCGGCGCCGCTGCTGGTGCTGCTGCAGGTGAGCATCGACGGCGACATCCACCGCGGCGGCGTTCCGCTGGAGGAGCTGCCCGCGCTGGCCGAACGGGCCGCAGCCGCACCGGGTCTCGTGTTGGCCGGATTGATGGCGGTCCCGCCGCTGGGCGCCGACCCGGACCGGTCTTTCGCTACACTCGCGGCCGCCCACCACGACGTGTTGCGTGACCATCCGGACGCGCGCATGTTGTCGGCCGGGATGACCGCAGACCTCGAGAGTGCGGTCCGACACGGATCGACGTGCGTGCGTGTCGGAACCGCCCTGTTGGGTTCGAGGCCGATAGCCTCGAAATGAACTGATCGGCGTCCCGACCGATTATCCGCCGCGCCAAGGAAGGTCGATCGATGAGCACTCTGCACAAGTTCAAGGCTTACTTCGGCATGGTTCCGCTCGAGGACTACGAGGACGACTACCTCGACGAGCCCCGTCGAGCCCCGCGAAGCCGCTACGAGGACGGCGTCGACGGCGGGTACGACGATGCGGGCTACGGCGGACGGGACGACCTCGACGACCGGCAGCCCGCTCCCCGTCGGATGGAGCCGCTGCCGCCGCGCACGTCGCGGCCCGCCCCCTCCCAGGGCGTCGGAACCCGGCCCGCGGCGACCCACGGTTCGCTCGCGGTCAACACCCAGCCGCGGATCGAGAGCAGGCGCGCCCCGATGTTCGACGAGGGCGGTCCGCTGTCGAAGATCACCACGCTGCGCCCACGGGACTACGGCGAGGCCCGCATCATCGGGGAACGGTTCCGTGACGGCACGCCGGTGATCATGGACCTGGTCGAGATGAGCAACGCCGACGCCAAGCGGCTCGTCGACTTCGCCGCCGGCCTCGCGTTCGCGCTGCGCGGCTCGTTCGACAAGGTGGCAACGAAGGTGTTCCTGCTCTCACCGGCGGACATCGACGTGTCCGCGGAGGAACGTCGCCGGATCGCCGAGAACGGTTTCTACAATCAGAAATAGCCAGGTGCCGCCGGGTCCCGGCGGCGCGAGGACCACGGGTGCGACCGGTGTTCACCGGTCGCACCCGGTTGTCGGTGGCCCGGCCGCGAGTGGCCCGATTGTGACCGGGCCCGGCACGTCAGGCAGAGTGGTGGAGTGCCCTTGTTCGCGGTGATCTACTTCGTGCTGTTCGTGTTCTGGCTGCTTCTCATCGGCCGAATCATCGTCGAGTTCATCCGAACGTTCGCGCGGGACTGGCGGCCGACAGGCTTTGTCGTCGTCGTTCTCGAGGCGATTTTCACGGTCACGGATCCGCCGATCAAGTTGCTCCGGCGACTCATCCCGTCGATTTCGCTCGGCGGGATTCGGTTGGACCTGTCAATCATGGTCTTGCTGTTCATCGTGTTCATCCTGATGCAAGTCACTCAGGGACTTGCCGCATGACGTGCACGAATCGGGGACTGGCGCTGACCGCGGGTCGGGTGTGAAACAATGACCCGCAGTTACAACGTGAATACGTGGTCCTGCAGTGGATGCGCCATAACTGAATGCTTGCTTGACCGCCAACAGATGCGCGAAGGGATCCTTCCATGCCGCTGACACCAGCTGATGTTCACAACGTCGCGTTCAGCAAGCCTCCAATCGGGAAGCGTGGCTACAACGAGGACGAGGTCGATGCCTTCCTCGACCTGGTCGAGCAGGAGCTCGCCCGCCTGATCGAGGAGAACGCGGACCTCCGCCAGCGTGTCGGTGAACTCGATCAGGAGCTCGCGGATGCCAAGAAGGCGCCGCGCCCCGTTGCCGCGGCCGCGCCCGCGCCGACCCCTCCGCCTGCCCCCGCCCCGGCACCCGCGCCGGTCGTCGAGCCGCCGAAGCCGGTGGCACCGGCCCCCGCGCCGGCTCCGGCCCGGGCCGGAGCCGCCGAGGAGGCCAACCTCCAGGCCGCGAAGATCCTCGGCCTCGCCCAGGAGATGGCGGACCGCCTCACCGGCGACGCCAAGAACGAATCCGAGCAGCTCGTGTCAAGCGCCCGCTCGAACTCCGAGCAGCTCGTCAGCGACGCCCGCAGCCGGTCGGAGACGATGGTCGCCGAGGCCAAGCAGAAGTCCGAGGCGCTGCTGTCCGACGCGCAGACCCGCTCGGAGACGCAGCTGCGTCAGGCCAAGGAGAAGGCCGACGCCCTGCAGGCGGACGCCGAGAAGAAGCACACCGAGATCATGGCGACCATCAACCAGCAGCGCAGCGTGCTGGAGGAGCGGATCGAGCGCCTCAAGACGTTCGAGCGCGAGTACCGGGTGCGGCTGAAGTCGTACCTGGAGTCGCAGCTCGAGGAGCTCGAGCAGCGCGGGTCCGCGGTCCCGGTCGACGGCGGCCAGGATGCCTTCGGGTCCGAGGGCTCGAAGTCGTTCGCCAAAGGGAACAGCTGACCCGGCGCCGAGAGGGCCGTGGTCGTGACGGCTCGTGGCAGGGGGCTCTAGATGCTGGTGCTGACCCTGGCGATGGCCGCGGTGGGGTTCGCCCTACTGGTCATCGCGCTGATGACCGGTTCGGTGGTCTGGGCCTGGGGCTGCATCGTGGTCTGCGTCGTCGGTGCGGTGTTGCTGCTCGTGAGTTCGCTCCGGGGCAACACCGCACCGGGCGGTGCGCCCGGCGGCCGCGACCGGGGCGCCGGGACGGACGGCGCAACGAGGAACGAATTTGACGGGTCCGACTAGAATCGGCCCATGACATCCGCCCGGACCTCATCGGGCGGTGGCAGACGGCGTTGATCCGGCCATCACCGGGGAGTCTTCGGAAGAACGGCGCAGCGCCACCCCGAACCGGGTGGCGCGGGTGCCAAGTAGAACCGAACGGGTTCGGCCCGTCACAGCCGAGCTTATGAGTGGTCCGGATGTGGCGGCAGGTCGCCCGTCCGGGCAAGCGGGGTGGTACCGCGGCCACGGCGCACCGGCGCCCGAGTCGTCCCCGTGCCAGAGTGACAGGCACAGGGAGCACCACAGTGAGCGAGACCTATCCACGCGTCGACCTGACCGCAGGGACGGCCGGTGCCGGCGTGAACTTCCCGGAACTCGAGCAGCGGGTCCTCGCCGCGTGGGACGCCGACGACACCTTCCGGGCCTCGATCGAGAACCGGGACGGCGCCGACGAATTCGTGTTCTACGACGGCCCGCCGTTCGCCAACGGTTTGCCGCACTACGGGCACCTGCTCACCGGGTACGTCAAGGACCTGATCCCGCGCTACCAGACGATGCGCGGCAGGAAGGTCGAACGCCGCTTCGGCTGGGACTGCCACGGCCTGCCCGCCGAGCTGGAGGCCGAGAAGCAGCTCGGCATCAAGGACAAGTCGCAGATCGACGCGATGGGCCTCGCCGAGTTCAACGCGTACTGCAAGCAGTCCGTGCTCCGGTACACCGACGAGTGGCGCGACTACGTGACCCGGCAGGCGCGCTGGGTCGACTTCGACAACGACTACAAGACCCTTGACCTCGACTTCATGGAGTCGGTCATGTGGGCGTTCAAGGAGCTGTACGACAAGGGCCTGATCTACCAGGGCTTCCGGGTGCTGCCGTACAGCTGGTACGAGCAGACGCCGCTGTCGAACCAGGAGACCCGGCTCGACGACGCATACAAGATGCGTCAGGATCCGGCCGTCACGGTCGACATGGTGATCAACGCCGAAGGGTCCCCGCTGGACGGCGCCAACGCGCTGATCTGGACCACCACGCCCTGGACGCTGCCGTCCAACCTGGCGATCGCGGTGCACCCGGACGTCGACTACGTGCATGTCAGGGCGAGCGCAGCGACGGGGGATGTGCTGGCGGGCCAGGACGACCCCACCTACCTGCTCGCGGCGGCCCGCGTCGGTCACTACGCCCGCGAGCTCGGCGAGTCCCCCGAGGTGCTCGGCGAGTACACGGGCGCCGACCTGGTCGGCCTGACCTACACGCCGCCGTTCGACTTCTTCCACGGCCCCGGCAAGGGGCACGAGAACGCGCACCGGGTGCTGTCCGCCGACTACGTCACCACCGACTCCGGCACCGGAATCGTCCACCTCGCACCGGCGTTCGGTGAGGAGGACATGGACGTCGCGACCGCGAACGGCATCGAGATCGTGCAGCCGCTCGATGCGGGCGGCAAGTTCACCGCGATGGTGCCGCCGTACCAGGGCCTGCAGGTGTTCGACGCGAACCCGGTCATCATCAAGGACCTCAAGGCGGCCGGAAAGCTGTTGCGGCACGAGACGATCGAGCACTCGTACCCGCATTCCTGGCGGTCCGGTCAGCCGCTGATCTACATGGCAGTGCCGTCGTGGTTCGTCGCGGTCACCACGTTCCGGGACCGGATGGTCGAGCTGAACCAGGACATCACCTGGGTGCCCGAGCACATCAAGGACGGGCAGTTCGGCAAGTGGCTCGAAGGGGCCCGGGACTGGAACATCAGCCGGAACCGCTACTGGGGCAGCCCGATCCCGGTGTGGATCTCCGACGACCCGGCCTATCCGCGGGTCGACGTGTACGGTTCACTCGACCAGCTTGAGGCCGATTTCGGGGTGCGCCCGACCGACCTGCACCGGCCGATGATCGACGAGCTGACCCGCCCGAACCCGGACGACCCGACCGGGAAGTCCACGATGCGCCGGGTTCCCGAGGTGCTGGACTGCTGGTTCGAGTCCGGGTCGATGCCGTACGCGCAGGTGCACTTCCCGTTCGAGAACCAGGACTGGTTCCAGTCGCACAATCCGGGCGATTTCATCGTCGAGTACAACGGTCAGACCCGCGGCTGGTTCTACACCCTGCACGTGCTCTCGACCGCGCTGTTCGATCGGCCCGCCTTCAAAACCGTTGCCGCGCACGGCATCGTGCTCGGCGACGACGGCCTCAAGATGAGCAAGTCGAAGGGCAACTACCCGGACGTGAAGGAGGTGTTCGACCGGGACGGCTCCGACGCGATGCGCTGGTTCCTGATGTCGTCGCCGATCCTGCGCGGCGGCAACCTGGTCGTCACCGAGCAGGGCATCCGCGAGGGTGTCCGGCAGGCGCTGCTGCCGCTGTGGAACTCGTGGAGCTTCCTGCAGCTGTACGCCTCGAAGCCCGGCACCTGGCGGACCGATTCGACGAACGTGCTCGACCGCTACATCCTCGCGAAGCTCGCCGCGACGCGGACCGCGATGACCGAGGCCCTCGAGGTCAACGACATCGCCGGTGCATGCGACGAGCTGCGGCTGTTCTGCGACGCCCTGACCAACTGGTACGTGCGACGCTCACGCAACCGGTTCTGGGACGAGGACCGGGACGCGATCGACACCCTGCACACGGTGCTGGAGGTGACCTGCCGGCTGGCGGCACCGCTGCTGCCGCTGGCCACCGAGGTGATCTGGCGGGGCCTGACCGGCGGCCGCTCGGTACACCTGACCGACTGGCCTGCCGCGACGGAACTGGTGCCGGACGTCGAGCTGGTGGAGTCGATGGACGAGGTGCGCAACGTCTGCTCGACCGTCCTCGGCCTGCGCAAGGCGCAGAACCTGCGGGTGCGGCTGCCGCTGCCGGAGGTCACCGTCGCCGCCGCGGACGCCGAGCGGCTGCGGCCCTACCTCGGCATCATCGCCGACGAGGTCAACGTCAAGAACGTCGACCTGACCGGCGACGTCGACGCGCACGGACGGTTCGAGCTCGTCGTCAACGCGCGGGCCGCCGGGCCGCGGCTCGGCAAGGACGTGCAGACCGTCATCAAGGCGGTCAAGGCGGGCGACTGGACCGAGGTCGACGGGGTGGTCACGGTGTGGCCGGGTCGCTCCGCGGGCTCCGCGCCGGACGACTCCGGCATCGCGCTGCTGCCGTCCGAGTACACCCAACGTCTGGTCGCCGCCGAACCGGAGTCGACGGCGGCGCTGCCCGCCAACGCCGGTCTGGTGGTGCTGAACTCGGCAGTCACCGAGGAGTTGGAGGCCGAGGGCTGGGCGAAGGACCGGATCCGGGAACTGCAGGACGCGCGCCGCGCCGCCGGCCTCGAGGTGTCGGACCGGATCGTCGTGACCCTGCAGGTCCCGGCCGAGCGGGCGGCGTGGGCGCAGCGGCACCGCGACCTGATCGCCGGCGAGATCCTGGCCACGACACTGGAGCTGGGCACCGTCGGCGCCGGTGCCGTCGACCTCGGTGAGGGTGTCCGGGCGGTCATCGCGAAGGCCTGAGATGAGCCGGCCGCTCACGCAGTGTCGCTGGGTGCTGCACCTGGACATGGATGCGTTCTTCGCGTCCGTGGAGCAGCTGACCCGCCCAACGCTGCGTGGGCGGCCGGTCCTCGTCGGCGGCCTCGGCGGCCGCGGCGTCGTCGCGGGCGCCAGCTACGAGGCCCGCGCGTACGGCGCCCGGTCGGCGATGCCGATGCATCAGGCGCGACGCCTCGTCGGGGTCGGTGCGGTGGTGCTGCCCCCGCGTGGGGCGCTGTACTCGGCGGTCAGCGCGACCGTGTTCGATACCCTCCGCACCCGGATGCCGGTCCTGGAGATGCTGTCGCTGGACGAGGCGTTCGGTGAGCCACCGGAACTGGTCGGGGCCGATCCGCGCGAGGTGCTGGAGTTTGCGGAGGGGTTGCGGGCGCTGATTCGGGAGAGCACCGGGCTGGTCGCATCGATCGGCGCCGGGTCGGGCAAGCAGATCGCGAAGATCGCGTCCGGCCTCGCGAAACCGGACGGGGTGCGGGTGGTGACGGCCGACGAGCAGCCGGACCTGTTCGAGGCGCTGCCGGTGCGTCGGCTGTGGGGGATCGGGCCGGTCGCGGAGGCGAAGCTGCGCAGGCTCGGCATCGAGACCATCGGCCAGTTCGCCGCGACCAGCGCCACTGAGGTCGTGACCCTGCTCGGCGCGACGGTCGGCCCGAGCCTGCACCGCCTCGCCCGCGGCATCGACGACCGTCCGGTCACCGAGCGGGCCGACGCGAAGCAGATCAGCGCCGAAACCACGTTCGCCGCCGACCTGGTCACCCTCGACCAGGTGCGGGCCGCGGTGGAGCGGACCGGCGGGCACGCCCACACGCGGCTGCTGCGGGACGGTCGCGCCGCGCGGACGGTGGTGCTCAAGCTGCGGAAGGCGGACATGACGATCGTGACGCGGTCGGCGACGCTGCCGTATGCGACGACCGATCGGCAGACGCTGATCGCGGCCGCGCACCGGCAGCTGATCGACCCCCGCGAGCTCGGCGCCATCCGACTGGTCGGGGTCTCGCTCGGCGGGCTGACGGCGTCCGCGCAGGGCTCCCTGTTCCCCGACCTTGATCACGGGGACACGATCGGCGCGGATGTGAATCCGGACACAGTGGAAATTCCCGACCCGGCGCGGAGCAGCCCGGCTGGGCCCGGGTCGCGGTGGCGTCCCGGGCAGGACGTGCGGCACGACGTGCACGGTCACGGCTGGGTGCAGGGGTGCGGGCACGGCGTGGTGACGGTGCGGTTCGAGACCCGGTCGACGGGCCCCGGACCGGCGCGCACCTTCGCGGACGACGACGGGCAGCTCGGCAACGCCGACCCCGCGGACAGCCTTCGTTAAGGAACCCCTTATTTTTTCCGTGTTGACTAAGGTGACACGTGCTCGCGCGACGGGGTCGGCAACGACGGCCGTCCGGCGCGCGCCGGGACGCACACACGACGCAAGTTCCAACAACGACGTAAGGACATGCATTGATGCTCCGTAAGACTCTCGTGGCCGGTGTCGCGGTCGCGGCCGCCCTCACGCTCGGCGCCTGCAGCTCCGACGGTGGCGACGACACGGCCGCCGCCACCACCACCAAGACCACCTCCGCTGTCGCCGAGCCGACCGGCATCGACAGCCCGCCCGCGCCGACCGCCGCCGAGCTGAACGCGATGCTGGCCAAGGGCCTCGACCCGGCGACCCCGGTCGAGGAGAAGGTCACCCTGGTTCAGGACGGTCAGGCCGATCCCGGCCTGTTCGATCAGGTCGCCGCCGCCGCGAAGCAGAACAACGCCACCGTCACCGTCGTCGACCCGATCCTCGACAACGGCGACGGCACCCTGACCGCCACCGTGAACCTCGACATCGGCGGCCAGGTCAACCCCGGCACCGCCACCTTCGTCGTCGAGAACGGCAAGTGGGTGCTGTCGAAGGAGTACGCCTGCAACATGATCAAGCTGGCGAACCTGACCTCCCCGGCCTGCGTCTAGAAGCGCGAAGCGCACGAACGGCCGGCACCCCGGAACGACGGGGTGCCGGCCGTTCGTGCGCTCCGCGCCCGTGCGCGATTTTCACCCCGATGGGGGTGCGCATCACTCACGGTTGCGGGGTGCGGAGCCTTTCGACGGCCGTGCGTGCGAGGTCCGTCAGCACGGACGGCTCGATCGGCTGTTGTCCGGTCGCGGTGACCTGCACGAGGGTGCCTCCGACGACCGCGAGGACGGTGTCGGAGATCATCGTGAACCCGTCGCTGCTGGTCTCCAGGCGCACCGCGACGGACGCGTCCCCGACGGTCGGCTGGTCGAGACCGCCGAGCCGGTACTGCACGGCGACCCCGTCGGCGTCGGTGCCCGCATACTCGGCGCAGGCGGCGAACGTGGCCTGAACGGTGCCGAAGGCCTGCGCGGCCCCGATACCGGAATAGCTGGCCGCGTCGGTGTCCACGCTGCTGAAGGCGGGGCCCGCGAACCTGGCCGCCGCGTGGGCGGCCGCGCCGGGCACCTGATCGGCGATCGGGGCGAGCACCGCCGCGCACTCCCGCGGGTCTGTCGAGGACCGGTCCGGCTGCGGATCCTCCGATGCGGGTGGCAGACCGAGATCGGTGACGGGGTCGGGCAGCGCCGCGAACCCGGCGGGCAGGTCCGCGACCGTCAGCAGTGCGGCCGGCAACCGGGCCGGGTCCAGGGTCGGCGCGTCCGCGGGTGCGGCGGGCGCCGCGACGGTCGTCACCGCGGGCAGGGCCGCATCCCGGTCATCGCCACCGCAGCCGGTGAGCACCGCAGCCGACCCGATCAGGGCGGCGACCGCGCCGGCGGGCATCCGCCGGGTCACGGCCGCGACCACCGGACGCTGTTGGTGGTGGCCTGCCGCAGCCGGGTGGTGCTGTTCGGGTCCGTGTACGTCTGCTCGCCGCTGAGGGTCACCGACCCGTCCACGGGGAGCGGGGCGGCGAGATCGATCACCAGGGTTCCGGTGCCCGCCATCGTGAAGGTGTCGATGCTGAGGGTGCCGGTGTCGCCGGGCAGATCCCAGACCGGGGACTCCGGCGTCTGGGTGACGGAGAGGTCCACGGTGAGACGGTCGCCGTCGCGGGCCCGCAGCGTCGCGGTGGTGACCTGGTTCAGGACCATCCCGCTCATCACCTGCTGTCGCATCGTCCACACCGCGCCGACCCCGATCTCGGCGTCCGGGAAGGTCACCCCGCGGTACACGGCCTGATAGAACGCCTGCTCGATCGCCGACCGCGCGATGTCGCGGGAGTCGGCGTCCGGGGTGATCCGCAGCGCGGTGACGGCACCGGACGGCTGAACGGTCAGACCCGCTTCGGAGCCGGCGGATGACGCCAGCGCGTCCTGCAGCACGACGTCCGGCGAGCTCAGCTCGCCGAGCGTGAGGTCGACGGTGAGCGCCGGATCGGCCGGACCGGTGACCACCGCGGTCAGCGGCATCGTCACCGCCGGGGTGGACAGGTCCTGCTGCGGCTGGTCGGCGATCTGCTGATAGATGTCGGAACGGGTCGTCATCACCGCCCGCTGCTCGGCGCCCGGCGCCGGGCGGAGCTGGACCCGCTGCCGGGGTTCCGCGCCCGCGTCGACGACCGCGGTGCTGATCGCGGAGATCGGGACGGTGGTCTCCTTCGTGGTGACGGTCGCCGCGGGTGCGGCCCCGTCGTTGCTGCTGCAGGCGGCGGCGACGGCGACCGCGGCGAGGGCCGCGGTGACCCGCCCGGCCCGATTCGAGAACTCTGACACCCGTCCAGGTTAGCCACGCGCCGGCGGTACGAGCCCGCAGCGGACGGTGCCTGCAGGCCCCGGCCGTGCGGTGAGGGATGATGGCGGGGTGAGTGAAGCGGAGAAAGGGGTGAACCCCACACCCGACGGCGCGGCGGTCTCGGACCGGGACGCGTCGGGTCATCCATTGCGGATGCGTCTGTTGATCGTGATCGCGGCCGTCGTCCTTGCCATGGACCTCGCGACCAAGATCGCCGCCGTGCACTTCATCGAACCGGGCAATCCGATTCGGATCATCGGCGACGTGGTCACCCTGAAACTGATCCGCAACCCGGGCGCGGCGTTCTCGATGGCGACCGGCATGACGTGGCTGCTGACCCTGGTCGCGGTCGCCGTCGTGATCGGCGTGATCAAGATCGGGCGCACCCTGCGGTCACCGTGGTGGGCGCTCGGTCTCGGCCTCGTCCTCGGCGGCGCGCTGGGCAACCTGATCGACCGGTTGTTCCGGTCGCCGGGCCCGCTGCAGGGGCACGTCGTCGATTTCGTGTCCGTCGGCTGGTGGCCGGTGTTCAACGTCGCCGACTCGGGGGTGGTGTGCGGGGCGATCCTGCTGGTGCTGCTGACCCTGTTCGGGATCAACCCGGACGGCACCCGCGGTGACGGCGCCACCGACACCGACCCTGCCACCGACACCGACCCCGCCACCGACACGACGGTGGACCGGCCCAGCGAGAAGGAGTCCTGATGCGCGAGACGCGGTCGATGCCCGTGCCGGACGGACTGGAGGGGATGCGGGTGGACGCGGGTCTGGCGCGACTGCTCGGCCTGTCCCGGACCACGGTGGCGACACTGACCGACGAGGGGTCGGTCCTGATCGATGGGAGCGCGGCGGGCAAGTCGGATCGGCTGCCGTCCGGTGCCTGGCTGGAGGTGATGCTGCCGGAGCCGGAGCGTCCGCTGACGGTGGAGGCGCAGCCGGTTGAGGGGATGGACATCCTGTACGCCGACGACGACGTCGTCGCCGTCGACAAGCCGGTCGGGGTCGCCGCGCACGCCAGCGTCGGCTGGACCGGCCCGACCGTCGTCGGTGGCCTGGCCGCCGCCGGATTCCGCATCTCGACGTCCGGCGCGCACGAGCGGCAGGGCATCGTCCACCGGCTCGACGTCGGCACCTCCGGCGTGATGGTCGTCGCGACGAGCGAGCGCGCGTACACCGTGCTCAAGCGGGCATTCAAGCAGCGCACCATCGACAAGCGCTACCACGCGCTGGTGCAGGGGCACCCGGATCCGTCCAGCGGCACCATCGACGCACCGATCGGCAGGCATCGGGGCAGCGACTGGCGGTTCGCGGTCACCGCCGACGGCAAGCCCTCGATCACCCACTACGACACGGTCGAGGCGTTCCAGGCGGCGAGCCTGCTCGACATCCACCTGGAGACCGGTCGCACCCACCAGATCCGGGTGCATTTCTCGGCGCTGCGGCACCCGTGCTGCGGCGACCTCACCTACGGCGCCGACCCGCGGCTGGCGGAGCGGCTTGGGCTGGAGCGGCAGTGGCTGCACGCCAGGTCGCTCGGGTTCGCGCACCCGGCGGACGGCCGGTGGGTGGAGATCACCAGCGACTATCCGAAGGACCTGCAGCACGCACTGGACGTCCTGCGGAGTGCCTGATCGGATCGGCGCCGCGATCACCGCGGTGTGCGCGGCGGGCCTCGCCGCGACGGTCGTTGCGCTCGGGGTGGCGAATCCGCCGACCCCGCGGACCGTCGGGACCGACGTTCTCGGCCCCGACCCCGGCGAGCAGGTCGCCGGCTACCTGACGCGGGCCGCGGACTCCGTCGCCGCGGCCGGACCCGACGTCCGCTGGGCGCTGGTCTCGTTCGACACCGAGGTCACCGCGAGCGGGGCGCAGGCGCTGCTCGGGGACGTCGGCGCATCCCAACTGTGGTTTCGGGTGCCGATCGACCGGGTGCAGACGCCGATCGTCGCGGTGGGGGTTGCCGGGGCGGCGTCCGTCGCCCGTGCCCCCGGGTACGCGGCCGCGCGGGTGGCGGGTGCGGCGTCGACCGACGACCGGGCTGGCCGGATCGCCGCGGTGTCGGCGTCCCGGTTGGCCGGGGACTGCGCGTGCGTGGTCGCCGCGACGGTCCGGGCGCCGCAGGACGATCTCTTGGCGCTCGCCGCGGGCGAGGGCGTCCGGGCGGTGGAGGCGCTGCCCGCGGACGCCGTGTTCGGGCGGTTCGCGGTCCGCCCGCTGCTCCCCGGGCAGTCCGGGACGGTGGCGCCCGGCCCCGACGACGGCGCGGTGCCCGAGCGGTGACCAGGGCGGGCGGCCCGCCGAGCGCCAGCTGAATGGGGGTTCATGCGTCATTCGTCGGCGCCGGGTGACACATGAACCCCCATTCAACGCGGTGCCGGGCCGCGCGGCGGGCGGACCCGTCGGACCGACCCCCTACACTCGGTGCGTGGCTGACTCCTTCGTCCATCTTCACAATCACACCGAGTACTCGATGCTCGACGGCGCGGCGAAGGTCGGACCGCTGTTCAAGGAGGCCGAGCGGCTCGGGATGACGGCGGTCGGGATGACCGACCACGGCAACATGTACGGCGCAAGCGAGTTCTACAACGTTGCGAAGAAGCAGGGCATCAAGCCGATCATCGGCATCGAGGCGTACATCGCTCCGGAGTCCCGGTTCAACACCAAGCGCGTCAAGTGGGGCGATCCCAGCCAGAAGTCCGACGACGTGTCCGGCTCCGGCGCCTACACCCACATGACGATGGTCGCGGAGAACGCGACCGGTCTGCGGAACCTGTTCAAGCTGTCCTCGCGGGCCTCGATCGAGGGGCAGCTCGGCAAGTGGGCCCGGATGGACGAGGAGATCATCGCCGAGCACCACGAGGGGATCATCGCGACCACCGGCTGCCCGTCGGGGGAGATCCAGACCCGGCTGCGCCTCGGCCACGACCGGGAGGCCCTCGAGGCGGCCGCGAAGTGGCAGGAGATCTGGGGGAAGGACAACTTCTTCCTCGAGCTGATGGACCACGGCCTGTCCATCGAACGCCGGGTCCGGGAGGGTCTACTCGACATCGGCAAGCAGCTCGGGATCCCGCCGCTGGCGACCAACGACTGCCATTACGTCACCAAGGACGCCGCCGAGAACCACGAGGCGTTGCTGTGCATCCAGACCGGCAAGACGCTCTCGGACCCGACCCGGTTCAAGTTCGACGGCGACGGCTACTACCTCAAGTCCGCGGCGGAGATGCGGGCCATCTGGGACGACGAGGTGCCCGGCGCCTGCGACAGCAGCCTGCTGATCGCCGAGCGGGTGCAGTCCTACGACGACGTGTGGACGCACCGGGACCGGATGCCGATCTTCCCGGTTCCCGAGGGGCACACCCAGCAGTCGTTCCTGCACCACGAGGTGATGCGCGGGCTGCGTGAGCATCGGTTCCCGAACGGCCCGGTCCCGGACGAGTACGTCACCCGCGCCGAGTACGAGATCAGCGTGATCAACGAGATGGGTTTCCCCGCCTACTTCCTGGTGGTCGGCGACCTGATCAACCATGCCAAGGACGTCGGCATCCGGGTCGGCCCGGGCCGCGGCTCGGCCGCCGGGTCGCTGGTCGCGTACGCGATGGGCATCACCAACATCGACCCGATCCCGCACGGCCTGCTGTTCGAGCGGTTCCTGAACCCCGAGCGCGTCTCGATGCCCGATATCGACATCGACTTCGACGATCGCCGCCGCGGCGAGATGGTCCGCTACGCAACCGACAAGTGGGGCAGCGACAAGGTCGCGCAGGTCATCACGTTCGGCACCATCAAGACGAAGGCCGCGATCAAGGACTCGGCGCGGGTGCAGTTCGGGCAGCCCGGCTTCGCGATCGCCGACCAGATCACCAAGGCGCTGCCGCCGCCGATCATGGCGAAGGACATCTCGGTCTCGGGGATCACCGACCCGGAGCACGAGCGGTACAAGGAGGCCGTCGAGGTCCGGGCGCTGATCGAGTCCAACCCGGACGTCGCGAAGATCTACCAGACCGCGAAGGGTCTCGAGGGGCTGATCCGCAACGCGGGCGTGCACGCGTGCGCGGTGATCATGTCCTGTGAGCCGCTCACGGACGCGATCCCGGTGTGGAAGCGGGCGCAGGACGGCGCGATCATCACCGGCTGGGACTACCCGTCGTGCGAGGCCATCGGCCTGCTGAAGATGGACTTCCTCGGCCTGCGGAACCTGACGGTCCTCGGTGACGCGATCGAGAACCTGAAGGCGAACCGCGGCATCGACATCGACCTGGACGCGCTGCCGCTCGACGACCCGGCCACCTACGAGCTGCTCGCGCGCGGCGACACCCTCGGGGTGTTCCAGCTCGACGGCACCGCGATGCGCAGCCTGCTCAAGCTGATGAAGCCGACCGGCTTCGAGGACATCGTCGCCGTGCTCGCGCTGTACCGGCCGGGGCCGATGGGCGTGAACGCGCACACCGACTACGCGAAACGCAAGAACGGCCTGCAGGAGGTCAAGCCGATCCACCCGGAGCTCGAGGAGCCGCTGCGGGAGATCCTCAAGGAGACCTTCGGCCTGATCGTGTACCAGGAGCAGATCATGCAGATCGCGCAGAAGGTGGCCGGGTACTCACTCGGCCAGGCCGACCTGCTGCGCCGCGCGATGGGCAAGAAGAAGAAGGAGATCCTCGACGAGGCGTACGGCGGCTTCCAGCAGGGCATGCTCGACAACGGCTTCACCCAGCCCGCGATCACCGCGCTGTGGGACACCGTCCTGCCGTTCGCCGGCTACGCATTCAACAAGTCGCACGCCGCCGGGTACGGCCTCGTCTCGTTCTGGACCGCGTACTTCAAGGCCAACTACCCGGCCGAGTACATGGCCGCGCTGCTCACCTCCGTCGGCGACGACAAGGACAAGTCGGCGATCTACCTGGCGGACTGCCGCGCGATGGGCATCACGGTGCTGCCGCCGGACGTCAACGAATCGGTGGTGAACTTCGCGTCGGTCGGCGAGGACATCCGGTTCGGGATGGGCGCGGTCCGCAACGTCGGCGCCAACGTGGTGGAGTCGATCATCTCGGCCCGCACCGAGAAGGGAAAGTACACCGACTTCTCCGACTACCTGAACAAGATCGACGCGCAGGCGTGCAGCAAGAAGGTCACCGAGTCGCTGGTCAAGGCGGGCGCGTTCGATTCCCTCGACCATCCGCGCAAGGGCCTGTTCCTGGTGCACACCGACGCGATCGACGCGGTGATGGGCACCAAGAAGGCGGAGGCGGTCGGCCAGTTCGACCTGTTCGGCGGTGCCGACGCGGACGAGTCGATCGCGTCGGTGTTCAACGTGAAGGTGCCCGACGAGGAGTGGGACACCAAGCACAAGCTGGCCCTCGAGCGGGAGATGCTGGGCCTGTACGTGTCCGGGCATCCGCTCGACGGGGTCGAGCACGTGATCGCCGCGCAGACCGACACCCCGATCGCCGCGATCCTCGAGGGACAGGCAGGCGACGGCGCGCAGGTCACCGTCGGCGGCATCCTGGCGTCGGTGACCCGTCGGATCAACAAGAACGGATTGACCTGGGCGGCAACCGAACTCGAGGGTGTCGGCGGTGCATCGGTGGAGGTGATCTTCTTCCCGCAGGCCTACTCGGTGTACGGGATGGACATCGCCGAGGACTCGGTGGTGCTGGTCAAGGGTCGCGTCAACGTTCGCGACGAGCGGGTCTCGATCATCGCGAACGACCTTGCCGTTCCGGATCTCTCGGCGATCGGGGTCGCGAAGCCGCTCGCGGTGAGCCTGCCGACGCGGCTGTGCACCCCGGACAAGGTGGGGGCGCTCAAGCAGGTGCTCACCCGGCACCCCGGCACCTCCGACGTGCACCTGCGGTTGGTCAGCGGAACGCAGATCACGATGCTTAAGCTCGACGACGGCCTGCGGGTCGAACCGTCCTCGGCGTTGATGGGTGACCTGAAGGCGCTGCTCGGCCCGAGTTGCCTGAGCAGCTGAGCCGGACCGTCAGGGCACGACGAGGCCGCCGAACCCGCGGCTGACCAGGATCTGGTATCCGCCTGCCGGCGGCTGCGCGCCGACATCCGCGGTGGCGACCACGGCGCCGCTGCCGGTGACCGCCGTCGCCGGGGCGTAGCGGCAGCGGTCGGCCAGCGGCACGGGTCGGCGGTAGTCGGGCGGCACCACGTGCAGCACGGTGCTGCCCGCCGCGCCGGTCGTCAGGTTCCGCCAGTTCACGGACACATCGAGGCAGCCGAGCGTTCCGGTCCACCACCGGGTCGGGGGCGTCGTCGCGAAGGTCACGGTGCCCGGTGCGGTCGGGGTGGCCGTCGGGGTCACGGTCGTCAACGGCGGCACCGAATAGCAGGGGAAGATGTTGCTCAGGCATCCGGAGAGGTACCCGACCGGCGTCGGGAACACAGTGGTGACCGGCGGTGGCGGCGGACCCGCTGCCGCGGCGGCCACCGGGCCGAGCGGGAGGGCGAGTGCGGTTGCGGACACCGCGGCCCGTCCGAGTGAGCGGCCGATCGATGCACGGCGCATGGCCTGACCTCCGGTGATGGCGCGGCCCCGACCCTGCCGATGTCTCACGCTACTCGCGCGATGCCGATCGCGCGGGGCTCGCGCCCGCCGGGGTCAGCGCATCCGCGGGTGATCCCAGTACATGCCGCCGCCGTCGGAGATCACCACGGCAGCGACGATCACGTACACGATCACGAACAGCAGCAGCAGTCCGCCGAACAGCCACAACGAGATCTGGCCGAGCCTGCGGGCCCGCTCGGACGCATCCTGCGCCGCCTTCGGATCCCCGCTCGCCCACCGCGGGTACACCTCGGCGGCGTGCGTGAACGCGGAGAAGGCCAGCGGCCAGAAGAACACCAACGCCGCGACCGCCCACCCCACGTTGCTCGGGGGTCGCGGCGGGTAGGCGGCAGCGCCGGGTGTGGCGGGCGGTGGTTCGGGTGACGACGGTGCGGTGCCGGGTGAATCGGTCGGAGTGGTCATGACGACTCCCGTCGATGGGGGACACCCACCACGGTACGACCGGAATCGGACGGGTGGGGTGGCCCACCGGACGATCCGCGGGCGGTCAGCCCCCGACGGTGGCCCAGTGTCGTCGCCGCACCCACCACACGACGACGGTGGCGCCGGCGGCGACGAGGACCGCGGGTTGCATCGCCTGCACGACGATGAGGACGGTGAGGAAGACCAGGACGCCGACCACCAGGGCCTCAAGCTTGTACAGCGGCCATGCGGTACCGGCGATGTCGAGCGTGTCGCCGGGGTGCGACAGGCGAGTGTGGTCGACGGTGGTCATGGGTTCAGGCTACCGGCGTCGAAGAGTTCGGTCCACCCAACAATTGTCTTGGCGCCGGTGACCTTCCTCTCGTGCTGCGGCCGCAGCGGCGTCGGTGTTCACTGGTGCCATGCCACTGACCGGAGAGTACGAACCCAGCCCCAGCAAGTGGGCCGCGGACCAGGCGGACCTGTACGAGAGCTCGGGCGGAACAAAGGGCACCACCATGAACGGCATGTCGGTGGTGCTGCTCACCACCCGCGGCGCCCGGACCGGGAAGCTGCGCAAGACACCGCTGATGCGCGTGGAACACGGCGGCGAGTACGCGATCGTCGCCTCGCTCGGCGGGGCCCCGAAGAACCCGGTCTGGTACCACAACGTCGTCGCGGACCCGCACGTCGAGCTGCAGGACGGCCCGGTCAAACGGGACATGACCGCCCGCGAGGTCACCGGCGACGAGAAGCAGGTGTGGTGGGACCGGGCGGTCGCGGCGTTCCCGGACTACGCCGACTACCAGCGGAAGACCGATCGGCAGATCCCGGTGTTCGTCCTCACCGCGCAGTAGCGGGCCCGGCATCGTCCGACCCGACCCAGCATCGGAGGTCGTCATGGCGTCAGGAACCGTCGCCGACCAGCTCGTCGCCCAACTGGTCGACGCGGGTGTGCGCCGCATCTACGGCATCGTCGGCGACAGCCTGAACCCGATCGTCGATGCCGTCCGCCGCACCGGAGGGGCTGCGGCGGGCGGCATCGACTGGATCCACGTCCGGCACGAGGAGGCGGCGGCGTTCGCGGCGTCCGCGGACGCGCAGGTGACGGGGGAGCTCGCGGTGTGCGCGGGCTCCTGCGGGCCGGGCAACCTGCACCTGATCAACGGTCTTTACGACGCGAACCGGTCCGGTGCGCCGGTCCTCGCGATCGCCTCGCACATCCCGAGCACCCAGATCGGCACCGGCTACTTCCAGGAGACTCACCCGGACCGGCTGTTCGTCGAGTGTTCGGTGTACGCCGAACTCGTCAGCTCCCCGGCGCAGGCGCCGCGGGTGGTGCACACCGCGATGCGGCACGCGCTCGCCGGGCCGGGTGTCGCGGTGATCACGCTGCCCGGCGATGTCGCGGACCGGCCCGCCGAGGGAACGCCCCCCACGCTGGTTCGGACCCGGCCGCCCGCGCTGGTCCCGGATGCCGGGGACGTCGCCGCCCTCGCCGACGCGATCAACGCCGCGCAGCGGGTGGCGATCTTCGCCGGGGCCGGGGTGCGTGACGCCCGCGACGAGGTCCTCGCGCTCGCCGAGCGGATCGGTGCGCCGATCGGGCACACCCTGCGCGGCAAGGAGTGGATCCAGTACGACAACCCGTTCGACGTCGGGATGACCGGGCTGCTCGGCTACGGCGCGGCGCACGACGGCATGCACGACGCCGACCTGCTGCTGCTGATCGGCACCGACTTCCCGTACGACCAGTTCCTGCCCGACGACGTTCGCACCGCTCAGATCGACAGTGACGCGGCGAAACTCGGGCGCCGCACCGGTCTGGACATCGCGGTGCACGGCGACACGGCCAGCACGCTGCGTGCGGTGGCGCCGCTGATCGAGCGCGCACCGGACCGCGCGTTCCTCGATGCGCAGCTGACGCGGCACCGCACGCTGATGGACCGGGTGGTCGGCGCCTACACCGGGGACGTGAGGCAGCGCAGGCCGATTCACCCCGAGTACGCGGCGGCACTGCTCGACGACCTCGCCGCGCCGGACGCGGTGATCACCGCGGACACCGGCATGTGCAACGTGTGGACCGCCCGCTACCTGAACCCGAACGGGCAGCGGCGGTTCCTGTCGTCGGCGCTGCACGGGTCGATGGCGAACGCGCTGCCGCACGCGCTCGGCGCCCAGGTGGCCTGCCCGGGGCGGCAGGTGATCTCGGTGTCCGGCGACGGTGGGTTGTCGATGCTGTTGGGGGAGTTGATCACCGTTGCGGCGACCCGTCTCCCGGTCAAGGTGGTGGTGTTCGACAACTCGACGCTCGGCATGGTGAAGCTGGAGATGCTCGTCGACGGCCTGCCGGACTTCGGTGTCGACGTGCCCGGTGTCGACTACGCGGCGGTCGCGTCGGCGCTCGGGTTGTTCGCGCGCCGGGTCGAGGATCCCGCGGACGTCGAGGCCGGACTGCGGGCCGTCCTCGACCACGACGGCCCCGCCTTGCTCGACATCGTCACCGACCCGATGGCGCTGTCGCTGCCGCCGTCGATCAGTGCCGGTCAGGTGCGGGGTTTCGCGCTGGCGATGTCGAAGATGGTGATGAACGGCGGCGTCGGCGAGGCCGTGAAGATGGCGAAGTCGAATCTGCGCAACATTCCCCGGCCGTCGCAGTTCGGGTAGGGCGCGGCCCGGGTGACCCGGACGGCCCGTGAGGTGGCAACATGGACGGGTGTCGAACACCCGGGAATGTGCTGATGTGAAGGCCGCGCTGCTCGACGCGCGCGAGATCGATGCCGCCGCGACGCGAATTTCCGGAGTCGTCGAGGCGACCCCGCTGCAGTTCTGCCCCCGATTGTCCGCCGACACCGGCGCGCGGGTGTACCTCAAGCGGGAGGACCTTCAGGTGGTCCGTTCGTTCAAGATCCGCGGCGCCTACAACCTGATCGTGCAGCTCAGCGACGAGGAACGGGCCGCGGGCGTGGTGTGCGCGAGCGCGGGCAACCACGCGCAGGGCGTGGCGTTCGCGTGCCGCAGCATGGGCATCCGGGGCCGGATCTACGTCCCGTCGAACACGCCGCGGCAGAAGCGGGACCGGATCCTCGCGCACGGCGCCGGGTTCGTGGAACTGATCGCGACCGGCGAGACCTACGACGCGGCGGCGGAGGCGGCCGCGGACGACGCCCGCCGCACCGGGGCGACGATGGTCCCGCCGTTCGACGATCCGCGGACCGCGGCAGGTCAGGGCACGATCGCCGCGGAGATCCTGGACCAGCTTGGCGAGGAGCCGGGCACCGTGATCGTGCCGGTCGGCGGCGGCGGCCTGATCGCGGGCATCGCGACGTACCTGCACGAGCGGTCGCCCGCGACCGCGATCGTCGGGGTCGAGCCGAGCGGCGCCGCGTCGATGACCGCGGCGCTGGTCGCAGGCGCGCCGGTGACGCTGCCGGAGATCGACCCGTTCGTGGACGGGACCGCGGTCCGCCGGATCGGTGACCTGCCGTATGCGGTGCTGTCCGGGCTCGGGGTCGAGGTGGTCTCGCACAGTTCGCTGCCGCTGGTCACGCGCACCGCAGCGGGAGCGGGCAACGTCACGATGACGCACGCCGACGAGGGCGCGGTGTGCACGGCGCTGCTCGGGCTCTACCAGAACGAGGGGGTCATCGCGGAGCCGTCGGGTGCGCTGTCGGTGGCCGCGCTCGCGGACCTGCGCGTCGAGCCCGGTTCGACGGTGGTGTGCCTGATCTCGGGCGGCAACAACGACGTGTCCCGCTACGGGGAGATCCTCGAACGGTCCCTCGTCCACCTCGGCCTCAAGCACTACTTTCTGGTCAACTTCCCGCAGGAGCCGGGCGCGCTGCGACGGTTCCTCGGGGAGGTCCTCGGGCCGGAGGACGACATCACCCTGTTCGAGTACGTCAAGCGCAACAACCGGGAGACCGGGACCGCGCTGGTCGGCATCGAACTCGGGTCCGCCGACGGGATCAACGGCCTGCTCGAGCGGATGGCGGCCTCGCCGATGAAGGTCGAGCAGCTCGAACCGGGCTCGCCCGCCTACCGCTACCTGATCTGATCGGCGGCCGCGCGGCGAGCGGCCGCACCCCCGCCGTGACAGGGTGATTCCATGAGCCAATTCGACGAACTCCTCGCCGCCGTTCCCACGGGACTGTGGATCGACGGCTCGCCGGTGGCCGCGGTGCGGGGCGGCACGTTCGAGGTACACGACCCGGCGACGGGGACGGTCCTCACCGAGGTCGCCGACGCGACGGCCGAGGACGCGCTGCGTGCCCTCGACACCGCCAGCCGTGCGCGGCGTGAGTGGGCCGCGACCGCCCCCCGGGAGCGCGCCGAGATCCTCCGCGCCGCATGGCAACTCGTCACCGACCGGGCCGAGGACTTCGCCCTGCTGATGACCCTCGAAATGGGCAAGACGCTGGCCGAGAGTCGCGGCGAGGTTGCCTACGGGGCGGAATTCCTGCGCTGGTTCAGTGAGGAGGCGCCGCGGATCCAGGGCCGCTACACCACCGCGCCGTCCGGCAACGGCCGGATCCTGGTGACCAAGGCGCCGGTCGGGCCGTGCCTGGCGATCACGCCGTGGAACTTCCCGCTGGCGATGGGCACCCGCAAGATCGGTCCCGCGCTCGCGGCCGGCTGCACGATGCTCGTCAAACCGGCCTCGGAAACCCCGCTGACGATGCTGCTGCTGGCCCGGGTGTTCGCCGACGCCGGGCTGCCCGCCGGTGTGCTGTCGGTGCTGCCGACCTCCGACGCCGCCGCGGTCAGCGGTCCGCTGCTTGCGGATCCGCGGCTGCGGAAGGTGACGTTCACCGGCTCGACGGGGGTCGGGAAGACGCTGCTCGAGCAGTCCGCCGGGCAGGTGCTGCGGACGTCGATGGAGCTCGGCGGCAACGCGCCGTTCGTGGTGTTCGACGATGCGGATGTCGACGCCGCCGTCGAGGGGGCGATGGCCGCGAAGATGCGCAACGGCGGCGAGGCGTGCACGGCAGCGAACCGGCTGATCGTCGCCAACGCGGTGCGGGAGGAGTTCACCGCGAAGCTCACCGACCGGATCGCGGCGTTGACCGTCGGGCCGGGCTACCGGGACGGCAGCGACATCGGGCCGCTGATCAACGAGAAGCAGCGCACCAGCGTCACCGACCTGGTCGACGACGCGGTCGCGGCGGGCGCCCGGATCCGGACGGGCGGCGGACCGGTGGACGGGCCCGGCTGGTTCTACCGGCCGACCGTCCTCGACAACGTGCCCGCCGACGCCCGGATCGTGGCCGAGGAGATCTTCGGGCCGGTGGCGGCGATCACCGGGTTCGACACCGAGGACGAGGCCGTCGCTGCGGCGAACGGCACCGAGTTCGGGTTGGCCGCCTACATTTACACGCGGTCGCTGGACCGCTCCCTGCGGGTCGCGGACGCCCTCGAGGCGGGCATGGTCGGCGTCAACCGGGGTGTGATCTCCGACCCGGCAGCCCCGTTCGGCGGCGTCAAGCAGTCCGGGCTCGGCAGCGAGGGCGGCACCGAGGGGATCGAGGAGTATCTCGAGACGAAATACGTTGCGCTGGAACTCTGACCGACGTTGAACTGGGTCCGCCCGAGCTCACGCATCGGAAGCGGCCCGGTCCGCGGTGTCCAGCACCACGAACGAGTGGCCGGGTAGGACCGTCGCCGCGCCGGTCGGGTCCTGGGTCGGCGGGTCCCACCACAGCACCGGGGTGCCGCCGACGGGGACGGTCACCGGCTCGCTCCCGAGATTGCATGCCAGTTGGATCGTGTTGCGGTGCAGCACAATCCACTGGGCGTCCTCGTCGTAGTCCACCGCGACCCGGTCGAGCCACGGGTCGGTCAGGTCGGAGCGGTCGGCGCGCAGCGCGAGCAGGTCGCGGTAGCTGCGCAGCAGCCGGTCGTGTGGCGCCGCGTCGGGTTCGGTCCAGTCCAGTTTCGACCGATCGAAGGTGCGCGGGTCCTGCGGGTCCGGGATGTCGGTCGCGGGCCATCCGTGCGCCGCGAACTCCGCGACCCGCCCCGCCGCGGTCGCCGCCGCGAGGCCCGGCTCCGGGTGCGAGGTGAAGTACCGGAACGGTGTGCTCGCGCCCCACTCCTCGCCCATAAACAGCATCGGGGTGAACGGCGAGCACAGGACCAGCGCCGCCTTGATCGCGAGCTGGCCGAAGGTCAGGTAGGCGCCGGGTCGGTCGCCGGTCGCCCGGTTCCCCACCTGGTCGTGGGTGCAGGTGTAGGCGAGCAGGGCGCTGGCCGGGGTGCGTCGGATGTCGAGCGGCCGTCCGTGGGTGCGGCCGCGGAAGGTCGAGTAGGTGCCCGCGTGGAAGTAGCCCTGCCGCAGCGTGGTCGCCAGGCACTGGAGGGAACCGAAGTCGCCGTAGTAGCCCTGGCGTTCACCGGAGACGGCGGCGTGGATGGCGTGGTGGACGTCGTCGTTCCAGTGGGCGTGCAGACCGTGCCCGCCCGCCGCCCGCGGGGTGATCAGGGTGGGGTCGTTGCGATCGGACTCGGCAATCAGGGTGAGCGGGCGGCCCAGGTGGGTGGACAGGGACTCGGTTTCGACGGCGAGCTGTTCGAGGAGATGGGTTGCGGTGCGGTCGACGAGGGCGTGCACCGCGTCCAGCCGCAGGCCGTCGATGTGGAAGTCCCGCATCCAGCGCAGCGCGTTGTCGATGACGAACCGGCGGACCGGACCGGAGTCGGGGCCGTCGAGGTTGACGGCCGCGCCCCACGCGGTGTCGCCCGTGGTGAGATACGGGCCGAACCGGTCCAGGTGGTTCCCGGACGGGCCGAGGTGGTTGTGGACGACGTCGAGGAGCACGCCGAGACCGTGCCGGTGGCAGGCGTCGACGAACCGCTGCAGCCCGTCGGGCCCGCCGTACTGCTCGTGGACCGCGTACCAGAGCACCCCGTCGTATCCCCAATTGTGGGTGCCGTTGAACGCGTTGACGGGCATCAGTTCGACGAAGCCGACCCCGAGACGGACGAGGTGGTCGAGGTGTTCGGTGGCGCTGTCGAACGTCCCCTCCGGGGTGAACGTGCCGATGTGCAGTTCGTAGACGACGCTGCCCGCGAGTTGGCGTCCGGTCCAGGCGGTATCGGTCCAGCGCGCCGGGTCGACGGAGTGCAGCATCGACGGGGCGTGGACGCCGTCCGGCTGGCGGGGCGAGCGTGGGTCGGGGAGCACGGTGGGATCCTCGTCGAGGACGAAGCCGTATCTGCCGTCCGGCGCGGCAGGGACGGTGGTGTGCCACCGGTCGCCCGCGCCGCGGATCATCTCGTGGAGTTCCCCGTCGAGGTGGAGGCGGACGCGGTGCGGACGAGGGGCCCAGACGTCGAAGCGTCGTGCGCTGCTCATGCGACCAGGATGCCGGAATCGGGTGCCGTGGGGGAGCCGGGCCGTTTTGGTCAACTGTTCAATTGGTTGGATGTCCAGTTTATCCTTGAGTGGGTTAATGATTGGCTAACGTTGAGATCTTGTGACGACTTCACGACGGTTTCGGTGTAGGTTCCAATTTGAGATTGATTGCACATCGACGAGTGCTCTTCAGACGGTTTGGGTCACCGTTCGGTCAAGTTGATGTGACGCTCAATTACGGTTCAGCTAACCGGGGAGGGTTGTCGAACGTGGCATATGTAAGTGCGTGGGGCCGCGACGGTGTGGATACCGCGTCGGGTGGGTCCTGGCGTGGTCGGGACGTGGCGGCGGCATGTGGGATTCCGGGTTGCGGGCGGCCGGTCGCGGCCGCGGGTGATGCGTGCGCGCACTGCCGGGTCGCGTATGCGACCACCCTGACCTTCGGGGAGCGGAGGCCGATGCGGGCGTGCTGCTGGGTGTGCGGCGGGCACGCGGTCGACGCCGAAACGCCCTGCTTGGACTGTGCGCCGATTGTCGGGGCCCGAGCCGCCGTGACCGGGTATGCCGTCGGGGCTGCCCCTGACATCTTCGGGGCGGCCTCGGTCGGCGGCGCCGAGCAGCGGCTCGCCTCCGTTCGATAACGCGGCCGCTCGATAGCGCAACCCGGGCTGTCAGGTTAGTCTTGACGTAGCAGTCAAACCAACCTTGACAGGAGACCCGTTGTGGACAGCCTGATCGAACGCGCGCTCGCCGCCGACATCGCCGGCAGTGTGGACGCGGTGACCGCCGCTGGGCTGGCGGAGGTGGGCAGGCAGGCCGACGTGATCGTCGGCGCAGGACCGCTGCCCGGAACTCCGGAGTGGGTGGCGGAGGAGGGGACCGAGATCCCGGCCACCCGGCAGCTCGCCTGGCAGTTGACCTCGGTGCGGCTGCAACTCGCGGCGGGCATCGACTGCTCCGACACGATCGTCGTGCTCCGCGCGGGCGGGGTGACCTGGTCGCTGATCGCCAGGGCGGCGGGCATCACCCGGCAGGCCGCGCACGAACGATGGGGCGGGCGGGTGCGCGAAGTCCTCGACCGCTACGGCGACGGCATGCCCGACAGCGTCGCCGACGACGAACCGCCGACCGGATAGGTCCGGCCGGCGGTTCGGGTGGAGCGGGGGATCAGCGCGCGGCGTTACCCAGATCGATCGGCATGTTGATGCCGGTGATGTGGTGTGCCTCGTCGGAGGACAGGAACGCGACGACGTTCGCGACATCCTCGGGTTCGCTGAAGCCGTAGGGCAGTGTCGCCATGAACGTCGGGGCGAGGGTGTCGGCGAAGCGCTCCATGAGCGGCAGCGCATCGGTCATCACCATGCCGGTGTTGACGCCGTACGGGTGCACGCTGTTGACGCGGATCTTGTGCATGCCGAGCTCGTTCGCCATGGTGCGGGTCAGCCCGGCGACGCCGGCCTTGCTCGCCACGTAGTGGCCGAAGAACGAGGCGCCGGTCAGCGCGGACACCGAGCTGGTGATGACGATCGAGCCGCCCTCGCCCTGCTCGATCAGCTTCGGGATCGCCGCCTTGCAGGTGAAGAACACGCCGGTCAGGTTGACGTCGATGGTCTCCTGCCACTGTTCCGGGGTGATCTCCCAGGACAGTGCCGCCGAGCAGATGCCCGCGTTCGCGACGACGTAGTCGAGGCGGCCGAACATCTCGAGACCCGCGTCGAGGGCGGCGGTGACGGCGGCGAAGTCGCGGACGTCGGCCTTGGTGGCGACGATCTTGCCGCCCTGTTCCTCGACCAGGCGCACGGTTTCGGCGAGGTCCTCCTCGGTGGCGCCCGCGTAGGCGGTCGAGTCGAACTTCACGCACGCGTCGAGCGCGATGACGTTCGCGCCCTCGGACGCGAACTTCACGGCCTCGGCCCTGCCCTGCCCGCGGGCCGCGCCCGTGATGAATGCGACCTTGCCTTCGAAGCGATTGCCCATGTGCTTGACGTCCTCCAGGTACCGAAGATGAGTTGTGCTTCGCATCACGGTAGATGCTGAAACGGCACGGCGTGCCACTTTGTCTCGTTCAGTGGCATGTCGGCAGGTCAGCTCAGGGTGAGCAGCGCGACCGGGCGCCGGGCGAACAGGGTGGCGAGGTCGACGCGGCCGCGGTACACGGTTCCCGTCAATCGATCGGTCCACCTCCCCGGCGGCAGCAGCACGCTGGTGTCCGCCCATCCCTGCCCGAACAGCGACACCGACAGCCGGACCGCCAGCGCGATCACCTCCTCGCCGCGGCGGAACCCGACCACGTGCCGCGCCGACGGACCGTCCGCGACCACCGGCGTGTAGCTGCCGCCGACGAAGCACCCCGGTCGTTCCCGGCGCAGTCGCAGCGACTCCCGCACCACCAGCAGCTTGGCCGACTCGTCGACCGCGGTGCCGGGGTCGAGGCGGGCGAGCAGGCGCCGCCGCACCTCGAACCCGACCGGACGCCGGTTGTCGGGGTCGACGAGCGAGTCCTCCCACAGTTCGGTGCCCTGGTAGACGTCAGGAATGCCGGGCCCGGTGAGCTGCAACAACTTCTGGCCGACGGAGTTCATCCTGCCGTGCACGGTGAGGCGACGGACCAGCGCCGACATCGACCGCGCCGCGGGCCCCCGCAGCACGGCGTCGATCCAGTCGCGCACCCGCGCCTCGTACGCCTCGTCGACGGACACCCAGTCGGTGTGGACGGCGGCCTCGCGGACCGCCTTCGTCGCGTACTCGTGCAGACGCCGTCGCAGCGCCGATGTTGGTTCGCCGTCCGCGGGCCACACCCCGAACATCGTCTGCCACAACAACAGTCCGGTCGTCGGGTCCGGGCTCGGCGTCGAGTGTTCCCAGTCATCGACCGACCGGGCCCACAGCTCCGCGACCTGGGACAGCACCGAGATCCGGGCGCGGACGTCCTCGCCGCGCTTGGTGTCGTGGGTGGAGAGGGTCGTCATCGCCGCGGGCCACAGCCGAGCCCGCTCGGCCTGCTGCTGGTGGAACTGCGGCACCGGGATCGCGAACCGGCCCGGATCGCCCCCGACCTCCTGCAGGGAGATCAGCCGCGCGGTCCGGTAGAACAGCCGATCCTCGACCGCCTTCGCTGCCGCCGCGCCGCACAGCTGCTGAAGGCGGGTCGCGGCCTCACCGCCCGCCGCGGCGGCCCCGGCGAGCGCGGCAATGCTGGCGGCGAGATCCGGTCGGGCCGCGGCGGTCTCGCCGATGGCGGTCGTGAGCACCCCCGCCGTGGTGGCGTAGTCGGTGCGGTAGACCGGGATCCGGGCCACCGTCTCGATCAGGGCGTCCGTCTCGATCAGGGCATCGGCCAGCGGCGCGGTGCCGCCCCGGATCCCGCAGTCGCGGCGGATCGCCTCGACGAGTCGATCGACCTCCGGTTTCAGCCCGCCCCACAGGACTTCGCGCTTTGCCACGACGGTCGCGTCCGCGAGAGCGGCGGCATCGCCCCGATTCCCGGTCCGGTTGAGGTGCAGCCGGGTCAGCGGCGCTTCCCCCGCCGGATCGACGAACACCCCGCCGAACTCGGCGAGGGCGTCGTATCCGGTGGTCCCGTCGATCGGGAGGGACGGGTCGAGTCGCTCACCCGCGCCGAGGACCTTCTCGATCACCAGCCATCGACGCGGACCAAGAATCGACCGCAGCCTGGTGAGGTAGCCCGCCGGGTCGGCGAGACCGTCCGGGTGGTCGACGCGGACGCCGTCGACAAGGTCCTCCGCGAACCAGGTCGCGGGCTCCCGGTGGGTTGCCTCGAAGACCACCGGATCCTCCTGCCGTAGCGCGGCAAGCGAGTCGACGGTGAAGAACCGCCGGTACCCGATCCGACCGCTGCGCCACGGCACCAGCTCATATGCCTGACGGTCGTGCACCCGCGCGGCGTCGTCGCCAGCACCGGCCGTGCCCGGCGCGACCGGGAACCGGTGGTCGTGGTACACCAGTTCCGGGCCCGCGCCGGGGCAGTGCGTGCCCGAGTCCGGGAGGTCGAGCCGCAGCGCGTCCGCATCGTCGCCGAGGATCGGGATCTCGAAACGTCCCCGGCTCCAGTCGATGTCGAAGTGGTCGGCGTGCGGCGAGTCGCGACCGCGGCGCAGCACGTCCCACCACCACCGATTCTGCTCGGGCGCCGCGACCCCGACATGATTCGGGACCAGGTCGACGACCACCCCCATCCCGCGGGCGCGCAGGTCGGCGACGAGTGCCTCGAGTGCGGGACGGCCACCCAGCGCCGCAGCCACCCGGGTCGGATCCGTGACGTCGTACCCGTGGGTCGACCCGTCGACGGCCGTCGCCACCGGGGACAGGTACACGTGCGAGACGCCGAGATCCTGCAGGTACTCGGCCAGTTCACGGACAAGCCGCAGGTCCAACAGGTCCGGCCGCAGCTGCAGCCGGTAGGTGGAGGTGACCGCCTGCACGTCACGCCGCCCGGCGCAGGACCGCCAGTGCCCGCGCGCCCACCTGCACCGATCCGCCGCCGCGGACCGTCTCGTCGGAGCGGCCGGTCGGGGTGGTCGTGTCCAGGACGACGTCCCAGCGGTCGCCCTCGACGGCGCGGTCGCCCGCGGAGGGCACGGCGAACTCGATCCCCTGGTCGTGCGCGTTGAAGCACAGCAGGAACGAGTCGTCGGTCACCGGTTCGCCGCGGTGATCCGGTTCGCGGATCGCGTCACCGCCGAGGTAGGCGGACAGCGACCGGCCGAACCCGCTGTCCCAATCCTGTTCGGTCATCTCGACTCCGGTCGGGGTGAGCCACACGATGTCGCGGTCGGCGCCGCCAGCGGGACGGCCCTCGAAGAACCGGCGCCTGCGGAACACCGGGTGCGCGGCCCGCAACCCGATGACGGTGCGGGTGAACTCCAGCAGATCCGAATTCGATTCCGCCAGAGACCAGTCCATCCACGTCAGCGGTGAGTCCTGGCAGTACGCGTTGTTGTTGCCGCGTTGGCTGCGGCCGAACTCGTCGCCGTGCGCCAGCATCGGCGTGCCCTGGCTCAGGAACAGGGTCGCGAGCAGGTTGCGACGCTGCCTCGCGCGCAGCGCGAGGATCTCCGCGTCGTCCGTCGCGCCCTCCACCCCACAGTTCCAGGAACGATTGTGGCTCTCCCCGTCACGATTGTCCTCACCGTTGGCGAGGTTGTGTTTGTCGTTGTAGGACACCAGGTCCGCGAGGGTGAACCCGTCGTGCGCGGTGACGAAGTTGATGCTCGCCCCCGGCCGTCTGCCGGTCGCCTCGTACAGGTCCGACGACCCGGTGAGGCGGGAGGCGAACTCGCCCAACGTCGACGGGACACCCCGCCAGTAGTCGCGGACCGTGTCCCGGTACTTGCCGTTCCACTCGGTCCACAGCCCGGGGAAGTTTCCGACCTGGTAGCCGCCCTCGCCGACATCCCACGGTTCCGCGATCAGCTTCACCTGGCTGACGATCGGATCCTGCTGCACCAGGTCGAAGAACGCGGACAGCCGGTCCACGTCGTGCAGTTCCCTGGCCAGCGTCGAGGCAAGGTCGAAGCGGAACCCGTCGACGTGCATCTCGGTGACCCAGTACCGCAACGAGTCCATGATCAGCTGCAGGGTGTGCGGGTGCCGGGCATTCAGGCTGTTGCCGGTGCCGGTGTAGTCCAGGTACCGGGACCGATCGCCGTCGACGAGCCGGTAGTAGGCGGCGTTGTCGATGCCCCGGAAGTTCAGCGTCGGGCCGTGCTCGTTGCCCTCCGCGGTGTGGTTGTAGACGACGTCGAGGATCACCTCGATGCCCGCCGCGTGGAACGCGCGCACCATCGCCTTGAACTCGGCGACCGCACCGGACGCCTTCGCCGCCGACGAGTACTCCACGTGCGGGGCGAAGAAGCCGACGGTGTTGTACCCCCAATAGTTGCGCAAACCCCGATCGAGCAGGACCTGATCGTGCAGGAACTGATGCACCGGCATCAGCTCGATCGCCGTCACCCCCAGCCCGGTGAGATGGTCGACGACCACCGGGTGCGCGAGACCGGCGTACGTCCCCCGCAGCTCCGCGGGCACTCCCGGATGCGTCGCGGTCATGCCCTTGACGTGCGCCTCGTAGATCACCGTCTCGTGGTACGGCCGTCGCGGCGACCGGTCGGACCGCCAATCGAAGTACGGGTTGATCACCACCGTGGTCGCCGCGGGACCCGCGGTGTCCGGGGAGGCGAGGTGAGCGGCGTCGAGGCGAGCGCCGTCGAATGCCTTGCCGTAGGGATCGAGCAGCAGAATGCGCGGGTCGCACCGGTGCCCGGACGCCGGGTCGGACGGTCCGTACACCCGAAAGCCGTATCGCTGCCCGGGAACGACGCCGGGCAGGTACGCGTGCCAGACGTGGCCGTCGACCTCGGTCAGGGCGATCCGCTCCTCGACACCGTCCCGGTCGATCAAGCACAACTCGACCGACTCGGCAACCTCGGAGAACAGCGAGAAGTTGGTGCCTGCGCCGTCATAGGTCGCGCCGAGCGGGTAGGCGCTCCCCGGCCACGCCCGGACCCGCGTCGGGGCGGGCGGATCGCTGCGCTCCATGCTCGCACACCCTAGCCTCGATGCGACATCCGGTCGCACCGGGCAGTCACCACCAGCCGCTGGCCCGGCCCAACTGTCGGTCGAGTTCGGGGGCGAGGGTGCGCGCGTAGGCGGTGGTCAGATGGTTGCTGTCCCGGTACACCAGAATGTTGCCCTCCACCACCCGGCAGCGGTCGGTCCGGCACACCCAGTCCGACAGGTCGAGGGTGTGCGCGAGCGGCAGGTCCGCGGTCGCGGCCAGCGACGGGTCGACCTCGGAAAACACCCGGGCGCGGTCGATTCCGCAGCTCACGCTGGTGCCACCCGCCGCGAGACAGTCCGCCGCCCGATAGTTCACCGAGTTCTCGGACAGCCACGGGGTGTCCCGGATCAGGGCCATCGGGATGCCGAGCTCGGAGAGCCGCGTCCACAGTCGGACGTACCCGTCGGGGGTGTGCTCACCCGGCTCGTAGGCGGGCAGCGGGCGGGTGGCGGTGCTGAACACCAGGTCCGGCGGCGCGGCGGCCAGCGCGTCGACGACGCCCTCCGACCAGGCCTCGCACTCCTCGGGCTCGGCGCCTGGCGCGGCGAGCATCACCGGGCAGCCCACCTTCATGTAGGTCTCCAGCCGCAGCCCGCGATCGCGGGCAATGATCTCGAGCGCGGGGAACCAGTGTTCGGAATGGGAGCCGCCGATCACGGCGATGGTGCGGGTGGCGGCGGGGTTGCCGTACACGCAGTGCACCGCCTCCAGCTCGCCGCCGCCCGGCAGACAGCCGTCCGCGGTGGTGACCGGCAGATCCAGGTGCGCGACGTACCGGGACGGCTGCTCCACGCGGGGCGGGGCCTCGACCCCGCCGATGATCGCGGCCGCACCCGGATAGCGGTCCGCGTCGAGCGCGGCGATCCTGTGCAGCTGGTCCGACTCCGACGCGACGATGCCGATCCAGGTGGTCGTCGTGGCCACCACCGCGAGCCCGAGCAGGCTCACGCCGCCGACGAGCGCCCGCCGCCGCAGCGACGGCGCGCCGCGGCGGATCGGCTCCTCGACCAGCCGGGTGGTGAGTTCCGCGAGGACCAGCGAGATCCCGATGACGAGCAGGCCGCCGCGCAGGCCGATGGTCGGGCGGTCCATGGCGATCAGCGTGAAGATCAGCACCGGCCAGTGCCACAGATACAGCGAGTACGCGATGTCACCGAGCCGCTGCAGCGGCGGCGACGCCAGCAGCCGCGCGGCGGGGGTGTCGAGGGTCGCGGCGCCAGCGACGATGACCGCGATCGTTGCGCCGACCGGCACCAGCGCCCACGGTCCTGGGAAGTCGTTGCGGCCGTCGAGCACCATCCCGGTCGCGACGATCGCCGCAACGCCCGCGACCCCGAGCAGCGCCCGGATCACCCGCGGCACCCGCAGGTACGGCGCGATGCAGGCGAGCAGTCCGCCCGCGAGCAGCTCCCACAACCGGGCCCCGGTGTCGTAGTACATCCACGTCTGCGGCCGCTCGCCGAAGGTGGCGTAGGCGAACGAGACCGCGGTCGCGACCGCGAGCAGCGCGATGACCGGCCCCCGGACCGCGATCCGGCGCATCCGCAGCAGCCACGCCAGGGTGAACACCACCGCGAGCGCGAGCAGGTAGAACTGGCCCTGCACCGCGATCGACCACAGGTGCTGGAGCGGGCTGACCGACGGATCCGCAGCGAGGTAGTCGCTTGCCGTCTCCGCCAGATGCCAGTTCTCCCAGAACAACAGCGCCGCGCGACCCTGCTCGGCGAGCGCCAGCCAGGCCGTCGGCGCGATCAGCAGGGTGGCGGCGACCGTCGTCGCGGCCAGCACCAGCACCAGCGGCGCCAGCAGCCGGCGGGCGGTGCGCAGCAGGACCGGACGCGGATCCAGCGAACCCGCGGACTCCGCACCGCGCACCAGTGAGCCGATGAAGAAGAACCCGGCGAGGGCCAGGAAGACGTCGACGCCACCGGACACCCGCCCGAACCAGACGTGGAACACCACCACGAGCGCGATCGCCAGGCCCCGCAGGCCGTCCAGGTCGGCGCGATGCGTCGAGCGGGTCGCGGGCGTAGGGAGGGCGGTCGTGGTGACGGGTGCGGTCGTGCGGACGGGCAAAGCTCTCCCTCGGTGCCTGCGGTGTATCGAGTTCGGGTGTGTCGGGCTCGGGTGTCGACCGCAGAGTCTAAGAGAGTGGCCGGGACCCCCACCCCACGCGTCGCGTTGCACGGTCAGGCTAACGTCGCACCGTGTGAGCACCGCGCGCTACTCGCCCGAACGCATCTCGGCCCTCGACGCCGCCCACCTGTGGCATCCGTACGGGGCGTTCCCGGCGAGCACCGACCCGCTCGTGGTGGAGAGCGCGCTCGGCACCCGGCTCCGCCTCGCCGACGGCCGCGAACTCGTTGACGGGATGAGTTCCTGGTGGGCGGCCGTCCACGGCTACCGGCATCCGGTCCTCGACGCCGCCGTCACCGCGCAGCTCGGGCGGATGAGCCACGTGATGTTCGGGGGGCTGACCCACGAACCGGCCGCCCGGCTCGCGGAACTGCTCGTCGCGATCACCCCCGACGGTCTGGACAAGGTGTTCCTCGCCGACTCCGGGTCGGTGTCCGTCGAGGTCGCGATCAAGCTGGCGCTGCAGTATCAGCGGGCCGTCGGGCGGCCGCGGCGGCACCGGCTGCTGACCTGGCGCGGCGGCTACCACGGCGATACGTTCGCGCCGATGAGCGTCTGCGATCCCGACGGCGGCATGCATTCGATGTGGACCGACGTGCTGGCCGGGCAGCTGTTTGCGCCGGCCCCGCCGCGCGCCTTCGACGCCGACTATGTCGCCGAGTTTGAGGAGCTGCTGGTGCGGCACGCCGACGAGCTCGCCGCCGTCATCGTCGAGCCGGTCGTGCAGGGTGCGGGCGGCATGCGGTTCCACGATCCGCGCTACCTCGCCGAGCTGCGCCGGATGTGCGACGAGCACGGGCTGCTGCTGATCTTCGATGAGATCGCGACGGGTTTCGGGCGCACCGGCGAACTGTTCGCCGCCGACCATGCGGGCGTCGCACCCGACATCATGTGCGTCGGGAAGGCGTTGACCGGCGGATACCTGACCCTGGCCGCGGTGCTGTGCACGACCGGGATCGCCGAGGCGATCAGCGCGGGGGAGGGCGGCGGGGTGATGCACGGGCCGACGTTCATGGGGAACCCGCTCGCCTGTGCGGTCGCGGTCGCCGCGGTGGAGTTGCTGCTGTCGCGGGACTGGCGGTCCGAGGTCGCGGCGGTGGGTGCGGGGCTCGACGCCGGACTGGCTCCGGCCCGCGATCTGCCCGGGGTCGCCGACGTGCGGACGTTCGGTGCGATCGGCGTGATCGAGATGGTCGAGCCGGTGGATATGCGCACGGCGACCGCCGCCGCCGTCGGCGCCGGGGTGTGGCTGCGCCCGTTCGGGAAGCTGATCTACGCGATGCCGCCGTACGTGTGCACCCCCGACGATGTCGCCGCGATCGCGGGCGGCATGGTCGCGGCGGCGCGGAGTCAGGGGGAGGGAGGGGCGACCGCGTCGTCGCAGTGTTGAGCGGCGACATGCTCACTTGAACACCGTTCAAGTGAGCGCGTATGGTGCGCAGTCGTGGCATTCCATGACGCTCTGAGTTGGTTCGACGACCAGGCAGCCGCCCGGGAAGCGGCAGGCCTGCGACGCGTACTGCGGCCCCGGACCGCGGGGTCGACGCTGGTCGACCTCGCCTCCAACGACTACCTGGGCCTCGCGCGGCACCCCGAGGTGCTCGACGCCGCCCAGGTCGCGCTGCGCCGCTGGGGCGGCGGATCCACCGGCTCCCGGCTCGTCACCGGCACCACCGCCGAACACGAACTGCTTGAACGCGAACTCGCCGAGTTCGTCGATGCCGAGGCCGGGCTCGTCTTCGCCAGCGGATACGCCGCCAACCTCGGCGCCGTCACCGCGCTCGCCGGTCGGGACACGCTGATCGTGTCCGATGCGGGGTGCCACGCCTCCCTCGTCGACGCCTGCCGGCTGTCCCGGTCACGGGTCGTCGTCACCCCGCACGCCGATGTCGACGCGGTCGCGACCGCGCTCGCGACCCGCACCGAACCGCGGGCGCTGGTGCTCACCGACTCGGTCTTCAGCGCCGACGGCGATCTCGCCCCACTGCTGGCGCTGCACCGCGCGTGTCGTGAACACGGCGCGCTGCTGCTGGTGGACGAGGCGCACGGTATCGGGGTCCGCGGCGACGGCGGACGCGGGCTGGTCCACGAGGTGGGTCTCGCGGGGGAACCCGACGTGGTCGTCACCGCGACCCTGTCGAAATCGCTTGCCGCGCAGGGCGGCGTCGTCCTCGGCGACGCGCGGATCCGGGCGCACCTGATTGACACCGCGCGCACGTTCATCTTCGACACCGGCCTCGCCCCCGCCGCGGTCGGCGCGGCCCGCGGGGCGCTGGCGGTGCTGCGGCGTGAACCCGAACGGGCCGCCGCCGTCCTCGGCCGGGCCCGCGACCTCGCGCGGATCACCGGGGTACCGGATCCCGAATCCGCTGTGGTGTCCGTGATTCTCGGTGACCCGCAGGTCGCGTATGACGCCTCCCTCGCGTGCCTGGACCGCGGCCTGCAGGTCGGGTGCTTCCGGCCGCCGTCGGTGCCAGCCGGGACGTCGCGGCTGCGGCTGACGGCGCGCGCGAACCTGACCGACCCCGATCTTGAGGTCATCGGGGCGGTGCTTGTCGAGGTGCTGTCGTCCGCGGGTCGACCGAGCGTGGTGCCCGCATGAGCATCGTGTGCGTCACGGGGACCTCGACCGATGTCGGAAAGACCGTCGCCACCGCAGCACTCGCGGCCTGTGCGCTCGCCGACGGGCTGTCGGTCGCCGTGTGCAAGCCCGCGCAGACCGGGGTCGCCGTCGGTGCGGACGGGGATCTGTCCGAGGTGCAACGGCTGGCGGGTGTGGTCGACGTGGTGGAGTTGGCGCGGTACCCGGAACCGTTGGCGCCGGACACCGCCGCCCGGCGCGCGGGCCTGCCGATGTTGGAGCGCGGGGCGGTGGTCGCGGCGGTTTGTGCACTGGATGCGGCCCACGACCTGACGATCGTGGAGGGTGCGGGCGGACTCCTGGTCCGCCTCGGTGCGGGAGGATTCACCCTGGCCGACGTCGCCGCCGACCTCGGCGCCCCGCTGCTGCTCGTCGCCGCCGCCGGGCTCGGCACCCTCAATCACAGTGCCCTCACCGTCGCGGCCGCCCGGCAGTCGGGGGTCGGCGTGGTCGGGACCGTGATCGGATCCTGGCCCGCGGAACCCGACCTGGCGATGCGCTGCAACATCGACGATCTTCCTGAGGTGACGGGGGTTCCGGTGGTCGGGAGGATCCCGGAGGGTTCCGGGCGGCTCGACCGTGGGGCGTTCACCGCCGCGGCTCCGGGTTGGCTGGACGGTGTAGCTGCGCTTGCCGGGGCAGCTGCGCTTCGCGGTGCATCGGCGCCGGTCCGGCAGTCGCGGAGTGGGTAGTCGCGGGTTCAGGCGCTGGGGTGCTGAGGGCAGATTCCGTCGAGGCGACGGTGGCCGCCACCGCGGCGGCGATCGTCGGTTGGGTCGGTGGGGTTCTGTGCGACGGATACTTCGTGTTCTCGCAACTCCCGCGGTGAGGTCCGCCGGTTCCACCCGAGGGTGTGACGCGCGGACTCGGCAGCAAGGGGCGCACGTACCTCGACCGGCCCGGTCCGCGACCCCTGGTGGGGTCGTGGTCCGGGCCGGATCTGTTTGGTTGCTGGAGGACTCGCTTCACCCGACGTGGATGAGCTGTCTTCGGTTGTGGGCTGGGACGGGTTGTCGATCGGGGTCGACCCATCGCGGGGGAGTGAACCTGGGGGTGCCCCCTGCACGAAGTGCTTGGGGGAGGGTGACCGTCGGCGCCGATGCGGACCTGCCAGTCGCCCTTGTGGATGAATCGGTGGTGGAATCGGCAGAGCAGCACCAGATTTGACAGCTTCGTCGGCCCGCCGTTCGACCAGTGGTGGATATGGTGACCGTCGGTCCACGCGGCGGGTCGGCCGCAGCCCGGAAAGGCGCATCCGCAGTCGCGGGCGTCGAGGGCGCGCCGGATGCGGCGGGGGATGACGCGGGTGGTGGTCCCGACGTCGAGGGGCTTGCCGTTGGCGTCCATCGAGATGGCGGTGACGGTGGCGTCGCACGAGATCATGACGGCGGTGCTGATGCCGATGGGTCCCAGCCACGGCATCCATGACGGCCCGCGGCGGATGTAGGAGCGGGCGCGATGCTCGTCGGCGGGTTCGCTACTGCCGCACCCCGAGTCGTGCGCGCCGTCTGGGTTCCGCGAGTCGTCGGATGGGGGATCCACGCGCTCGTGATCCGAGCCCTGGTTCCTGTTTCCGTTGGCGTTGCCGGTCGCGCGGGCAGCGGCAGTGGCGAGGTCGTTCACGCCGACGAAGATCGTCATGTGCGGCTTCTCGCCGCCTTCGCCGGGAGCCTGACCGGAGTCGAGGAAGTGGCGGACGATGTCGGAGAGGGCGTCGGCGCGGCGCTGGGGTGCGCTGCGCGGGTCCTCGGATTGGTCGCCGTGGGTGTTGTTGCGTCCGGGTCGCGGTGCGGAGAGCGCGGACAGGGCGCTCAGCAGTTGCTCGCCGGTGACCTTGTCGAAGTGGCCCTTGACGCGGACCCGCCCGCCTGCCGTCGGTGACGCGAAGAACTCGTTGAGCTGCTCGTTCTCGTCGTCAGCGTCGTGATCGCGTTCGAGCATGGACTTCAGGGCGGCGACCCGGTTCGCGGTGTCGGCGGAGTGCTCCTGTTCGGCGCTGGCGACGAGGTAGTCGGTGCACTGCTGTGTGCATTCGGCCACCGGGTCGATGTACTCGCCGTTCGCGTGGTCGGGGTCGATGCCGGCGAGCAGGTCGGGGATTGCATCGAGAAGATTGGTGATTGCCCGGACCTGATCGGCGTCGACGGAGCCCGAGGTGAAGGCGTCGGCGACCTCGGGACGGTTGTGCAGGCTCTGTCCGGTGGCGATTATCCGCTTGGCCTGCCCGGGGGTGAGCTTGCAGGATTCGGACAACCAGGCCTGGGTTGACGATGCTCCGAGGGTGGTGGGGATCGAGCGTTCGTGAATCTCGTGGACGAGGCGGACGCGGAGGGCATCGAGCAGGCGCAGGTGATGCGACAGTTCCGGGACCAACGCCAGCAGAGTCTGCTCGTCGAGGCGCCACGGCTCCACCCGGGTGGGTGTCGTGAGCATCTCGTCGAGTTCCATGTCCCAACTCTACTCGCACAACCGTTCGATAGCAAGGTTGTTCGACATGTTTTCTATTGCTGCGCAACAATATTCGGAATAGGAACGCGGCTAGCCGTCACGGTCGCCGGGCAGGGGGTCCAGTTTCTTTGGTGAACGGGCGCTGCGTCGGAAACGCGACCTCTGGACTTGGTGCTCGGCGGTCGGATGCTCGAGGGAAGAGCGAAGGGGGCTGCTGCGCCTGGTCGTGCAGCAGTCCCGAACCTCGCACGGCCGCATCCCGGGCTGTCGCTCGTCGGTCAGATTCGGTGTCCGATCTGCATTCGTGCGAGGTCACTGCGTAGGTGCCGCTGCCTCGGCGGTGCGGGTTATCAGGTCGATCAACTGCATGGCAGCGCGATCTGTCCGGTCGATATCGCCGGTGATGAGCCTGTCCTGCAAGATCCCGCGAAGCCCCGCGACCGCAACCGTCGCGTGCGACGCCGCATCCCGCGGGGTGCATCCACACCGCACAATGGCGTCGGTCAAGGCTCCGACGAGGCGGTTCATTGCTGAACGGGCGAAGTCCTCATAGAGGCCATGTTGTTGGGGCGCTACACCGATGACCTGCAGGAGTATTCCCGCGCTGATCGAGGACTCGCCCACGGTTGTCGACGTCCAGAGCTCCTTCAGGTGCAGGCGCAGGCTGTCCGGATCGGACACCCGCTCCAGGGGTGCGCCGAGGTCGGGATGCTGCGTTGCCAACGCCTGCACTAGCAGTTCTTCCTTGGTGCCGAAGTAGTAGATGAGCATGCGGGAACTGGTTCCCAGTGCCGCCGCCAGCGGGCGCAGCGAGAGGTCGACCAGGCCGTGCTCGCTGATGTACCTGACGACGTCGCCGAGCAGCTGGATTCGTTTGTCGTGATCGAGCGGGCGCGCCATGCCTTGACTGTAGCGAACGGTACAGGTATTGATGTCGACCATGAATGTAGCGAGTGGTACAGAAACGTTTGGTGGTCGATCGGTCGTCGTGACCGCGATGGCCGCGACGACCTCGCTCGCCGATGATGTGGATTCGACGTGGTCGGCCCTGCTGGAGGGGCGCAGTGGGATCCGGTCACTCGACGCAACGTTTGTTGCCGATTACGGTCTGCCCGTGGCGATTGGCGGCACGCTGGTCTCCCACCCCTCCGCGCAGCTCAGTCGCGTCGAACAGCGTCGGTTGTCCTTCGTCGAGCAGTGCGCGTTGACCCTCGCCCGCCGACTGTGGTGTGAGGCGGGGACCCCGAACGTGGACGATGAGCGGCTCGCCGTCGCGATCGGGACCGGACTCGGTGGGGGTGAGGCCTTGATCGGCGCGGTCGATGCGCTGCGGGAGGGCGGGTACCGGAAGGTTCCCCCGATGTCGGTGCCCATGGTCATGCCCAACGGTCCGGCGGCGACCGTCGGGCTGGAGATCGGCGCCAAAGGTGGTGTGTACACGCCAGTCTCGGCGTGCTCGTCCGGATCGGAGGCGGTCGCGCAGGCATGGCGCCTGATTCGGGCCGGTGAAGCCGACGTTGTGGTCGCTGGCGGCGTCGAGGGGCAGATTGACGCGGTGTCGATTGCGAGTTTCTCCATGATGCGCGCGATGAGCACCCGCAATCACGAGCCCGAGCGCGCGTCACGGCCATTCGATAGGGACCGCGACGGCTTCGTGTTCGGTGAGGCGGGAGCGCTGTTGCTGCTCGAATCCGAGGAGCATGCCCGTGCCCGCGGCGCCACCATCCACGGTCGGGTGCTCGGCGCGGGGATCACCTCCGACGCGCACCACATCGTCGCCCCCGACCCGCAGGGGGCCGGGATCGCGAGAGCCATGCGCGGCGCATTGGCCACCGCGTCGTTGACGAGTGCTCAGGTCGATCACGTCAACGCCCACGCCACGTCGACGCCGGTCGGCGATGCCGCGGAAGCGGTAGCCATCTCTGCCGTTGCCCCGCACGCGTCCGTCTACGCATCCAAGTCCGCGCTCGGTCACTCGATCGGGGCGGTCGGCGCGCTCGAGGCGATCATCAGCATTCTGACCCTGCGGGACCAGATCGTGCCGCCCACGCTCAACCTCGACAATCTGGACCCCGCAATCGATCTGGACGTGGTGTGCGCATCCCCGCGTCGCCAGACGATCGAGTATGCGGTGAGCAACTCGATCGGATTCGGTGGACACAACGTCGCGCTGGTATTCGGGCGGGTCCTGTGATGGCCCGGTCGGCGTCCGTGTGTGTCTCGCGCGTCGCGCAGGCGCGACGGCGTCCCGACTTTCGTGCCCGCGGGCCCGGCAACTGCCGTACTGTGAGAGCCATCACATCCTCTGTGGTTGGAGGTTCACATGTCCACCAGCGAAGTGATGGAGCTGCACCGCACCATTGGACACCTGCGCCAGTGCGTCGGCTCGTTGCGGAACATGTACGGCGACGCGTCGGTCGTCCGCCGGCTCGCCAACGACGTCGAACGCCTCGGGATCGACGCCGGTGACCTCGACGAGTCGCCGCCGCGACTCGCGCATCCGGTCGGTGCGTCGGAGCGGGTCGCGGTCCCGGAGGGGCCGTACGACCAGGCGCTGTGGCAGGGCGCCGACGACGAGGGCGTCGGCGGCCACCCGCACCACCGGTGAGTGCACCCGCGCGATCCACCACCGGTGTCCGATCGCCGACCCGCGCCTCCATCGCGGCACGCACGTTACGCACGGACCGGTGGTGGCGTCCGCCGCTGCTGACCACACTCGGCCTCGCGGTGTTTGTGGTCTACGCGACCGTCCGGTCCTTCGTGCGCACCGCGTACTGGGTCGACGAGTACCACTACCTGACGCCGTTCTACTCGCCGTGCGTCAGCGTGTCGTGCGTCCCCGGCTCGACCCACTTCGGCGTCTGGGTCGGCGAGCTGCCGATGTGGGTCCCGCTCGCCTTCCTGTCGCTGCCGTTCCTGCTCGGCTTCCGGCTCACCTGCTATTACTACCGCAAGGCCTACTACCGGTCGATCTGGCTCGCGCCCGCGGCCTGCGCGGTCGCCGAACCGCACACCCGGTACACCGGCGAGACCCGGCTGCCGCTGATCCTGCAGAACGCGCACCGCTGGTTCTTCTACGTCGCGCTGGTCGTGTCCGCAATCAACACCTACGATGCGATCCTCGCATTCCACGGTGGCACAGGGGGATTCGGCTTCGGACTCGGCAACGTCATCATCACGGTCAACGTGCTCCTGCTCTGGGGATACACCGCCTCCTGCCACTCCTGCAGGCACGCCGTCGGCGGCAGGCTCAAGCACTTCTCCGCGCATCCGGTCCGCTACCGGCTGTGGACCTGGGTGAGTGCGCTCAACACCCGGCACATGCAGCTCGCGTGGACCACGCTCGGCACGCTGATGCTCACCGACTTCTACATCATGCTCGTCGCCAGCGGAACCATCACCGACCTGCGCTTCGTGAACTGACAGCGGCAGTCAGCCGACCGACCGAGGGGAGTACCGGTGGCCGAGGTGGAGCGGCACGACTACGACCTCGTCGTGATCGGCGCTGGCGGCGCCGGACTGCGCGCGGTGATCGAGGCCCGGCAGCGGGGGCTGCGGGTCGCCGTCGTGTGCAAGTCGCTGTTCGGCAAGGCACACACCGTGATGGCCGAGGGCGGATGCGCGGCCGCGATGGGCAACGCGAACCCGAAGGACTCCTGGCAGGTGCACTTCCAGGACACCATGCGCGGCGGCAAGTTCCTGAACAACTGGCGGATGGCCGAACTGCATGCCCGCGAGGCCCCCGACCGGGTGTGGGAACTCGAAACGTACGGGGCGCTGTTCGATCGCACCCCGGACGGGCGGATCAGTCAACGCAACTTCGGTGGCCACACCTATCCACGTCTCGCGCACGTCGGCGACCGCACCGGGCTGGAACTGATCCGCACCATGCAGCAGAAGATCGTCTCGCTGCAGCAGGAGGACTTCGCCGAGACCGGAGACCACGAGGCCCGGATCAAGGTCTTCGCCGAGTGCACGGTCACCGAGCTCATGCGGGACGGCCATGCCGGTGCGATCGCGGGGGCGTTCGGGTACTGGCGGGAATCGGGCCGGTTCGTGCTGTTCTCCGCACCCGCGGTGGTGCTGGCGACCGGCGGAATCGGCAAGTCCTACAAGGTGACCTCCAACTCGTGGGAGTACACCGGTGACGGGCACGCCCTCGCACTGCGAGCCGGCGCGAAGCTGATCAACATGGAATTCATTCAGTTCCACCCGACCGGGATGGTCTGGCCCCCCAGCGTCAAGGGCATCCTGGTCACCGAGGGCGTGCGCGGCGACGGCGGTGTGCTGAAGAACTCCGACGGTGCCCGGTTCATGTTCGACTACATCCCGCCGGTGTTCAAGGGCCAGTACGCCGAAACCGAGGACGAGGCCGACCGGTGGCTCGTCGACAACGACAGCGCACGGCGCACCCCCGACCTGCTGCCCCGCGACGAGGTGGCCCGCGCCATCAACTCTGAGGTCAAGGGCGGACGCGGCACCGAACACGACGGGGTCTACCTCGACATCGCGTCCCGGCTGCCCGCCGACGAGATCATGCGACGACTGCCGTCGATGCACCACCAGTTCCTCGAACTCGCCGACGTCGACATCACGAGGGAACAGATGGAGGTGGGGCCGACCTGCCACTACGTGATGGGCGGCATTGAGGTGGACCCGGACACCGGATCATCCTGTGTCCCCGGACTGTTCGCGGCCGGCGAGTGCTCGGGCGGCATGCACGGCTCCAACCGGCTCGGCGGCAACTCGCTCTCCGACCTGCTGGTGTTCGGGCGTCGCGCTGGCCTCGGCGCCGCCACGTACGTCGAATCCCTCACCCGCCGCCCGAATGTCGATCAGCGGGACGTCGACGCGGCGGCCGCGATGGCCCTCGCCCCGTTCGACCCGCCCGCCGACGGCATGCTCGCCGAGAACCCGTACGCCCTGCACCTGGAGCTGCAGCAGGTGATGCACGACCTGGTCGGCATCATCCGCACCGACGGCGAAATCCGGTCCGCCATCGAGAAGCTCGAACAGATCCGCCGCCGCATCGAGTCGGTGACGGTGGAGGGTCATCGCCAGTTCAATCCCGGCTGGCATCTCGCGGTGGACCTGCGGAACATGATCCTGGTCAGCGAGTGCGTCGCGGAGTCGGCGCTGCTGCGCACCGAGAGCAGGGGCGGGCACACCCGCGACGATCACCCCGGCATGGACGCGTCCTGGCGCGGCACCCTGCTGGTGTGCAGCCTCGTCGACGGGCCGGACCCCGGCGGGAGGGTTGTTCCCGGCATCGCCATCACGTCCGAACCGCAGCAGCCGATGCGCCCGGACCTGTTCGCGCTGTTCGACTTCGCCGAGGTGGCCAAGTACTACACAGATGCGGAGCTTGCGGAGCATCCGGGGAGAGCAGACGAGGAACTGGCCGACCATCCAGGGAAGGCGGACGAGACATGAGCTATCGGGCGGCCTTCCGGGTGTGGCGCGGGGACGCGGACGGTGGCGACCTGCGCGACTACACGGTGGAGGCGAACGAGGGCGAGGTGGTGCTCGACATCATCCACCGGCTGCAGGCCACCCAGGCGCCGGACCTGGCGGTTCGCTGGAACTGCAAGGCGGGCAAGTGCGGATCGTGCTCCGCCGAGATCAACGGCAGGCCGCGGCTGATGTGCATGACCCGGATGTCGACCTTCGCGCCCGACGAGGTCGTCACCGTCACCCCAATGCGCGCGTTCCCGGTGATCCGGGACCTGGTGACCGATGTGTCGTTCAACTATGTCAAGGCCCGCGAGATCGAGTCGTTTACGCCGCCACCGGATCTCGCTCCCGGCGAGTACCGGATGGCACAGGCGGACGTGCAGCGGTCGCAGGAGTTCCGCAAGTGTATCGAGTGCTTCCTGTGTCAGAACGTCTGCCACGTCGTGCGCGACCACGAGGAGAACAAGGATGACTACGCGGGTCCGCGGTTCCTGATGCGGATCGCGGAACTGGAGATGCACCCGCTCGACACCGCCGACCGGCGTGACGCCGCGCAGACCGAGCACGGCCTCGGGCTGTGCAACATCACCAAGTGCTGCACCGAGGTGTGCCCCGAGGGCATTCACATCACCGACAACGCGCTGATCCCGATGAAGGAGCGGGTTGCGGACCGCCGCTACGATCCCGTGGTGTGGCTGGGCACCCGGTTGTTCCGGCGTCGCCGCGAAGACCACTGACATGGACACCACGACCACCGAGATTGCCCCGGGCCTCTACCGGTTCTCGACGTACGTCGACGACGCGAATCTGGTGATGAACCAGTATCTCGTCGACGGCGACGAGCCGCTGCTGTTCCATCTTGGCCAGCGCGCCCTGTTCCCGACGGTGTCGGACGCGGTCCGGCGGGTGATTCCACTCGACCGGCTGCGGTGGCTCGCGTTCGGGCACGTCGAGGCCGACGAGTGCGGGTCGGTCAACTCGTGGCTGGCTGCGGCGCCGAACGCCGCGGTGGCGCACGGGGCCCTGTCCTGTTTCGTGCAGGTGGGCGACCTCGTGGACCGGCCGCCGCGGCCGCTGCAGGACGGGGAGGTCCTCGAGGTCGGCGAACGCCGGGTGCGGCATATCGACACCCCGCACGTGCCGCACGGGTGGGACGCCTGCGTGATGTTCGAGGAGTCGACGTCGACGCTGCTGTGCGGTGACCTGTTCACCGCGTTCGGGCGTCCGCCCGCCGTCTCCGACGCCGACATCGTCGGGCCCGCGCTGGCAGGCGAGGCGTTGGGGCGGGCGACGGCGCTGACCCCGGCCCTGGTTCCGACGATCCGGTCGCTCGCCGCCCTGCGACCGGACACGCTCGGGCTGATGCACGGCCCCGCCTTTGTCGGCGACTGCGACGCGGCATTGCAGGAGCTGGCCGCCGGCTATCGCGACCTGGTCACGGCGGAACGGGAGCGGTGGGACGACGGGTGATCGTCACTGCGTGCGCACCACCCGTTCGGGTGCGCCGGGTCGCCAGATGGTGACGTCGAGGTGCCCGTCGAGGTACGCGACCGACGAGGCGCCGGTGACGTCGGCCGCGTAGAACGGCCGGAACTCGGTGCCGCGCAGGTCGAGACCGATCTCCTCGAACACGGCGTCGGCGAACCGCGCCTGCAGTGCCCGGTCCTGGACGTCGTACACGATGCCCCACAGCTTCGCGTCCCCGTCGCCGACCATTGAGTCGACCGTCGCGGTGTGCAGGCAGAACCGGGGATCGCGGTCGAGGTCGAGGAACTTCACGGTGCCGGGCATGCCGACGATCCACAGTGCGTCCTCGAACACCCGCGGCTCGATCGGGCTGATCCGCGGGAATCCGTCCGAGCGCAGCGTCGCCAGCAGGCACAGGTTCCCGGTGGCCGCCATCCGCCTGCTGAACACGGCCGCGATCGACGGCGCGGCCGCGGTGAACTCCGGCCAGGTGGTCACGGTCCGAGCACCGCCCGGACGAAGTCGCTCGCCTCGGCCTCGGAGGCGAGCATCGTCTCGAGGTGTCCCCGCGGGTAGGTCCGGAACGTGAACCGTTGCCCCGCACCGACGAGGTCCGCGACCAGCTTCAGTGTCAGCGGCGCGGGGACGATCGTGTCGAGCAGGCCCTGCCCAAGGAACAGTGGCCGGTCGTAGCCGCGCAGCGGGATCGCGAGCATCTCCCGAAGCGGCCGCAGGATCGGCTCGTCGAGGCCACGGGCGAACAGCGCACCGATCGACGTGTCCCCGAACGCGGCCGCCGCCTCCTCGTAGCAGAGTTGCTCGGCCTGCGCGACGACCCGCCTGCCCCGCTCGCTCAGGTAGGCGTCGACGTCGAGATCCGGGTGGCTCGCCCGCAGGCCCGCGATCACGTAGGCGATGAACACGGTGGTCCCGGTCAGCGGCAGCGGCGGAAACCACGGGCCGCCGAGCGGGGCGAGGTTCTCGATGTTCGACGGCACCCCCAGCGCGACGGTGCCGCGATGGTCGAGTTCCGGCGCGTACGCGGTCGCCAGCGTCGCGGTCACCATCGCCGCCTGCCCACCCTGCGACTGTCCGAGCGTCACCCAGCGATCCGACAGGCTCGGCTCAACGGCCCGCGCGGCCCGGACCATGTCGACGACGGCATGTGCCTCCGATCGCCCGTCCAGGTAGGGGTGTACCCCCTCGGTGCCGAGGCCGACGTAGTCGGTCGCGACGATCGCATACCCCTGCGCGAGCCACCGACCCAGGTACGGGCCGCCGATCTTGCCGGTCACCGTTGGCGCGCACGCGTCCGCGACGCCGACCGCGCCGTGCGCCCAGGAGATCACCGGCCAGCCGCCGGGCGGCGGCTGCCCGGGCGGAAGGAACACCGCGCCGGTGCTCGACGCGGGCCGATCCTGCGGCCCGAGGGTCCGGTACGTCAACACGCGCCCGGAGGCCGCCCCCGGAATCCAGGCCTCCGGTGGCAGGGCGTGGACCGCGGTGACCGTGCCCGGCCGGTCCGCCGGTGCCGCGGCGGACGCCCCCGACCCCGCGACCACGCCTGCGACCGCGAGGACGGTGGCGGCGGCGAGCATCCGTGCGGACATGTCCATCAGTGTGCGCGCGGGCGCGGCGCCGCGCCCGACGAACAGGAGGAGGTCGGTGGCCCGGTCTAGCATCGGCGCATGGACGCAATCGACGGGGTGGAGGTCGTCGCCTTTCCGGACGCGGCGGCGTTCGAGAACTGGTTGGCCGAGCGCTGGACGCGGCGCGAGGGGGTCTGGATCCTGGTGGCGCGGAAGAACTCCGGCATCGCCTCGATCACCGAGGACGAGCTGGTCGACGTCGGCCTGTGCTACGGCTGGATCTCCGGGCAGCGCCGCGCCAGCGACGCACGCTACTACCTGCAGAAGTACGTGCCGCGGCGGCCGCGCAGCGTGTGGTCACAGGTCAACGTGGACAAGGTCGCCGCGTTGTCCGCGGCGGGCCGGATGCGCGAACCGGGTCTCGTCGAGGTCCGCCGCGCCAAGGCCGACGGGCGCTGGGACGCCGCCTACGCATCGCAGAAGACGGCCACCGTCCCCGCCGATCTCGCGGAGGCGATGGCGTCGAACCCGGCCGCGGCCCGCGCGTTCGACGCCCTCGACCGGACCGCCCGCTATCAGCTGATCCTTCCGGTGCTGCAGGCCCGGACTCCGAAGACGCGGCTCGCCAGGGTGCAGAAGGCACTCGACGCGCTGGGCGGCGACTCGGCCTGACCGCGGTCAGACCCGCGCCGCATGCGTGCGTGAATGCCCGTGTGCACAACCCTGTTGCGGTGTGTGCGGGGGTTGTGGGCGTGCAGTTCCCGTGTGGGTGCGCGAACGGCCGTGTGCACACGGGTTTTGGTGGGTGTGCGGGGGTTCTGGGCGTGCAGTGGCGGTGTGCGTGCGTGAACGGCCGTGTGCACACCCCCGCGGGAGCCCCCGCGCCGGCACGCGTCAGCGGCGCGCGTGCTCGCCGAGCCGGCTGCGGACACCGTCGACGAACAGTCGCAGGCCGTAGTCGAAACGCGCTGTGCCGCTGGTGCTGTCGTACAGCGGCGACGCGTCCTCGGTCAGTGCGCCGTGGCTGTCCATCTGCATCCGGGACTGCTCGTCCATCGTCTGCCCGAGGATGAAGAACAGCAGGGTATCGGCGGCGAATTCGGACTCGGCCGCGGGAAGCCCGGCATCCGCGCACGCGCGGGCGAGGGTGTCGCGGGCGTCGTTGGTGGCAAGGCGGGCCGCGTACGACGCGGACGCGAGTTCGGCGCCGTCCCGGTGCGCGAGCAGCGCGTCCCTGGTGCGGTGCGCCAGCACGTCGAGACGGTCGTCCCAGGACGTCGCCTCGATCGGGGCGGACACCGCGCCGAGCATCTCGTCGGTGATCGCGGCGAGCAGCGTCTGCTTGTTCGGGAAGTGCCAGTAGAGGGCGCCCGGCTGGACGCCGAGGGAGGTGGCCAGCCGCCGCATGGTCAGGTCGCCGAGTCCGTACTCGTCGAGGATCGCGATCGCCCCGGCAAGGACGTCGGCTCGTCGCAGCTGCACTGTGTCGTTCACTTCCCGTCGGTGTGTGGTTGACACCATTTCACCACGACCCTAACCTGAACGCCGTTCAACTTGTACGGTGTTCAAGTTCGCTGAGGCAACGATCTCGCGATCCGCGCACCTGCGCCGAATCCGAAGGAGCTGCTCGTGACCCAGGCACCCGCCCGCACCGACATTCTCGCGACCGCGAGGGATCAGGTCCTCGACCGTGGCGAGGGACTGACCCAGGAGCAGACCCTGCAGGTGCTGCGGCTGCCCGACGACCGGCTCGAGGAGCTGCTGGCCCTCGCGCACGACGTGCGGATGCGCTGGTGCGGCCCCGAGGTCGAGGTCGAGGGCATCATCTCCCTCAAGACCGGCGGCTGCCCCGAGGACTGCCACTTCTGCTCGCAGTCCGGGCTGTTCGCCTCCCCGGTGCGCGCCGCCTGGCTCGACATCCCGAGCCTCGTCGAGGCAGCCAAGCAGACCGCGAAGACGGGTGCGACCGAGTTCTGCATCGTCGCCGCCGTCCGAGGCCCCGACGAGCGGCTGATGGCCCAGGTCGCCGCGGGCGTCGAGGCGATCCGCAACGAGGTCGATATCCAGGTCGCCTGCTCGCTCGGCATGCTCACCCAGGAGCAGGTCGACCAGCTCGCCGCGATCGGTGTGCATCGCTACAACCACAACCTCGAGACCTCTCGCTCGCACTTCCCGAACGTCGTCACCACGCACTCCTGGGAGGAGCGCTGGGACACCCTGCGGATGGTCCGCGAGGCGGGCATGGAGGTCTGCTGCGGCGGCATCCTCGGCATGGGTGAGACCCTCGAACAGCGCGCCGAATTCGCCGCCAACCTCGCCGAACTCGAACCCGACGAGGTGCCGCTGAACTTCCTCAACCCGCGCCCCGGCACCCCCTTCGGCGACCTCGAGGTGCTGCCCGCCGCCGACGCGTTGCGCGCCGTCGCCGCGTTCCGGCTCGCGCTGCCACGCACCATCCTGCGCTTCGCGGGCGGCCGCGAGATCACCCTCGGTGACCTCGGCGCCAAGCAGGGCATCCTCGGCGGCATCAACGCCGTGATCGTCGGCAACTACCTGACCACGCTCGGCAGGCCCGCCGAGTCCGACCTGGACCTGCTCGGCGAGCTGCAGATGCCGATCAAGGCCCTCAACCAGACCATCTAGGAGCGTCGCGATGGAGGTTGTCGAGCGGTACAACCCGTACACGGGCCTGCGGCTCGTCGACGGCGTCCCGGATGCGGTGCCCGCCGCGGCGGCCCTCGGGCTGGAGCCGCCCCGGTTCTGCGAGCACTGCGGTCGCCGGATGATCGTGCAGATCAGCCCGGACGGCTGGTGGTCGAAGTGCTCACGGCACGGGGTCAGCGACTCGACCGCCGGTGAGCGGCGCTGACGCGTGCCGCCCGCGCGGTCCCTCTAGAGTGGATCGACGTGACAACACAGACCCAGATGCCGGGCCAGCGGGCGTCGACCGGCGGCAGGCGTGCCGCGTCCGCGGAGGTGCGTTCGGCCGCCCGCGTCGTCGCCGGTGTCGTCGTGACCAGCGCGCTCGCGGGCATCGGGTGGGGACTGCTCGCGCCTGCCCAGCATTTCCTGGTCGTCTCTAGCGGTGGTGCGACCTCGCTGACGGGGGAGAGCACTCACCAGTTCGACGCCGTCGCGCTGTTCCTGTGCCTCGGCGCGATCCTCGGGGTGCTGTCCGCGGTCGCGGTGTGGTCGATCCGCGCGTACCGCGGCGTCGCCCAGGTGATCGGGCTCGTCCTCGGATCGGTGGTCGGGGCCTCCGCGGCCGCGCTGGTCGGGCTCGGGGTCGCGCAGCTGCGCTTCCCCGGTGTCGACGACCTCGAGGTCGGGCAGATCGTCCCGGCGACCCCGGGCCTCGGCACCGTGATGGCGCTGATCGCGCAGCCGTTCGCGGCGGCCCTGGTGTACCTGCTGCTCGTCTCGCTCAGCCCGCGGCCGGACCTCGGGGTCGAGGCCGTCGCACCCGCCGCCGAGGCGCCGCGCCGGTAGCGGCGGTCAGGTGGGTGGACGCAGGGCGGCGAACTCGTCGGTGACCCGCAGCCGCGACTCCGCGAACCGGTATAGCGCGGGCGGACGGCCGCCCGCTGGTCCCGGTGGCGCGGTGGCTCCGGTCGCGACCAGCACACCCCTTCGGCCGAGCACCCGCTGCAGGTTCGTCGCATCCACCTGGTATCCCAGTGCGGCGCAGTAGATCTCGCGAAGCGTGGACATGGTGAACTCGGTGGGGGCGAGCGCGAACGCGATGTTGGTGTAGGACAGCTTCGCCGCCAGCCGGGTGCGCGCGTGGGTGACGACGATGCCGTGGTCGAAGGCGGTCCTGGGAAGGGTCGTAACCGGGTACCACGCGGTGTCCGACGGGATGTCCGGGTCGGAGTCGAGGGGGACGAGTCCGAGGAACGTCGAGGCGATCAGCCGCACGCCGGGCACCCGCTGCGGGGCGGAGAACACCGAGAGCTGTTCGAGGTGCGCGACCTCGCGGACGTCGACCTTCTCGGCGAGCTGCCGCCGGGCCGAGGTGGTCATGTCCTCGTTGTCGCCGAGCAGTCCGCCGGGCAGCGACCAGGCCCCAGCCTCCGGGTCGAGCGCGCGTCGCCACAGCAGGACGCAGAGCTCGGGGCGGCCGTCGATCTCGCGGACCTGGAACACCGCGGTGAGGACTTCGTGGAGGGTGGTGTTACCATTGGGCACGTTTTCGATCCTAAGTCGAAAACCCCGAGAACGACAATTCGGGCCTGTTCGCCCGGCTGTCCGCCCGGCTGTTCGGTGAAGTGGATGCGGTAAAGGAGTACGGCAATGACGGGAACGATTGCTGGGGCGACGTTCGATGCGGCCACGATCGTCGACGGACCCGGTGGCTACACCGGTGTCGAGGCGACCCCGGAGTGGGCCGAGGAGGTCCGCCGCCTGGCTCGCGCGCAGAACGCGACGATCCTCGCGCACAACTACCAGCTGCCCGCCATCCAGGATGTCGCCGACCACGTCGGTGACTCCCTCGCGCTCTCCCGGATCGCCGCGGAGGCCGAGGAGGAGACGATCATCTTCTGCGGTGTGCACTTCATGGCCGAGACCGCGAAGATCCTCAGCCCGACCAAGACCGTGCTCATCCCCGACGAGCGGGCCGGCTGCTCGCTCGCCGACTCCATCACCGCCGACCAGCTCCGCGAATGGAAGGCCGAGTACCCCGACGCGCTGGTGGTCTCGTACGTCAACACCACCGCCGAGGTGAAGGGCCTGACCGACATCTGCTGCACCTCGTCGAACGCCGTCGACGTCGTCGCATCGATCGACCCCGAGCGTGAGGTGCTGTTCCTGCCCGACCAGTTCCTCGGCGCCCACGTCAAGCGGGTCACCGGACGGCAGAACATGCACATCTGGGCGGGCGAGTGCCACGTCCACGCGGGCATCAACGGGGACGAGCTGACCGCGCAGGCGAAGGCGCACCCGGACGCGGAACTGTTCGTGCACCCCGAATGCGGCTGCGCCACCTCCGCGCTGTACCTGGCCGGGGAGGGCATCGTCGACGAGGACAAGGTGAAGATCCTCTCCACCGGCGGCATGCTCGACGCCGCCCGCGCGACCGGGGCAACGCAGGTCCTCGTCGCCACCGAAATCGGCATGCTGCACCAGCTGCGCAAGGCCGCGCCCGAGGTCGACTTCCAGGCCGTCAACGACCGCGCCTCGTGCCCGTACATGAAGATGATCACCCCCGCCGCCCTGCTGCGGTGCCTGCAGGAACGCAGCGACGAGGTGCACGTCGACGCCGCGGTCGGCGAGCGGGCCCGCACCTCCGTGCAGCGGATGATCGAGATCGGCAACCCGGGCGGCGGCGAGTAGTGACCACGCAGCCGACGGTCGGCTGGGAGGCGCACGCCGACCTGGTCGTCGTGGGCGGCGGGGTCGCGGGGCTGACCGCGGCCCGCACCGCGACCCGCGCCGGCCTGCGGGTGGTGACCGTCAGCAAGGGCGGCCCGACCGACACGGCCACCGTGTACGCACAGGGCGGCATCGCGGTCAGCTCCGGCTACGACGTCGACGCGCACGTCGCGGACACGCTCGCCGCGGGCGGCGGCCTCTGCGACGAGGACGCCGTGCGCTCGATCGTCGCCGCAGGCGCGGACGCGGTCACCGCGCTGGCCGACCTCGGCGCGGTATTCGACCGCGGCCGCGACGGCGAGGTCTCCCGCACCCGCGAGGGCGGGCACAGCGCGCGCCGGATCATCCACGCGGGCGGTGACGCCACCGGCGCCGAGGTGCAGCGGGCGCTGAACGCGGCGGGGATGCCGGTGCTGTTCGGTGCCGCCGCGACGCGGGTGGTCACCGGGCCGTCGGGCGTCCAAGGATTGATCGTGCTGTCGGACAACGGTATTCGAGGATCGGATGCGGGTGTCGGTGTGATCCATGCGCCTGCCGTGCTGCTGGCCACCGGTGGTCTCGGGCAGCTGTACTCGTGCAGCACCAACCCGCCGGGGGCCACCGCCGACGGCGTCGCCCTCGCGCTGGACGCCGGGGCCGTCGTCGCGGACCTCGAGTTCGTCCAGTTCCATCCCACCGTGCTCTACGCGGCGGGCGGGGTCGGCAGGCGGCCGCTGATCTCCGAGGCGGTGCGCGGGGAGGGCGCGATTCTGGTGGATTCGCACGGTGATTCGGTCACCGCGGGAGTGCATCCGATGGGCGATCTCGCGCCCCGTGACGTGGTGTCCAAGGCCATCGCCGCCCGGTTGCGGCGCCTCGGCGAGGACCACGTGTACCTCGACGCCCGCCGCATCGACGGGTTCGCGTTGCGGTTCCCGACCATCACCGCCTCCTGCCGGGCGGTCGGACTCGACCCGACCACCGACCTGATCCCGGTCGCGCCCGCGGCGCACTACGCCTGCGGCGGGGTCGTCACCGACAGCCACGGCCGCACCGCGGTTCCCGGACTGCTCGCCGCGGGCGAGGTGGCCCGCACCGGGCTGCACGGCGCGAACCGTCTCGCCTCCAACAGCCTCCTCGAAGGCCTCGTGGTGGGGGAGCGGGCCGGGCTGGCCGCGGCCGAACGGTCGGCGGTCGCGGTGCAGGTCACCTCCGCCGAGGTTCCTGCGCTGCCCGCGGTGCCGCGCGGCGCCCTGCAGGCGGCGATGACCGCGCACGCGTCCGTCGTCCGTGACGGTGACGGGCTGGCCGCGGCGGCGGACGCCCTCGCCCGCGCCAGCAGTCGGCGGCCGTCGACCGTCGCCGACCTGGAGGACGCGGCCCTCACCGCGACCGCGACCGCGCTGGTCCTCGCCGCGTCCGCGCGCACCGAGAGCCGCGGCTGCCACACCCGGCTCGACCACCCCGACACCGACGACACCCGGCGCCGCCCCCTCCGCGTGCGGCGCACCCCCGAGGGCGAACTCGCCCTCACCGACCTGATCCCGACAGGAGCATGATGAGCACCCTGGCCGATGGCCTCGACCACGACGAGATCCGCACCCTGGTCCGCGTTGCCCTCGACGAGGACCTGCGCTACGGGCCCGACGTCACCTCCACCGCCACCGTCCCCGCCGACGCGGTCGCGTCGGCGTCGGTGGTGTCCCGGGCTGCGGGCGTCGTCGCGGGCATCGACGTCGGGCTGCTCGTCCTCGACGAGGTGATCGGTGCCGGCGCGTACCGGGTGCTCGGCCGCGTCGACGACGGCACCCGCATCGAGCCGGGGCAGGCCGTCCTGGAGGTGCAGGCACCGACCCGCGACCTGCTCACCGCCGAACGAACCATGCTGAACCTGATGTGCCACCTGTCCGGCATCGCGACCGCCACCGCGGCGTGGGTCGACGCCGTCGCAGGCACCGACTGCCGGATCCGGGACAGCCGCAAGACGCTGCCCGGGCTGCGCGGCCTGCAGAAGTACGCGGTCCGGATGGGGGGCGGCGTCAACCACCGGATGGGGCTCGGGGACGCCGCCCTGATCAAGGACAACCACGTCGCCGCAGCGGGCTCCGTGGTCGCGGCGCTGCGCGCGGTCCGCGCTGCCGACCCGGACATCGAATGCGAGGTGGAGGTGGACAGCCTCGCGCAGCTCGACGAGATCCTCGCCGAGGGCGTCGACCTGGTCCTGCTCGACAACTTCGCGCTGTGGGAGACGCAGGCCGCGGTGCAGCGGCGCAACACCCGGTCGCCGCGGACGAGGCTCGAATCGTCCGGCGGGCTGACCCTCGGCGACGCCGCCGACTACGCGGGCACCGGCGTCGACTACCTCGCCGTCGGCGCCCTCACCCACTCGGTCACCGTCCTGGATCTCGGTCTCGACATGTGACCGCCGAGGGTGGGTGATGTCGCACCCTTGGGTCGCTGTCCGCGACGGCCGGGCGGGTCGAGGATTGTCGATGTCAGGTTCGGTGCGGCCGAGGACACGGCTCGGGGCGCCGGCATCACACCACCGGGTGGAGGAATCATGTTGGGAATTGCAATCGGATTGGGCGCGGCCGCGCTGTCGCTCGGACTCAGCGTGCTGGGGCTCGGCGTCGGGCTGCTGCTCAGCGATGCGTCGGTCAAACACCACGTCCGGCCGCTCGCGCGCTGAGCGGGCGCACCGGAACCCGACCCGGCGTCCTGCTCGCCGGGTTGGGTGTGTCGGTGGTGCGGCATAGTGTGGGCAACGGCACTGTTCGGTCGACCCGAGGAGCATCGCATGAGCTCGCGTCTGAACCCGTACATCAGCTTCACCGACAACGCCCGCGCGGCGATGGAGTTCTACCAGGGCGTGTTCGGTGGCACCCTGGCCCTAAACACCTTCGGCGAATTCGGCGACACGGACGCGCCAGGCGCGGACCTGATCATGCACGGCATGCTCGAAACCCCGCAGGGGTTCACGCTGATGGGCGCCGACACCCCGCCCGGCATGGAGCACAACCCCGGCACCACCATCGCGGTCAGCCTCAGCGGCGACGACGCCGACGAACTGCGCGGCTGGTGGGCGGCGCTCTCCGCGGGCGGCGTGGTCGGGGTTCCACTCGAAAAGCAGATGTGGGGCGACGAATTCGGAATGTGCACCGACCGGTTCGGCATCGGCTGGATGGTGAACATCGCCGGTGCGTCGGCCTGACGGCGCTCACACCGGGGCGGCGCGGCGGACCAGCGACAGCACCCCGGCCGCGGTGAAGAACAGGCCGGAGAAGACGCGGCCGGTGACCCGCTGCTGCCGGGGCGAGCGCAGCAACGTCAGGGCCCGCGCCGCGAGCCCGGTGTAGCCGGTCATCACGACCACGTCCACACCGATCATCGTCGCCGCGATCACCGCGTACTGCGCGGTGAGCGGTCGCGCAGGATCGAGGAACTGCGGCAGCACCGCGAGCATGAACACCACGGCCTTCGGGTTGCTGGCATTCACCAGGAACCCGCGCGCCACCAGGGCGGCACCGGAACGGCCAGGCGTGGCGGGGTCCGGTTCCACCGCGCCGGGGGCGGCACGCCACTGCTGGATCCCGAGGACCACCAGGTAGGCGACGCCGAACCACTTGATCACGGTGAACGCGATCGCCGACGACGCCAGCAGCGCGCCGACCCCGGCCGCGACGACCAGCAGCTGCACCAGCAGGGCCAGTTGCAGGCCGAGGATGTTCCAGGAGCCGCGGCGCAGGCCGTGACTCAGGCCGGACGACATCGACGCGATCGCCCCGGCGCCCGGCGACAGGCTGATCGCCAGCGCCGCCCCGAGGAACCCGACCCACACCTGCCACGACACCCGGACAGGGTAGTCGGCGCGAATCGGACAATCGGGTCGACCTAGGCTGGCGCGGTGACCAGCATGCCCCCACGCCCGGCGCCGTTCGAGACCGTGACGACACCGGAATTCTGGAACGACCCGCACATCTCCGGTCGGATGCTGGTCAACCACCTCGACCCCGACACCGCGGCGGCGTCCCGCCCGCACGCGTTCGTGGACCGCTCGGTGGACTGGCTGATCGGAGCGCTGGGCTTGGTGCCCGGCACGCGGGTCCTCGATGTGGGCTGCGGTCCCGGCCTCTACGCGCACCGCCTCGCCCGCCGCGGCATCGAGGTGCTCGGCGTCGATGTCTCGGCGACCTCGGTGGCGTATGCGCGCGGGGTCGCCGAGGCGGAGGGGTTGGCTGCCCGTTTCGTCCGCGGCGACTACTTCACCGCCGACCTCGGCTCCGGGCACGATGCGGCGCTGCTGATCTACGAGGACTACTGCGCGTTGAGCCCGGACCGCCGGGTCGAGCTACTGCGCCGGATCCGGGCGGCGCTCGCCGACGGCGGCAGGCTGCTGTTCGACGTGACCGCAGCGCCCCGGTTCCCGACCTTCCGCGAGGGCCTGGCGCGGCAGCAGAACCTGATGGACGGATTCTGGGCGGAGCCGCCCTACCTCGGCACCCTCGAGACCCACGTCTACCCGGACCTCCTGCTCGCGTTGGAGCGGTACACCATCGAGTCCGCCGCGGGCACCCGGCAGTTCTGGAACTGGACCCACTGCCTTACCCCGGAACAGGTGACGACCGAGGTCGCCGCAGCGGGACTGCGGGTGACCGGGATCCACGGCGACGTCGCCGGATCCGACTACGACGCGGAAGCCGACGCGTTCGCGGTCGTCGCCGACCGCGGCTGACCGTCCAGCCGCCGGGTGTTCCCGCGTCAACGCAGCTGTGCGGCGGGTCGACCAGCGAACACGCCGAGTCCGGCATGACGGGCCGGTAGTCGCCGGGCACGCCCCGCGCGGCGATCACGTCCCGGTAGGTGGCCACGGCGTCGGTGGGTCGGCGGGTCAGGGTCGGGTCGGTGAGCACATCGACGGTGTAGAGGCCGAACCGATTCCGGTAGCCGCCCCACTCGTAGTTGTCGGTGATCGACCAGTAGTTGTAGCCGATCACGTTCGCCCCGTCCGCCGTCGCGCGCTGCAGCCAGTACACGTGGTCGCGCAGGTGATCCGAGCGGGTGTAGCCGTCCGTGCGGGGCTTCCCGTCGTCCATCGGCATCCCGTTCTCCACCACGTAGATCGGGAGCTCCGGGTACTTCCTCGCGAAATGCAGTGCGGCATGGTAGATCCCGTCCGGTTGCGGACGGATGTCGTGGAATGCGTCGGTCAACGCCGACGCGGCGGTGAGGTTGTCCAGGGAGACGCCGTAGTAGTAGTCGAGCCCGAGGAAGTCGAGGGTGTCGCGGACCCGGTCGGTGAACATCGCGTCGACCACCCCCATGGCGGCGGGGACGTATGCGGTGTTGCTCGACACCGCGGCACCCGGGTCCAGTCGGTGGATCAGCTCGTACGCCCGCCGATGCGCGCGGACGAGACGATCGAGAACGGCTGGCGCGTCGGCCGGGGCGATGCCGCCGAACGTCATCTCCTTCTGCACGAACACCGTCGGCTCGTTGAACGTGATCCAGGTGGCGCCCATGCCCGCGTACCGGGTGACCACCCGCTCGGCGTTGGCCAGCCACAGCTCGATCGCCGCATCGGTGGTCCACCCGCCGCGGTCGACCACCCAGCCGGGGAACACGAAATGGTCGAGGGTGATCATCGGTCGCATGCCGTGCGCGCGGATCGTCCGGATCACGTCGTCGTAGTAGGCGAACTCGGTCTCGTTCCAGACGCCGGGCGCGGGCTGCAGGCGTGCCCACTCCACCGAGAATCGGAACGCGTCCACCCCCAGCGCCGCCGCGTTCGCGACGTCCTCGGCGTACCGATGTCGGAAGTCGGGGCCGCTGCCATACGGGTCGTGTGTTCGGCCCGCCGCGATGTAGCGGGACCAGTTGCTGTCCGGCGGCGGCCCCTCCGACTGGAAACCGGAGGTCGCGACACCCCACTCGAAGTCGGGTCCGAGCTGCGGCACCGTGGGCGTCGCCGACCCGGGTGCCGCGCCGAGGGTCAGGACGGTCAGCGCGGCGCCGAGCAGGGCGAGGACGCGCGGGAATCGGGCCACGCTGGGCAGGATAGTCGGTGGACCCTGCCGCTATGGCGGAACTCACACGACCCGACCGCGAATGAGTTAACTATTTACTCCTCGGCCGGTGATCATGGATCGCACACCGACGACAAGGGGCCACCGTGACCGATCCGCTCGCGTTCTTCACGACCACACCCGAGGGGTACCTCGCCAAGGGCTTTGCGATCAGCCGGTGGTCGCCGGACATGGTCAGCGGCGTCGCGCTGTGCGGGCTGCTGGCCCGCGCCCTCGACCACGAACACGGCGGCGGCGGCTTCGTCCCGGCCCGGCTGACCGTCGACCTGTTCGCCCCCGCCCGCACCCGGCCGCTGACCACCCGCACCGCCGTCGTTCGGGACGGCGCCCGCATCCGCGTCGCCGACGCCGAGCTGGTGCAGGACGGCGAGACGGTGGCGCGGGCGTCCGCGGTCTTCCTGCGGCCGTCGGAGCAGCCGCCGGGCCAGCTGTGGACCCGCGACGTGCGTCCGGTGCCGCCGGTGATCGCGACCGGCGAACCCGCACCGCCGTTCTTCGGCAGCGACGACCATCCCGACGGCTGGTCGCACGCGATGCTCGAACATCAGGGCGCGAGCCGCAAACGCATGTGGGCCCAGCATCCGGCCATCGTCGACGGCGAGGCGCCCTCCCCGTTCGTGCGGGCCGCGATGGCTGGCGAACCGACCAGCCTGATGACGAACTGGGGCACCGCGGGCGTCGGGTTCATCAACGTGGACCTGACGCTGGTCCTGGCCCGGCTGCCGGAGGGGCACGAGGTCGGCATCGAGGCCGACGATCACATCAGCGCGAACGGGATCGCGGTCGGCACCACCACGATGTACGACCGGCGCGGCCCGATCGGCACCTGCATTGTCAGCGCCCTCTCCAACGCACGCAGGCAGGTCGACTTCGGCGATCAGGGCGAGTTCGAGTTGCCCGGCAGCGCCTGATCGTTGGTGCCGAGCTGCGGTTCCCCGGCGCCGCCGAGGAACCGCAGCAGGTCCACCGGAAGCGGCACGACCACCGTCGCCTTGCTGTCCCCGCCGACCTCGCGCAGCGTCTGCAGGTACCGCAGCTGCAGCGTCGTCGGGTTCTGGGAGATCACCGCCGCCGCCTCCGCGAGCTTCGCCGACGCCTGGAACTCGGCCTCCGCGTTGATGATCTTCGCGCGCCGCTCCCGTTCCGCCTCCGCCTGCCGGGCGATGGCCCGCTGCATCCGCTCCGGGATCTCTACGTCCTTGATCTCGACGGTGGTCACCTTCACCCCCCACGGCTCGGTCTGCTGGTCGATGACCTTCTGCAGGTCCTCGTTCACCCGGTCCCGGTCGGCGAGCAGGGTGTCCAGTTCGGCCTTGCCAAGCACCGACCGCAGCGTGGTCTGCGCGATCTGCGTGGTCGCGGCGAGGAAGTTCTCCACCTCGACCACCGCCCGATCCGCATCGAGAACACGGAAGTACGCGACCGCGGTGACCTTCGCGGGCACGTTGTCGCGGGTGATGACCTCCTGCACCGGAATGTTCAGCGTCACCGTCCGCAGGCCGACCCGAACCATCCGGTCCACCACCGGAATCAGCAGGACCAGGCCCGGACCCTTCACCGCCTGGACGCGGCCGAGCCGGAACACCACCGCCCGCTCGTACTCGCGCAGCACCCGGATCGCGGTCCCGGGGACGAGCAGGGCGAGCAGCAGGACCACGACGAGGACGATCAGCAGCACGGTCATGGCGCCTCCCACGGCTCCCTGCGGCGCACGTTCAGGGTCAGGCCCCGCACCGACTCGACGACCATCGGGTCGCCGGCGGTGGGCGGGGGAGTGTCCGGGTAGCCGAACGCGATCCGGGCCATCCAGAGCCCGCCGTCCGTCCGGACCTGCCCGACCGCACCGTCCCAGGTGCTCACCGTCGCCTCGTGGCCGACCAGTCCCTGCGGCCCGCTGCGGATCGGGGTGCGCCGGGTCCGGGCCATGGCCCTGCCGAGTGCGGCGGCGCCGACCAATCCGACCCCGCCCAACCCGATCGCGACGGGGACCGCGACGGTCTGCGCGGCGCCCCCGGCGAGGAACAGTGCGGCGATGCCACCGCCGATCAGCAGCGCGGCCAGTCCGCTGAGCACCCCCGCCGTCGGCGCGTGCGCCTCCACCAGGATCAATATCAATCCCAGCACCACGGCCACCACGCCGATCGTGGCCATCGACTGCTCCCGCGACTCGTCCGCCGGCGCCTAGTCGCGCCGGGAGGGTGGGGCGCCCGGGTAGCCGCCACGGCACCCCGGCCCTCGCTGTCCACGGTAATCCCGGCATCCCGGGCCTGCCACCGGCCGCACGCTGGGCCGACGGCGTGTTACGTGCTCGTAAATGTGTCGCAGGTCACGTACCATGAATCAGCTGCCCGTGAACCCCTGGGCGGCGCGGTCGGGATGCGGCGCGGTCGGGACAGTCGGAGCGGTGGCGCCGCGGCACCTCAGTTCGTTCGTGCTTGCCGGGAGCTCACGATGACAACGCAGCCGTCATCAGTTCATTCGCCGACCCCCCGCGCGCCGAGGCGCAGGCGAGGGGCGGGTCGCCAGCCAACCGTCGTCACCGTCGAACCGCAGTTCGTTCCCGGCGCGGGCCTGCGATCCCGGTTGCTTGCCGGGACCGTCCGGCTCGGAGTCAAGCCGGTCCTCGACGTGTGGGGTCGTTACCCGAGCCCGCTGTGGCCCGCGGGGCTGCTCGACCGGTCCGCCTCGATGCTGCGGCCCACCCGGGCCGCGGGCAGGCATCGGGTCCGGCTCGACGACTGCGCCGCCGAATGGTGGCCCCGCCGCGGCGGTCGGCCCGGTCGCGACCAGCCGGACGCGGGTACCGCGATCCTCTACCTGCACGGCGGCGGCTTCCTGGCCTGCGGGCTGAACACGCACCGCGCGCTGGCGCTGCGGATCGCATCCGCCGCCGACGCGGCGGTCCTCAGCGTCGACTACCGGATGCTGCCGCGGCACCCGATCGCCGCCGCGACCGCCGACGGCGTCGCCGGGTACCGGTGGCTGCTCGAGCACGGGTACCCGGCGGACCGGATCGTCATCGCGGGTGACTCGGCGGGCGGCTTCCTGACCTTCACGACCGCGCTCGCGCTGACCGGCCGCGGCCTGCCGCAGCCGGCGGCGCTGGTGGCGCTGTCGCCGCTGACCGACCTGGATCCGTCGGCCAAACTGGCCAGCGCCGATGCGGACGGCTGCCCGCTGATACCTCGATCGGTGCTCGTGACCCTTGCCCGGATCGCGGAACGCGCCGACGGCGACACGCCAACGGTGTCCCCGGTCGACGGCCACCTCGCCGGACTGCCCCCGGTCCTGATCCAGGTCGGCTCCACCGAGATGCTGTACCCGGACGCCGAGCTGATGGCGCACCGCCTCGGCGCAGCCGGGGTGCCGGTGACCCTCGAGGTGTGGGATCGGCAGGTGCATGTCTTCCAGGCGGCCGCGGGCCTGCTGCCCGAGGCGGCGCGGGCGGTCGGCCGGATCGGGGCGTTCGTCCGGGCGGCCACCGCCGAAACGGTGCCTGCCGCGGCCCGCACCGGTGTCGGCCCGGGCCGCTGACCGCCGCGCCGACTGCGCCCGTGAGCCGCCGCGCGCGGACCGTGCCCGTCGCGGCTCGGCGCTGAGCGAAACCCGGTAGCGCCTATCCTGGATAATCAGTGCACAGATCATCAGTGCACAGCTAGTCGGTGCACCGATGATCGGTGCACACACTTCCTCTCGTGAAGGGACCCCCATGCCTGCCCGCACCGAGCTCGCCCGCGTCGACCTGCGCGGACGAACCCCGTCCGTCGCCGAACTCCGGTCGGCCCTGCCCCGCGGCGGAACGGACGTGGACTCGGTGCTGCATCAGGTGCGGCCGATGGTCGAGGCGGTCCGTGACCGCGGCGCCGAGGCCGCCCTCGAGTTCGGTGAAAAGTTCGACGGGGTCCGTCCCGCGTCCGTCCGGGTGCCGCGCGCGGAACTGACCCGCGCCCTCACCGAACTCGACCCGGACGTGCGTGCCGCCCTTGAGGTTGCGATCGACCGGACCAGGAAGGTGCACGCCGACCAGCGCCGCACCGACACCATCACCGAGGTCGTGCCCGGCGGCACCGTCACCGAACGCTGGGTGCCGGTCGAGCGGGTCGGCCTCTACGTGCCCGGCGGCAACGCCGTTTACCCGTCGTCCGTGGTGATGAACGTGGTGCCCGCGCAGGCCGCTGGCGTCGAATCGCTCGTCGTTGCCTCGCCGCCGCAGGCCGCGTTCGGCGGGCTGCCGCACCCGACGATCCTCGCCGCCGCCGAACTGCTCGGCGTCACCGAGGTGTGGGCGGTCGGCGGCGGTCAGGGCATCGCGCTGCTCACCTACGGCGGCACCGACACCGATGAGGCGGGCGCCGAGCTCGCCCCGGTCGACCTGATCACCGGCCCCGGCAACATCTACGTCACCGCCGCCAAGCGGCTGTGCCGCGGCCTGGTCGGCATCGACGCCGAGGCCGGCCCCACCGAGATCGCAATCCTTGCCGACCGCACCGCCGACCCCGTGCACGTCGCGGCCGACCTGATCAGTCAGGCCGAGCACGACGTGATGGCCGCATCCGTCCTCGTCACCGACTCCACCGAGCTGGCCGACGCGGTCGACGACGCGCTGACCGCGCAGCTGGAGCTGACCAAGCACCGGGACCGGGTCGCGGCCGCGCTCGCGGGCAGCCAGTCCGGGATCGTGCTCGTCGACTCGATCGACGACGGCCTGCGGGTTGTCAACGCCTACGCCGCCGAACACCTCGAGATCCAGACCGAGGATGCCACCGCGGTCGCCGCCCGGGTGCGGTCCGCAGGCGCCATCTTCGTCGGCCCCTGGGCGCCGGTCAGCCTCGGCGACTACTGCGCAGGCTCCAACCACGTCCTCCCGACCGCGGGCTGCGCGCGGCACTCGTCCGGCCTGAGCGTGCAGACGTTCCTGCGCGGCATCCACGTCGTCGACTACTCGGAGTCGGCGCTGAAGGACGTGGCGCGGCACGTGATCAACCTCGCGAACGCCGAGGACCTGCCCGCACACGGGGAGGCCGTTCGGCTGCGTTTCGAGAGCCTCCGGTGAGCGCCGCCGTTCCCGGCGCTGCGGCGACCGTCGACGACCTGCCGCTGCGCGAGAACCTGCGCGGCAAGTCCGCCTACGGTGCTCCGCAGCTCACGGTCCCGGTGCAGCTGAACACCAACGAGAACCCGCACCCGCCGACCCGCGCCCTCGTCGACGATGTCGCCGAGTCGGTCCGGGAGGCGGCCCGCGAACTGCACCGCTACCCGGACCGGGACGCCGTCGCACTGCGCACCGACCTGGCCGCCTACCTGTCCCGGCAGACCGGGGTGGCGGTCACCGTCGACAACGTATGGGCCGCCAACGGGTCCAACGAGATCCTGCAGCAGCTGCTGCAGGCGTTCGCCGGGCCGGGCCGCAGCGCAATGGGGTTCGTGCCCTCCTACTCGATGCACCCGATCATCGCCGACGGAACCGACACCACCTGGCTGCCGGTGCTGCGGGGCGCCGACTTCGCGCTCGACGTGGACGCCGCGGTCGACGCCATTTCCGCGAAACGGCCCGACGTCGTGTTCGTCACCAGCCCCAACAATCCGACCGGGCACAGCATCCCGATCGGTGCGCTGCGGCTGCTGCTCGACGCCGCACCGGGGATCGTCATCGTCGACGAGGCGTACGCCGAGTTCTCCGAGGCGCCGAGTGCGCTCACCCTGATCGACGAGTACCCGACCAAGCTGGTGGTGTCGCGGACGATGAGCAAGGCGTTCGCGTTCGCGGGCGGCAGGCTCGGCTACCTTGCCGCCGCACCGGCATTCATCGACGCGCTGCTGCTGGTGCGGCTGCCGTACCACCTGTCGGTGGTCACCCAGGCCGCGGCAAGGGCCGCACTGCGGCACGCCGACGAGACCCTCGCCAGCGTGCACGCCCTCGCCGCCGAGCGGGTCCGGGTGTCGAAGGCGCTGTCCGACACCGGATTCCACGTCATTCCGTCGGACGCCAACTTCATCCTGTTCGGCGAGTTCGCCGACAGTGCCCGGGCCTGGCAGGCCTACCTCGACCGCGGGGTCCTGATCCGCGACGTCGGGATCCCCGGCTACCTGCGCACCACCGTCGGTCTCGCCTCCGAGAACGACGCCTTCATCGCGGCCAGCGACGCGATCGCCGCCACCGAGCTCACAACAGGAGAGACCCGATGACCGACCGCATCGCGAAGATCGAACGGACCACCAAGGAGTCGTCGATCGCCGTCGAACTCAACCTCGACGGCACCGGCATCGTCGACATCTCCACCGGCGTCCCGTTCTTCGACCACATGCTCACCGCGCTCGGTGCACACGCCAGCTTCGACCTCACCGTCAAGGCGGAGGGCGACATCGAGATCGAGGCACACCACACCGTCGAGGACACCTCGATCGTGCTCGGCCAGGCGCTCGGCCAGGCCCTCGGGGACAAGAAGGGCATCCGCCGCTTCGGGGACGCCTACATCCCGATGGACGAGTCCCTCGTGCACGCCGCCGTGGACGTCTCCGGACGGCCCTACTGCGTGCACACCGGCGAACCGGAACACATGCTGCACACCGTGATCGGCGGCTACCCCGGCGTCCCCTACGCCACCGTGATCAACCGGCACGTCTTCGAGTCCATCGCGTCGAACGCGCGGATCGCGCTGCACGTGCGAGTGCTCTACGGCCGCGACCAGCACCACATCACCGAGGGCGAGTTCAAGGCCGTCGCCCGCGCGCTGCGCGAGGCCGTCGAGCCGGACCCGCGGGTGACCGGGGTGCCGTCCACGAAGGGCGCGCTGTAGATGGGCACCATCCTGATCTACGCCCTGTTTCTGATCGCCGGCTTCGCGATCGGCGGCGCCTACTCGATGTGGCGCAATGGTAACAAGCTCGGCATGGGTGTCCTGATCGTCATCGCGGCGCTCGCGGCCGCGGGCGGCGTCCTGCGTCTGGTCTGACCGGCGTGCCGTCGCTCCTGCGGACCCGCGGCATGCCGGTCGCGATGGCGATGGGGTTCACCGCGTTCGGCGGCTGGTCGCTGCTGCTTCCGGTGATCCCGCTCGCCGTGTCCGAGGCAGGCGGGTCGGACGCCCTCGCGGGCGCCGTCACCGCGGTGTTCATGGCCGCCACCGTCGCCACCCAACTGGGCACCCCGAGGCTGCTGCACACGGTGGGCTACCGGCCGGTGCTTGCGGTCGGCTGCCTGCTGCTCGGCGCCCCCGCGCTGGCCTTCCTGCTCTCCACCGACGCCGTCCCCGCCCTGGTGATCTCCGCGATCCGCGGTGTCGGCTTCGGCCTGCTCACCGTCGCGGGCAGTGCACTCGTCGCGGAACTGGCGCCGCCGCGCCTGCTCGGCCGCGCGACCGGCGCGCAGGGCATCGCGATCGCCACCGGGCAGATGATCGGGCTGCCCGTCGGACTCGCGCTGTTCGACGGCGGCAACGCCCACCTGACCTACCTGCTCGGCGCCGCGGTGCCGCTGCTCTCGATCGTGGCGATCGCGGCGCTGCCCCCGGTGCGGCACGCCGGCCAGGCAGGCCCGACGGTGCGGTTGCCGGTCGCGGTACTGCTGGTGCCGTGCCTGGCGATGCTGGTCGTCGCGTCCGTATACGGCGGAGTGACCAGCCTGCTGCCGATCGCGACAAGCGACCGGGCGGCGCTGGCCGGGCTGGCGCTCGCCGTGGTCAGCGGCGCGATCCTGGTCGGACGCTACGGCGGGGGTCTGCTGCTGGACCGGGTGGGGGTTGGCCGGATCATGGTGCCCGCCCTGACCACCGCGGCGGCGGGCGCGGGGCTGTTCGCCGTCGCGGTGACCGTCGACGGTGGTGCCGTCGCGGTCGTCGCGCTGATCGCCGGTGCTGCGCTGTTCGGCGTCGGCTTCGGCGCGGTGCAGAACGAGGCGCTGGTCGGGCTGTTCCGCTCCGCCGGGCCCACCCGGCTCGGCGCGGCAAGCGCGGCCTGGAACATCGCCTACGACGCGGGCACCGGCGCTGGCGCCCTCGCGCTCGGCGTCGTCGCCGGGATCGCCGGGTATCCGGGCGTGTTCACCGTCGGAGCGGCGATCATCGCGGCGGTGATCCCGGTCGCCCTGCTGCGCAGTGTCCCGCCGCAACCGGTGGGCGCGACCGGTCCGGGGCCCGCGGCCGATAGAGTCGACCCATGACCTCCGTCGCCCTCCTCGATTACGGTTCCGGGAACCTGCACTCCGCGCAGCGCGCCCTCGCGCGGGTCGGCGCCGACGTCACCGTCACCTCCGACCCCGAGATCGCGCTCGCCGCGGACGGGCTCGTCGTCCCCGGCGTCGGCGCATTCGCCGCCTGTATGGAGGGGCTGAAGCGAGTTCGGGGGGAACGGATCATCGGCAAGCGCCTCGCGGGCAGCCGACCGGTCCTCGGGATCTGCGTCGGCATGCAGATCATGTTCGACCGCGGCGTCGAGCACGGCGTGTTGGCGGACGGCTGCGGCGAGTGGCCCGGCACCGTCGAACAGCTCCCCGCCGACGTCCTCCCGCACATGGGCTGGAACACCCTGGACGCGCCAGCCGACAGCGTCCTGTTCGCCGGCCTCGACGCCGACACCCGCTTCTACTTCGTGCACTCCTACGGCGTGCAGAAGTGGGAGCTTGCTGCCGACGACCTGATCAAGCCCGCGAAACTCACCTGGGCCGAGCACGGTGCGCCGTTCCTCGCCGCCGTCGAGAACGGGCCGCTGTCGGCCACCCAGTTCCACCCCGAAAAGTCCGGCGACGCCGGGGCGGCGCTGCTCGAAAACTGGGTCCGCAGCCTGTGAGCGGGCAGCGCGGGAACCTGTCGTTCGGCAAGCTCGCGCTGTTCTCGATGGGCGCGGCGGGTGCGGTGCTCGTCCTGGTCACCGTGCTGATCGCGGTGCTGCAGCCCGGACCCGTCGTCGGGCTGGTGATCGGACTCGGCGGGGTGGCCGCCGCGATCGCCGCGATGGGGGTCGTGTCGACCCGGATGACGCGCCGCGCGTTCGACGACCGGGACGGTGACCCCGGGTCGGGGCCCGGCCGATGACGCACTAGGGTTGACGCACGTGAGCCTGGTCCTTTTGCCTGCGGTAGATGTCGTCGACGGTCAAGCTGTTCGCCTTGTTCAGGGGGAGGCAGGCAGCGAAACCAACTACGGATCGCCGCGTGACGCCGCCCTCGCCTGGCAGAACGCCGGCGCCGAATGGGTGCACCTGGTCGACCTCGATGCGGCGTTCGGTCGCGGCTCCAACCGGGACATGCTCGCCGGCGTCATCGGGGAACTCGACGTGAAGGTCGAACTGTCCGGCGGCATCCGCGACGACGAGTCCCTCGAGGCCGCGCTCGCGACCGGGTGCGCCCGCGTCAACCTCGGCACCGCCGCCATCGAGAACCCCGAATGGTGCGCCAGCGCCATCGCCCGCTTCGGCGACAAGATCGCGGTCGGCCTCGACGTGCGCGGCGTCGACGGACGCTGGCAGCTGCGCGGACGCGGCTGGGTCACCGAGGGCGGGGACCTGTTCGAGACCCTCGCCCGCCTCGACCGGGACGGCTGCGCCCGCTACGTCGTCACCGACGTCTCCAAGGACGGCACCCTCACCGGCCCGAACCTCGACCTGCTGCGCGAGGTCTGCGCGGCCACCGACGCGCCGGTCGTCGCGTCGGGCGGCATCTCGGCCCTCGACGACGTCGTCGCGATCGCGGGACTCACCGAGCTCGGCGTCGAGGGAGCGATCATCGGGAAGGCGCTGTACGCGGGTCGCTTCACGCTGCCCGAGGCCCTCGCCGCGGTCTCCGGCTAGTCTCGCCCCCATGACCGACCCACGCGAGTTGCTCACGGTTGCCGGGGGAGTGCTCGATGGGGTCGTGGACCGGTTCCTCGCCGGTGTCGGCGCACCGAGCGCGGTGGCGAAGGGGCCGCGGGACTTCGCGACCGCCGTCGACCTGGAGCTGGAGAAGCGGCTGACCGCCGAACTCGCCGACCGCACCGGGATCCCGGTGCACGGGGAGGAGTTCGGCGGCCCCGACCTGGACACCGGAACGGTGTGGGTGCTCGACCCCGTCGACGGCACCCTGAACTACTCGGCGGGCCTGCCGACCGCGGGAATCCTGCTCGCCCTGCTGCAGGACGGCGAGCCGGTCCTCGGACTGACCTGGTTGCCGATGATGAACCGGCGCTACGCCGCCGCGCTCGACGGGCCGCTGCTGTGCAACGGGGAGGAACTGCCGCGGCTGCGGGACCGGGACCTGACGGACGCCATGGTCGGGTTCGGTGCGTTCAACCTGGACGGCAGGGGACCCATCCCCGGCGAGTACCGGGTGCGGGCCCTCGCCGCGGTGAGCCGGGTATGCAGGCGGCTGCGGATGCACGGGTGCACCGGCGGGGACCTGGCGTTCACCGCGGCCGGTGTGCTGGGCGCGTCCGTCGTGTTCGGGTACCACCCGTGGGACAACGCGCCCGGTGTCGCGCTGGTGCGGGCGGCGGGTGGTGTCGTCACCGATCTCGCTGGCGAGCCCTGGCATTTGGGGTCGCGGTCGCTGCTCGCGGCGGCGCCGGGGGTGCACGAACAGATCTTGGACATTCTGGTCCCGCTGGGTGATCCGGGGGACTACCGGGAAGGAACGACATGAGTGTTGCGGTGCGGGTCATCCCGTGTCTGGACGTCGACGCGGGCCGCGTGGTCAAGGGCGTCAACTTCGAGAACCTCCGGGATGCTGGCGATCCCGTCGAACTGGCCGCGGCCTATGACGCGCAGGGAGCCGACGAGCTGACCTTCCTCGACGTCACCGCGTCCACCTCCGACCGCGGCACGATGCTCGACGTCGTGACCCGCACCGCCGAGCAGGTGTTCATCCCGCTCACCGTCGGCGGCGGCGTCCGGACCGAGGAGGACGTGGACCGGCTGCTGCGGGCCGGTGCCGACAAGGTCAGCGTCAACACCGCCGCGATCGCTCGGCCGGAACTGCTGCGCGAGCTGAGCCACCGGTTCGGTGCCCAGTGCATCGTGCTGTCGGTCGACGCCCGCACCGTCCCCGACGGTCAGCAGCCGACGCCGTCCGGCTGGGAGGTCACCACCCACGGTGGCAAGCGCGGCACCGGGATCGACGCGATCGAGTGGGCGCAGCGCGGCGCCGAGCTCGGGGTCGGGGAGATCCTGCTCAACTCGATGGACGCCGACGGCACCAAGGCGGGTTTCGACCTGCCGATGATCCGCGCGGTCCGCGCGGCCGTGCACGTCCCGGTGATCGCCAGCGGCGGCGCAGGCGCGGTCGAGCACTTCGCGCCCGCCGTCCAGGCCGGCGCCGACGCGGTGCTCGCCGCCAGCGTGTTCCACTTCGGGGACATGACGATCGGGGACGTGAAGGCGTCCATGCGCGGGGAAGGAATCACCGTCCGATGAGCACCCTCGACCCGGCGATTGCGGCCCGGCTCAAGCGCAACGAGGCCGGACTGTTCAGTGCGGTGGCGCAGGAACGGTCCACCGGCGACGTCCTGATGGTCGCGTGGATGGACGACGAGGCCCTCGCGCGCACGCTGGAAACCCGTAAGGGAACGTACTTTTCGCGGTCGCGGAACGAGTACTGGGTGAAGGGGGAGACCTCCGGACACACCCAGTACGTGCACGAGGTGCGCCTCGACTGCGACGGCGACAGCGTGCTGCTGATCGTCGACCAGGAGGGCGCCGCCTGCCACACCGGCACGCACACCTGCTTCGACGCCGACGTCCTGCTGCCCCGCCCCTAACCGCCCCGATGCATTGAATGGGGGTTCATGCCTCATCCGCGCGCCGGAACTGACGCATGAACCCCCATTCAACGGGCTGGGGGGCCGGCCGCGCACAATGACCGGCATGCCGCTGATTCAGATTTCCCAGACCGCCGGACTGTCCGCCGAGCGCAAGCGCGCCGTGATCGCGGCCGTCACCGCCGCCTACGCCGAGGCCAGCGGCAAGGACCCCGCCAAGGTGTGGGTCACGATCACCGACGTCCCCGGCGAGGACTGGGGCGTCGGCGGCGTCCCGCTCGCCTGACGGACCCTCCCCGAACCATTGAACGGGGGTTCATGGGTCATCCGCGTGCCGGAAGTGAGGCATGAACCCCCATTCAACGCGCGGTGACGGGGGCGCCCGCCTCGGCGAGGACGGCGCGGATCTGCCGCAGAAGCGTTGCGCGGCCGCGCATCAGCTGCCGGGCCTTGACCCGGATGACGCGCCAACCCGCGGCCTCGAGGGCGTTCCACCGCTCGACGTCGCGGTTGCGTTGCTCGGGGTCGAAGTGGTGGTCGCCGTCGTATTCGACGATGACCCGCCACTTTTCCCAGCACAGGTCGACGCGCCCGATCCAGCGGCCGTCCGCGTCGCGGACCTGCACCTGCGACTCGGGGCGGGGCAGGCCGTCGCGGACGATCGCGAGACGCGTCCGGGTCTCCCAGAGCGACTCGGCGCCCTCGTCCGAGAGCGTGATCACCTGCCGGAGCTGGACGATGCCCCGGGCGCGCGAGTGCGCGGCGGTGAACGCCGTGAGCGCCGCGCGGGTCAGCCCGGTGGCCTGGTAGAGCGCGTCCACCATCTCGACGGCCTCGTCCAGCGGGAGGCGTCGCCCAAGGTCGAAGGCGGTACGGGCGGCCGTGGTGAGTCGCGGACCGTCACGCTCGAGCATCTCGTCGTCGGGGATGCGCTCGCGATAGAGCTCGATCCCCGGCGGCGGAGACCGGTGCGGTGTCCAGGCGAGCGCACCGGGAGCGGACGGATCGATCCATTTCGTGCCCAGCAGCGCCGCCGCCGACCGTCCCGCCAGCACCCCGCGGCCGCGACACCAGATCCAGACGGCGCGGGCGCGGACGGACGCGTCGACGTCGACGTCCCGGCTGACGTAGGTGTCCGGGTAGAGGCGCCGGTGGTGGCGCAGGCGGTAGCGGCAGAGCCGGCCGTCGGCGACGGCGCGCGCTCCGGAGAATGGTTCCCCCGAGGTGTCCATGAGCCGACGCTCGCACGACCACCACTGGTGGCCCGCCTGCTCGGCTGGGCCTTCGCGGGTGCCTGTGGACGGGCGGCGAGCGTCGTCCCCATCCCGCGACCGGCCCTTGCATTGAACGGGGGTTCATGCGTCATCCGCGTGCCGGACGTCGCGCATGAACCCCCGTTCAATCCTTGGGGGGCGGCGTCAGGCCTTGCCGGTGCCCTCGGCGATCGCGCTGTCGAGCTGGGTGACCATCGTCGTGCCCAGCGCGATCAGCTCGCGGACCTGGTCGTCGTCGAGGCCGTCGAAGACGAGTGCCTGCACCGTCTCGACGTGGCCGGGGGCCGCCTCCGCGACCTTGGCGTGCCCGGCAGCGGTGAGCACGGCGAAGGAGCCTCGGGCCCCGACGATCGCCTTGCGGCGCACCCAGCCCGCCTTCTCCATCTTCGTGATCACATGCGACAGCCGGGACAGCGAGGCGTTGGCCGCAGTGGCGAGCACGCTGAGCTGCAGGCGCCGCTTGGGTGCCTCCGACAGGACGGCGAGGACGAAGTACTCGAAATGGGTGAGCTTCGCGTCGCGCTGCAGCTGGGTGTCGAGGGCGGCGGGGAGTCGCGTGGTCAGCGCGACCAGCTCCCGCCAGGCCCGCTGCTGTTCGTCGGTGAGCCAGCGCGGTTCGTGCGTCTCCTGTGCCTCGGTCATCTGCCGCCCCCTCGGAATAGTTGTGGCCGGTACGCGTTGACCCTACGGTAGTTGAAGCTTCAACGTAAGGGAGTGGACATGTCGGATCTCGTCATGCCGTCGCTGTACCTCAGCCATGGTGCACCGCCGCTCGTCGACGACGCACTGTGGGTCTCGCAACTGCAGGCGTGGTCGGCGGATCTGCCGCGACCGACGGCGATCCTGATGGTGTCGGCGCACTGGGAGTCCGCGCCGCTGACCATCGGGTCGGTCACCACCGGAACTCCACTGGTCTACGACTTCGGCGGATTCGACCCCAAGTACCACCGGGTCCGGTATCCGGCGCCGGGGGCGCCCGACCTGGCACGACAGGTCGCCGCGCTGATGCCCGACGACGAACCGGTGTACCACCGGCCGGACCGCGGGCTTGATCACGGCGCCTACGTCCCGTTGACCGTGATGTACCCGGACGCCGACATTCCGGTGCTCCAGATGTCGATGCCCACCCTCGACCCGCAGCGGCTGCTGCACCTGGGGGAACGGCTGCGCCCCCTGCGCGAGGCGGGCGTGCTGATCGTGGGGTCCGGATTCACCACCCACGGGCTGCCGTTCCTGCGGGACTGGACGCCCACCGCCGCCGCGCCGGGCTGGTCTCGGGAATTCGACGCATGGGCCAGCGAGCGCTTCGCCGCAGGCGACGTCGACGCGCTGGTCGACTTCCGGGCACAGGCACCGGGCATGCCGTACGCGCATCCCACGATCGAACACTTCGCGCCGCTGTTCGTCGCGCTCGGGGCGTCCAGCGATCCCGAGCAGACTCCCGAGCAGGTCGTCGACGGATTCTGGATGGGACTGTCCAAGCGGTCCCTGCAGCTGGCGTAGGCAGCTCCGCCGCCCGTGGGTGGGTTTTTTCCCCCCCCGGGTGGAAACCACCAACAAGAGAGGCCACAACTTCCGAAAAGGAGACGCCTGTTTCTGTTTGTTCTTGCGCTCAACCCCCTCTCTACCACCCC
>NZ_JBSGXD010000016.1:0-27089 GCF_053609225.1 Rhodococcus sp. NPDC054953 | reverse complement strand
CGTGTGCTGTGATAGTTGGGGGGGCCTCCCTCCCTTCCGTCTGGTGTTTTCCCCCCCGGGGGGGAAAAACCCCCCCCACGGGCGCGTCAGCGCTTCAGGAAGCTGAGCGCCTGGTCGGCGTGCGTGCTGGCGCGCAGCTCGCTGGCGATCACCTTCAGCACCGTGCGGTCGGTGCCGATGACGAAGGTGGTGCGCTTCACCGGCGACAGCCGCGCGAGCATCCCGCGCCGGACCCCGAACTGCTCGGCGACCGCACCGCCGACATCGGAGAGCAGCGGATAGTCGAACGACTTCGCCGCCGCGAACGACGCCTGCGTCGCCACCGGATCCACCGAGATCCCCGCCCGCGCCGCTCCGACCGCCGCGAACTCGGCAGCGAGGTCCCGGAAATGGCAGGCCTCCGCGGTGCACACTGGGGTGTTCGCCGCCGGGTAGAAGAACAACACCAGCGGCCCGTCGGCGACCAGTTCGGACAGCGTGCGCACCGCGCCGGTCTGGTCGGGGAGCGCGAAATCGGGGGCCTGATCACCGGTCTGCATGCGCGCGAGGCTACCGCGCGCGACCGCCACCGAATCGGGGCTGGGATGATGGGCGCATGCCCGGCGAGTCGATCACCGTGACCCCCGCAGCCGCCGCGACGGCCGCAGCCACCACCACCCGTGCACAGTTCCGTGCGCTGGCGGCCGAGCATCGGGTCGTCCCGGTGACCCGAAAGGTCTTGGCGGACGCGGAAACCCCGCTCTCCGCGTACCGCAAGCTCGCGGCGGACCGGCCCGGAACGTTCCTGCTCGAGTCCGCCGAGAACGGCCGCTCCTGGTCCCGCTGGTCGTTCATCGGTGCGGGCAGCCCCGCGGCCCTGACCGTCGTGGACGGCGAGGCCGCCTGGTACGGCAACGTTCCGGCCGGCGCCCCCTGCGGCGGCGACCCGATCGCCGCGCTCGGCCAGACCCTCGAACTGCTGCGCAGCGAACGCCTGCCCGACCTGCCCCCGTTGACCGGCGGCATGGTCGGGTTCATGGGCTACGACGTCGTGCGCCGCCTGGAACGGCTGCCGAGTCACGCCGTCGACGACCTGCAGATCCCCGAGATGGTGATGCTGCTCGCCACCGACCTGGCCGCTGTCGACCACCACGAGGGGGCGATCACGCTGATCGCCAACGCGGTGAACTGGGACGGCAGCGACGACCGCGTCGACGAGGCGTACGACGACGCCGTCGCCCGGCTCGACGCGATGACCAGCGCCCTCACCGCGCAGGCGCCGTCGACGGTGTCGGCGTTCACCACCCCAGCACCCGAGTTCCGGCGGCAGCGCAGCACCGAGGAGTTCGGCACCGACGTGCGCAGGCTGATCGCCGAGATCGAGGCCGGTGAGGCGTTCCAGGTGGTGCTCTCGCAACGCTTCGAGATGGACACCGACGCCGCCCCGGTGGACATCTACCGGATGCTGCGCGCGTCCAACCCGAGCCCGTACATGTACCTCGTCAACGTCCCGGACGGGGACGGTGGCACCGCGTTCGCGATCGTCGGGTCGAGCCCCGAGTCCCTCGTCACCGTCAAGGACGGCACCGCGACCACGCACCCGATCGCGGGCACCCGGTGGCGCGGCACCACCGAGGAGGAGGACCTGCTGCTCGAGAAGGACCTGATCGCCGACGAGAAGGAGAACTCCGAGCACCTGATGCTCGTCGACCTCGGCCGCAACGACCTCGGCCGGGTGTGCGAGCCGGGGACGGTCCGCGTGCACGACTACCGGCACGTCGAGCGCTACAGCCACGTCATGCACCTGGTCTCCACGGTCACCGGCCGCCTCGCCGACGGCAAGCATGCCCTCGACGCGGTCACCGCCTGCTTCCCGGCGGGGACCCTGTCCGGGGCGCCGAAGGTGCGGGCGATGGAGCTGATCGACGAGCTCGAACCGACCCGCCGCGGCATCTACGGCGGCATCGTCGGCTACCTCGACTTCGCGGGTGACGCCGACACCGCGATCGCGATCCGGTCCGCGCTGGTCAAGGACGGCACCGCGTACGTGCAGGCCGGGGCCGGTGTGGTCGCCGACTCCGACCCGGTCTACGAGGACACCGAGGCCCGGAACAAGGCGATGTCGGCGCTCAGCGCGATCGCCGCGGCGGGCACCCTGCGCACCCTCGGAGTCACCGATGAGTGACGCCGACACCGCATCTCCCCGCCGCTCCGCCGCTGCCGCCGCGTTGCCTGCGCTGCTGCTCGCGGTCGCGGCGCTGTGCCTGTGGGCGGCATCGCGGATGACGTGGGTGCGGATCGATTCGTCCGACGGGCTCGGTGAGGCCCGCACCGTCGACCTCATCGGCGGCACCTGGGCGGCGGCAACCACGCCGCTGGCGCTGGCGTTGCTGGCCGCGATCGCCGCGTCGTTCGCGGTCCGCGGGTGGGCGTTGCGGGTGGTCGCGGTTGCGGTCGCGGCGGTCGCGGTCGCCGCGATCGTGCCCGCCGCGCAACTGCTGGTGTCGGAGGTGGACCCGGCACGGGCCGGTCGCCTCGCGGAACTGCCCGACCGCGCCGAGGTCACCGCCAGCGAGGTGTCCGTTGCGCCCGCCATGCTGGTGATCGTCGGGGGTGTGCTCGCGCTGGCCGCTGCGGTCGCGCTGCTGCGCAAGGCGTCGGTCGCCGCGGGTCTGTCGTCGAAGTACGCGGCACCCGCCGCCCGCAGGGACGAGGCGGCCCAGCGTCGCGATTCGGCGGAACCGCCGAGCCAGCGGGTGCTGTGGGATGCCCTCGACGCGGGCGACGATCCCACCGACGATTCCGCGGAGGAGGGTCCCGGCGAGGCCGACGGGCCCGGCCCGTCCGCTGGCACGGACACCCGCCGTTAGTCAAGAGAACGGCGGGCTCTAGGCTGGCTTCACCGGATGACGTTCCTCACAATCGGCGACAGCCCAGAAAGGACTCGGGACGAAATGACTGTTCTCGATTCGATTCTCGACGGGGTGCGCGCCGACGTCGCCGCCCGCGAGGCCGTCCTCGACTTCGCCGCGGTGAAGGCGGCTGCGGCTGCCGCCAAGCCCGCGCTCGACGCGGCCGCTGCGCTCCGCGCCGACGGCATCGGGGTCATCGCGGAGGTCAAGCGGGCCAGCCCGTCCAAGGGTGCGCTGTCGACGATCACCGACCCCGCCGCCCTGGCCCGCGCCTACGAGGAGGGCGGCGCCCGGGTGATCAGCGTGCTCACCGAAGAGCGCCGGTTCAAGGGGTCCCTCGCGGACCTCGATGCGGTGCGCCGGGCGGTGAGCATCCCGATCCTGCGCAAGGACTTCATCGTCGGCCCGTACCAGATCCACGAGGCCCGCGCGCACGGCGCGGACGTGATCCTGCTGATCGTCGCCGCCCTCGACCAGAACACCCTCGCCTCGCTGCTCGACCGGACCGAGTCCCTCGGCATGACGGCCCTCGTCGAGGTGCACACCGAGGAGGAGGCGGACCGCGCCCTCGAGGCGGGCGCCAGCGTCATCGGGATCAACGCACGCAACCTCAAGACCCTTGACGTGGACCGGGACACCTTCGGCCGGATCGCGCCCGGTCTCCCGAGCCGCGTCGTGAAGATCGCCGAGTCCGGGGTCCGGGGTCCCGCGGACCTGCTCGCCTACGCCGGTGCAGGCGCGGACGCGGTGCTCGTCGGCGAGGGGCTGGTCACCAGCGGCGATCCGCGGACCGCGGTGAAGGATCTCGTCGCGGCAGGCACCCATCCGTCGTGCCCGAAACCGGCACGCTGACCGGCTGACCCGGGCGGGAGACCGCCCCCGCCCCTAGGGCAGACTGGACGGGTGACTGCAGACGATCCCGTACTTTCCGCGAAGGGCTTCCCCAGCACGAACCAGGGCCTGCCACTGATGAGCGATGCAGTGGCGACCCCCACCGCGCACGAACCTGACGCGGGCGGACATTTCGGGGTCTTCGGCGGCCGCTACCTTCCCGAGGCCCTGATGGCCGTCATCGAAGAGGTGACCGCCGCCTACGAGAAGGAACGCGGCGACCCCGGCTTCCTTGCCGAACTCGACCGCCTCCAGCGCGACTACACCGGGCGGCCCTCGCCGGTGTACGAGGCCACCCGGCTCAGCGAGCACGCGGGCGGTGCGCGACTGCTGCTCAAGCGCGAGGACCTCAACCACACCGGGTCCCACAAGATCAACAACGTGCTCGGGCAGGTGCTGCTCGCCAAGCGGATGGGTAAGACCCGCGTCATCGCCGAGACCGGGGCTGGCCAGCACGGCGTCGCGACCGCGACCGCGTGCGCCCTCTTCGGGCTCGACTGCCTCGTCTACATGGGCGAGGTCGACACCCAGCGGCAGGCACTCAACGTCGCCCGCATGCGACTGCTCGGCGCCGAGGTGATCGCCGCGAAGACCGGGTCGCGCACCCTCAAGGACGCCATCAACGAGGCGATGCGGGACTGGGTCACCAACGCCGACAACACCTACTACTGCTTCGGGACCGCCGCCGGTCCGCACCCGTTCCCGGCGATGGTCCGCGATTTCCAGCGCATCATCGGTCTTGAGGCGCGTGCCCAGGTGCAGGCCTCGACCGGTCGGCTGCCCGACGCGGTCGTCGCGTGTGTCGGCGGCGGATCCAACGCGATCGGCATCTTCCATCCGTTCATCGACGACGCCGCGGTGCGGCTGGTCGGCATCGAGGCGGGCGGCGACGGCGTGGACACCGGGCGGCACGCCGCGACGATCGGCGGCGGCAGCCACGGCGCGCTGCACGGCGCGTACTCGTACCTGCTGCAGGATGAGGACGGGCAGACCATCGAGTCGCACTCGATCTCCGCCGGACTGGACTATCCCGGTGTCGGGCCGGAGCATTCGTGGCTCGCCGATACCGGTCGCGCCGAATATCGGTCGGCCACCGACACCGCCGCGATGGACGCGTTCGCGTTGCTGTGCCGCACCGAGGGCATCATCCCGGCGATCGAGTCCGCCCACGCCGTCGCGGGAGCACTCGAGGTCGGCAGGGAACTCGGCGAGGGCGCGATTGTGCTGGTGAACATCTCGGGCCGCGGCGACAAGGACGTCGACACCGCAGGCAAGTGGTTCGGATATCTCCCCGCAGACAGCACCGACGCCGAAGGAGCAGCGCAGTGAGCGCCCCGCACGAACGCCTCACCGAGATCTTCACGAGCTGCCGCGCCGAGAAGCGCGCCGCGCTGGTCGGGTACCTGCCGGTCGGCTATCCGACCGTCGCGGAGTCCGTCGCGGCCGTCACCACCCTCGTCGAGGCGGGCTGCGACCTCGTCGAGGTCGGCATCCCCTACAGCGACCCGGTGATGGACGGCACCACGATCCAGGACGCCGCCACCGCGGCGCTGGCCGCCGGGGTGCGCGTACGTGACGTGTTCCCTGCCGTGCAGGCCGTCACCGACGCGGGCGGGGCCGCGGTCGTCATGACCTACTGGAACCTGGTGCTCCGGTACGGGGTCGACAACTTCGCCCGTGACCTGGCCGCCGCGGGTGGGCTCGGGATAATCACCCCGGACCTGATCCCCGACGAGGCCGCCGAGTGGATCGCCGCCTCCGACAAGTACGGCCTCGGCCGCATCTTCCTGGTGTCGCCGTCGTCGACCAACGAGCGGCTCGCGATGACGCTGGACCAGTGCCGCGGCTTCGTGTACGCGACGTCGACGATGGGGGTCACCGGTGCCCGCGACAACGTCGACAACCGTGCGCCGGAACTGGTTGCCCGGGTTCGGGAGCACTCCGACATCCCCGTCGGCGTCGGTCTCGGCGTCCGATCCGGGGCGCAGGCCGCCGAGATCGCCGCGTACGCGGATGCGGTCATCGTCGGCTCCGCGCTCGTCACCGCGACGGCGGCGGGCCCGGATGCGTTGCGGGCCCTGACGACCGAACTCGCCGCCGGTGTCCGTTCGGCTACCGTGGCGTCGTGACGTCGACAGTCGAACTGCTCGCCTACCTCCCGAGTCCGCCGCAGGGGGTGTGGACCATCGGTCCGGTGCCGCTGCGGGCCTACGCCCTGTGCATCATCGCGGGCATCGTGGTCGCGGTGGTGTGGGGTGATCGCCGCTGGGTCGCCCGCGGGGGCGAGAAGGGCACCGTCCTCGACGTCGCGATCTGGGCGGTGCCGTTCGGCCTGGTCGGTGGCAGGCTGTACCACGTCCTCACCGACTGGAGCACCTACTTCGGGGAGGGTGGCAGCCCCGCCGACGCGCTGAAGATCTGGCAGGGTGGCCTCGGGATCTGGGGCGCGGTCGCGCTCGGCGCGGTCGGCGCGTGGATCGGCTGCCGCCGGATGGGGGTGTCCGTCGCCGCGCTCGGTGACGCGATCGCCCCGGCAGTCCTGCTGGCGCAGGCCATCGGCCGGCTCGGAAACTGGTTCAACCAGGAACTGTACGGCCGGGAGACGACGGTGCCGTGGGGGCTGGAGATCTATCAGCGGGTGAACGTGGCGGGCCGCCTCGACGCGCTGACCGGCACCTCCAACGGTGTCGTCGAGAGGGTTGTGCACCCGACCTTCCTGTATGAACTGGTCTGGAACGTCCTGGTCGTGATCCTGCTGGTCTGGGTGGACCGCCGCTTCCGGATCGGGCACGGCCGCCTGTTCGCGCTGTATGTGGCCGGCTACTGCCTCGGCCGGTTCTTCGTGGAGCTGATGCGTGACGACCACGCCACCCTGATCGCCGGGATCCGGATCAACTCGTTCACCGCGGCGATCGTATTCGCCTGTGCGGTGGCGTACGTTGTCCTCGCGACGAAGGGTCGCGAGACGCCCGCTGAACTGCGGATCGGGAAGGCCCGCACCGAGTACGTCGCCGAGCACCCCGACGCGGCGCCCGCCGCCGACGGTGACGCCGCCGACGGCGACCCGGCCGCGCGGGCGAAGGGCACAACGACACCGGGGGAGGACTCGTGACCACACCCGACGACGACTGGCAGAAGCGCATCGAGAACGGTGGCAGCTGGGCCGACCCGGGGCCCGGGTATCCGCCGCCGCCGAGCGGCGGGACCGCCGACTCGCGGCCGCCCGGACCCGTGTACGGGGCGCCCGGTACCGGCCATCCGCCGCCCGGGTTCCCGCCGCTGGACGCGACGCAGCAGTTCGCCGCGGTGCCGGGATACGGCTACGCCCCCGCGGACGCGGGCGCGCCGTACGGCCGCGACCCGGTCACCGGGGAGCCGCTGTCGGACAAGTCGAAGGTCGCGGCCGGGCTGCTGCAGATCCTGCTCGGCATGGTCGGGGTGTGCGGGGTGGGCAGGCTCTATACCGGCAGCACCAACATCGGGCTCGCGCAGCTGCTGCTGTTCTGGGTCGGCTTCCCGGCAATGTTCCTGCTCGTCGGGTTCCTGATCGTGCCCGCGGTGTGGATCTGGGCGTTCGTCGACGGGATCCTGATGCTGACCGGGGCGGTCCGGGACGGGCAGGGGCGCAAGCTCCGCGACTGACCGCTCGACACCCGACGCCCGTGTGCACACCCGTTCTGCCGGCTGCACACGGGCGTTGGGCGTGCAGTGGGGGTGTGCGTGCCGGAGCGGGCGTGTGCACAGGGGGTGCCGCCGACCGACGGTGCCTGAAACCGGCACTCCTGCCAGCGGCGTTTCCGGCCTACACTGAGCGCACCCGAGTGTGACGCTCGGCCGACTGCGACCTGTGCGCCACACCGGACGTCGTCCACCCCCATGCGCCGCGTGCCATGACGGTGGCCGCCGAGTGGAGGTGTCAGGTGCTGTTCTCCCGGATACCCGAGCCGCGGGGCCTCTACGACCCGGCGCGTGAGTCCGACTCCTGCGGAGTCGCGATGGTCGCGGACCTGCACGGCCGCCGCAGCCACGGCATCGTCACCGACGGGCTGCTCGCCCTCGCGAACCTCGAACACCGCGGCGCGGCCGGCTCGGAGCCGAACAGCGGGGACGGCGCCGGGATCCTGCTGCAGCTGCCGGTCGAGCTGCTCGCCGCCGTCACCGGGTTCGACCTTCCCGACCCCGACCCGAACGGCGGCAACCGGTTCGCCGCAGGCATCTGCTTCCTGCCCCGCGACCCGGACGCCCGCCGCGCCGCGGTGACGCGCATCGAGCGGATCGCGGTGCAGGAGCACCTGGACGTGCTCGGGTGGCGGGAGGTGCCCGTCGACCCGGACGGCGCCGACATCGGCGCGGGCGCCCGCGACTGCATGCCGCACCTGAGTCAGCTGTTCGTCGCCGCCCGGGCGGGCCCGGAGGGCGTCCGCGCCTCCGGGCTCGACCTCGATCGGCTCGTCTACCCGCTGCGCAAGCGCGCCGAGCAGGCCCCCGACGACGAGCGCCTCGGCGTCTACTTCCCGTCCCTGTCCGCCAGGACGCTGGTGTACAAGGGAATGCTCACCACCACCCAACTGCCCGCCTTCTTCCCCGACCTACGCGACCCGCGGTGCGTCAGCGCGATCGCGATCGTGCATAGTCGCTTCTCCACCAACACGTTCCCGTCCTGGCCGCTTGCGCACCCGTTCCGGTACGTCGCGCACAACGGCGAGATCAACACCGTCCGCGGCAACCGGAATCGGATGCGGGCACGGGAGGCGCTGCTCGCGTCCGACCTGATCCCCGGCGATCTGCGGCGGCTGTATCCGATCTGCACGCCCGACGCCTCGGACTCCGCGTCGTTCGATGAGGTTCTCGAGCTGCTGCACCTCGGCGGCCGCAGCGTCGAGCACGCGGTGATGATGATGATCCCCGAGGCGTGGGAGAACCACCGGGCGATGCCGCAGTCCCGCCGCGACTTCTACCGCTACCACGCCTGCCTGATGGAACCGTGGGACGGGCCCGCCTGCGTGACGTTCACCGACGGCACCCGGGTCGGGGCGGTGCTGGACCGCAACGGGCTGCGGCCGGGCCGGTGGTGGCGGACGGTGGACGACCGCATCGTCCTCGCGAGCGAGGCCGGGGTGCTCGACGTCGAACCGTCGCGGGTGCTGGCGAAGGGCCGACTCGAGCCGGGTCGGATGTTCCTCGTCGACACGGCGGCGGGCCGGATTGTGCCCGACCCGGAGATCAAGGCGGACCTCGCCGCCGCCCGCCCGTACGGCGAGTGGCTGTACGCGGGCCTGCTCGGATTGGACGAGTTGCCCGCCCGGCCGCCGATCGTGCACCCGCACGAGTCGGTGCTGCGCAGGCAGGTCGCGTTCGGGTACACCGAGGAGGATCTGCGGATCCTGCTCACCCCGATGGCGTCGGGCGGCGGTGAGCCGCTCGGGTCGATGGGCACCGACACCCCCGTCGCGGTGATGTCGCAGCGTCCGCGGCTGCTGTACGACTACTTCGTCGAACTGTTCGCGCAGGTCACCAACCCGCCGCTGGACGCGATCCGGGAGGAGGTCGTCACCTCCCTGACCCGGGTGATGGGACCCGAGCAGAACCTGCTGCACCCCACCGCCGCGTCCTGCAGGCAGATCGTGCTGTCGTGGCCGGTGCTCGACAACGAGGCGCTCGGCAGGATCATCCACATCGACGACGAGGGCGACCACGCCGGGCTCGCGGCGACGGTGCTGCCCGCCCTGTACGACGTGGCGGACGGCGGGGACGGCATGGTGCGGGCGATCGAGGATCTGCGGGCCCGGGCGAGCGCAGCGATCGCCGACGGGTATCGCACCCTGGTGATCTCCGACCGCGACTCCGACCACGCCCGCGCCCCGATCCCGTCGTTGCTCGCGGTGTCGGCGGTGCACCACCACCTGATCCGGACCAGGGAACGCACCAAGGTCGCGCTCGTCGTCGAGTCCGGCGACGCCCGCGAGGTGCACCACGTGGCGTTGCTGATCGGGTTCGGGGCGGCCGCCGTCAACCCGTACCTGGCGATGGAGACGATCGAGGACCTCGTCGCGGAGGGCGAGCTGACGGGTCTGGAACCGGCGGTCGCGGTCCGCAACTATCTGACCGCGCTCGGCAGGGGGGTGCTCAAGGTGATGTCGAAGATGGGCATCTCCACGGTCGGGTCCTACACGGCGGCACAGGTTTTCGAGGCGATCGGGCTGGACCGAGCGGTGGTGCACGAGTACTTCCGCGGCACCACCTCGACGCTGGGCGGTGTCGGGGTCGACGTCCTCGCCTCGGAGGTCGCCGCCCGGCACCGGATGGCGTATCCGGACAACCCGGCCGACCTCGCGCACCGCCGCCTCGACGTCGGTGGCGAGTATCAGTATCGCAGGGAGGGTGAACTGCACCTGTTCACGCCGGAGACGGTGTTCCTGCTGCAGCACGCGACCCGCACCGGCCGCCGCGACGTGTTCGCCCGCTACAGCGCGGAGGTGAACACCCTCGCCGAGCGCGGCGGGGCGTTGCGCGGCCTGTTCCGGTTCCGGGAGGGGGTGCTGCCGCCGGTTCCGCTCGCCGAGGTGGAGCCGGTGGAGAGCATCGTCACCCGCTTCAACACCGGCGCGATGAGCTACGGGTCCATCTCCGCGGAGGCACACGAGACGATGGCCGTCGCGATGAACCGTCTTGGGGGGCGGTCGAATTCGGGTGAGGGTGGGGAGAACGCGGACCGGCTGCGGGATCCGCTGCGGCGCAGCGCCGTCAAGCAGGTCGCCAGCGGTCGATTCGGGGTGACCGGCGACTATCTCGTCAACGCCACCGACATCCAGATCAAGGTGGCGCAGGGCGCCAAGCCGGGCGAGGGCGGCCAGCTGCCCCCGTTCAAGGTGTATCCGTGGATCGCGGAGACCCGGCACTCGACCCCCGGTGTCGGGCTGATCTCCCCGCCGCCACACCACGACGTCTACTCCATCGAGGACCTCGCCCAGCTGATCCACGACCTGAAGAACGCCAACGAGAACGCCAGGGTGCACGTCAAACTGGTCAGCTCCGTCGGGGTCGGCACGGTCGCCGCTGGGGTGTCGAAGGCGCACGCCGATGTGGTGCTGATCTCCGGCAGCGACGGCGGCACCGGGGCCTCGCCGCTGACCTCGCTCAAGCACGCGGGGACGCCGTGGGAGATCGGTCTCGCCGACACCCAGCAGACCCTTGCCCTGAACGGGCTGCGGGACCGGATCACCGTCCAGTGCGACGGCGGCCTGCGGACCGGTCGGGACGTGATGGTCGCGGCGCTGCTCGGCGCCGAGGAGTACGGCTTCTCCACCGCGCCGCTCGTCGTCGCGGGCTGCATCATGATGCGGGTGTGTCACCTCGACACCTGCCCGGTCGGGGTCGCCACCCAGAACCCGGTGCTGCGGGCCCGGTACACCGGCCGACCGGAGTTCGTCGAGGAGTTCTTCCGGTTCGTGGCGGAGGAGGTTCGCGAACACCTCGCCTGGCTCGGGCTGCGGAGCATCGACGAGGCGACCGGCCGCGCCGACCTGCTGGACACCGCGGCGGGGGTGGCGCACTGGAAGAGCCGCGGCCTGGACCTGACGCCGATCTTCCTGGCGCCCGCCAGGCCCGACGGCGCACCGTCGCCGCAGCGGCACCGGGTCCGCGGCCAGGACCACGGGCTCGACCGCGCGTTGGACCGCAGCCTGATCCAGCTGGCGGAGGGCGCCCTCGAGGACGCGCACCCGGTGCGGCTGCGGCTGCCGGTGCGCAACGTCAACCGCACCGTCGGGACCCTGCTCGGCGCCGAGGTGACCCGCCGCTACGGCGCGACTGGGCTGCCGGACGAGACCATCGTCGTGACCCTGACCGGGTCGGCGGGGCAGTCCCTCGGCGCCTTCGTCCCGCCGGGGATCACCCTCGAGATGATCGGCGACGCCAACGATTACGTCGGCAAGGGGCTCTCCGGCGGACGGATCGTGGTGCGGCCCGCCGCGGACGCGCCGTTCGACGCGGAGCAGCAGGTGATCGCGGGCAACACCATCCTCTACGGCGCCACCTCCGGGGAGGTGTTCCTGCGGGGCCGGGTGGGGGAGCGATTCGCGGTCCGCAACTCGGGGGCGACGGCGGTCGTCGAGGGCGTCGGCGACCATGCCTGCGAGTACATGACCGGTGGCCGGGTGGTGATCCTCGGACCGACGGGACGCAATGTGGCTGCCGGGATGTCCGGGGGCATCGCCTACGTGCTGAACCTGGATCCGACGCTGGTCAACACCGCGATGGTCGACCTCGAACTGCTCGACCCCGACGACCTCGACTGGGTGCGCGACGCCGTTGCCGCGCACCGCGACCGCACCGGATCGCCGGTCGCGGCGTCGGTGCTCGCCGACTGGCCGCGGCGCAGCGGACTGTTCACCAAGATCCTCCCGGTCGACTACAAACGGGTGCTGGAGGCGACCCGGCTTGCGCGCGCCGAGGGTCGCGACGTCGACACCGCGATCATGGAGGCGGCCCGTGGCTGACCCGCACGGCTTTCTCCGGATTCGCAAGAGTGAGGCCCCGAAACGTCCTGTCGCCGAGCGGGTTCGGGACTGGGCGGAGGTCGGTGCCGGTCAGGCGGGCGAGGAGCGGGCCAGGGAGGTCGCGGAGCAGGGCGCCCGCTGCATGGACTGCGGCATCCCCTTCTGCCACTCCGGGACCGCGGGCTGCCCGCTCGGCAACCTGATTCCCGAATGGAACGACCTGGTGCGGCGCGGACGCTGGTCCGCCGCCGCGGACCGGTTGCACGCGACCAACAACTTCCCCGAGTTCACCGGCCGGATCTGTCCGGCGCCGTGCGAGGCGGCCTGCGTGCTGTCCATCGCCGAGCACGACACCGGCGGCAGCGTGACGATCAAACGGATCGAGCAGGCGATCGCCGACGCGGCATGGGAGGCGCACGCGGTGCCGCCGGTCCCGCCGCGGGTCCGCAGCGGGCGGGCGGTCGCGGTGGTCGGGTCGGGGCCGGCCGGGCTCGCTGCGGCGCAGCAGCTGACCCGCGCCGGGCACGACGTCACCGTGTTCGAACGGGATGACCGGCTCGGCGGGTTGCTCCGCTACGGGATCCCCGCGTTCAAGCTCGACAAGACGGTCATCGACCGCAGGGTCGAACAGATGCGCGCCGAGGGGACCCGGTTCGTCACCGACTGCGAGGTGGGCGTCGATCTCACCGCTGCGCAGCTGCGGGAGCGCTTCGACGCGGTGGTGCTTGCCGTCGGTGCGCTGCTGGCGCGGGACAACACCACCGTCCACGGACGCGAGCTAGACGGCATCCACCTGGCGATGGAGCATCTGGTGCTCGCGAATCGGGAATGCGAGGGTGACGGCGTCAGCCCGATCACCGGGCACGGTAAGCATGTGGTGATCATTGGCGGGGGCGACACCGGCGCCGACTGCCTCGGGACCGTGCACCGGCAGGGTGCGCTGTCGGTGACGCAGCTCGACTATCACCCGGAGGCGCCCGTCGTCCGCGACGACGAGCGGTCGCCGTGGCCGTCGTGGCCGATGGTGCTGCGCACCTCACCCGCGCACGCCGAGGGGGGTGTTCGGCGGTACGAGGTTGCGGTGCAACGCTTTGTGGGGGACGAGGCCGGGCACGTGCGGTCGATGGTGCTGGCCGAGGTGCGGGTCACCCGCGACGCGCGGGGGCGCAGGCACATCAGCCCGATCGGGGAGGAAGTCGAATTACCCTGCGACATGGCGCTTCTCGCGATCGGGTTCGAGGGGGTCGAGCACGAGCCGCTGCTGGAGGGTCTCGGTCTCAAGCTCACCGGCCGCGGCGTGCTGGGGTGCGGGTCGGACTGGCAGACCGGCGCGCCGGGGGTGTTCGTGTGCGGCGACGCCCACCGCGGGGCCTCGCTGGTGGTGTGGGCGATCGCCGAGGGCCGGTCCGCGGCGCGCGCCGCCGACGAATTCCTCACCGGGCGCTCGGATCTCCCCGCCCCGGTGCACCCGACGTCGCTGCCCCTCGAGGTGCTCTAGAACGGTCGGTGACCTGCGGGTGAACGGACGCCGACGGCGCCGTGTTCACAGACATGTGAAGGGATTCGCGGGGGAGTGAATGGAACCGGATCGGCTCACGGACTAGGGTTGAGCCCGTGACCCGACGGACAAAGATTGTGTGCACCCTCGGCCCCGCGGTGGCCTCCGAGCAGAAGATCCGCGACCTCGTCGCCAGCGGCATGGACGTCGCCCGCCTCAACTTCAGTCACGGCGAGCATGCCGACCACGAACACAACTATCACCTCGTCCGGGGCGCCTCCGACGCCACCGGCAAGGCCGTCGGCATCCTGGCCGACCTCCAGGGTCCGAAGATCCGGCTCGGCCGGTTCGCCACCGGTTCGACGGTGTGGGAGAACGGCGAGGAGGTGCGGATCACGGTCGAGGAGTGCGAGGGCACCCACGATCGGGTCTCGACCACCTACAAGGAACTCGCGCAGGACGCCAAGGCGGGTGACCGCCTCCTCGTCGACGACGGCAAGGTCGGACTCGAGGTCGTGCGCGTCGACGGCAACGACGTCGTCTGCCGGGTCACCGAGGGCGGACCGGTCAGCAACAACAAGGGTGTCTCGCTGCCGGGCATGAACGTCTCGGTGCCCGCGCTGTCCGAGAAGGACATCGAGGACCTCGAGTTCGCGCTCCGCCTCGGGGTCGACTTCATCGCGCTCTCGTTCGTGCGGTCACCCGCCGACGTGGAACTCGTGCATGCGGTGATGGATCGGGTCGGGCGCCGCATCCCGGTCATCGCCAAGCTGGAGAAGCCGGAGGCGATCGAGGCGCTCGAGGCGGTGGTCCTCGCCTTCGACGCGGTGATGGTCGCCCGCGGGGATCTGGGTGTCGAACTGCCGCTGGAGCAGGTGCCGCTGGTGCAGAAGCGGGCCATCCAGATCGCACGGGAGAACGCGAAGCCGGTCATCGTCGCGACGCAGATGCTCGACTCGATGATCGAGAACTCGCGGCCAACCCGGGCCGAGGCATCCGACGTCGCCAACGCCGTGCTCGACGGCGCCGACGCGGTGATGCTCTCCGGTGAGACGTCGATCGGCAAGTACCCGATCGAGACGGTCGAGACGATGGCCCGGATCGTGGAGGCCGTCGAGTCCGAGTCGACCCGGGTGCCGCCGCTGACCCACGTGCCGCGGACCAAGCGCGGCGTCATCTCCTATGCCGCCCGCGACATCGGTGAGCGCCTCGACGCGAAGGCGCTCGTCGCGTTCACCCAGTCCGGTGACACGGTGCGGCGCCTGGCCCGGCTGCACACCCCGCTGCCGCTGCTCGCGTTCACGCCGCTGCCGGAGGTGCGCAGCCAGCTCGCGCTGACCTGGGGCACCGAGACCTTCCTCGTGCCGCCGGTCTCGACCACCGACATCATGATCGGCCAGGTCGACACCGCGCTGCTGTCCCTCGGCCGGTACGCCAAGGGCGATCAGGTGGTGATCGTCGCCGGATCGCCGCCCGGCACCGTAGGCTCCACCAATCTGATTCACGTCCATCGGATCGGGGAAGAGGACCACTAGGTGAGTGACGCGGGTGCTGGCAGCGGGATCGTGACGACGGAGCAGATCTCGGCGGGCAATGTCCCGCCGGAGCGATCGCAGGATCTGTCGACCCTGCTGGAGCTGCTCGATCTTGAGCAGGCCGGCGAGGACACCTTCCTTGGCCGGCACCCGAGCGGCAGGGGGATCGGCAGCCGGACCTTCGGGGGCCAGCTGGTCGCCCAGTCGGTGATCGCGGCCGGGCGCACCGTCGACGGGGAACGGGCACCGCACCACGTGTCGGTGCACTTCGTCCGCGGCGGCGACCCGAAGCATCCGATCGAGTACCGGGTGGACCGGCTGCGGGACGGGCGGGCGCTGGCGAACCGGCAGGTGACCGCGCTGCAGGACGGTCAGGAACTGTGTGTGGCCCTGATCGGCTTCCAGGATTCGGGTCGCGGGCTCGAGCACGCGACGCGCGGCCCCGCCGTCGCGGATCCGGAGACGCTGCCCACCCTCGGTGAGCGGCTCGTCGGCTTCGAGGACGTGCTGCCCGGGTTCGTCGCCGCGCTACGGCCGATCGACATGCGCTACGTGAACGACCCGTCGTGGGTGCTCAAGGGTACCGGGGAGGCGCTCGGACACAATCGGGTCTGGATGCGCACCGACGGTCCGCTCGCCGACGACCCGCTGCTGCACGCCGCGGCGCTCGCCTACGGCTCGGACACCACCGTGCTGGACTCGATCGTCACCACCCACGGGCTGTCCTGGGGGTTGGACCGGCTCGTCGCGGCCACCGTCAACCATTCGATCTGGCTACACCGGCCGCTGCGGTTCGACGAGTGGGTGCTGTACTCCACCGAGTCTCCGGTCGCCGCCGGATCGCGCGGCCTGGCGACCGGCCACTTCTACTCCAGGGACGGGGACCTGCTCGCGACCGTCGTGCAGGAGGGGATGATTCGGCACTTCCCGAAGCGGGGCTGACCCCGGGAGTACACGGGTTCTCCGCTCGACCGGCCGGTGCACCCCAGCGGCGGTAGACTTCACGCGCTGTTCCCACCGCTACGGGAGGGGTCGCGAGCATGCCCGAATCGTCGTCGCTGGACTGGAATCACGAGTTTGGGAACAGTCTGCGGTGGACCCTCGAGGCCTTCGGTATTTCCGCGGTCTGCTTCCTCCTGATCGGGGTGCTGCTGCTCCGCTTCACCCGCTGGGGTCGACAGTTCTGGCGGATCAGCGGCGCCTACTTCACCGGTCGCGCCAGCGTGCCGGTGTGGGCGTTGCTCGCGGCTGTGCTGTTCATGACCGTGTTCGCGGTCCGGATGACGGTGCTGTTGTCCTACCAGGGCAACGAGATGTACACCTCGCTGCAGTTCGCGGCGCAGGGTTTCGCGCAGGGTGACGCCGCCGCGCTCGACGCAGCCAAGTCGGCCTTCTGGAAGAGCTTGCTGGTCTTCGGAATACTCGCCACCATCCACGTGGCGCGGTCCCTGCTCGACTTCTACATCGGGCAGGGATTCGACATCCGTTGGCGGCGTTGGCTCACCGAGCACGTGACCACCGACTGGCTCGACGGGCGCGCCTTCTACCGGGACCGGTTCGTCGACGCGTCGATCGACAACCCGGATCAGCGGATCCAGGCCGACATCACCGACTTCGTGCAGATATCCCGGACCCTGTCGATGGGCGCGGTCGGCGCCGTGGTCTCGCTGGTCTCGTTCACGAAGATCCTGTGGGACCTGTCCGGCCCGATGACCGTGTTCGGGACCGAGATCCCGAGGGCGATGGTGTTCCTGGTCTTCGGGTACGTCCTGGTGTCGACGATCGTCGCGTTCTGGCTCGGCAGGCCGCTGATCCGGCTGAACTTCTGGAACGAGCGCCTGACAGCGAACTTCCGTTACGCCCTCGTCCGGGTGCGCGACGGCGCCGAGAACGTGGCCTTCTACCGCGGCGAGCACGTCGAACGCCGCGGCCTCCTTGCCCGTTTCGCTGCCGTGCTGCGCAACTACTGGCGGATCGTGTACCGGACGCTGAAGTTCAACGGCTGGAACCTCGGCGTGAACCAGATCGCGGTCGTGTTCCCATTCCTGATCCAGGCCCCGCGCTTCTTCACCGGCACCATCACCCTCGGCGACATGACGCAGTCAGCGACCGCCTTCGGGCAGGTGCACGACTCGCTGTCCTTCTTCCGCGAGTCGTACGACACCTTTGCCGGCTACCGTGCCGCACTGATCCGCCTCGACGGGCTGCGCCGCGCCAACCACGTCTCCCGGGAGCTCCCCACCCTCGCCGCGGCCGACCTCGATGGCGCCCTGGAACTGGAGGACGTGCATGTCCGCACACCGGACGGCACACCGCTCGTGACCGGCCTCGACCTGACGTTGCGGCCGGGGGACGCGCTCGTCGTCAAGGGCAGGTCCGGCAGCGGGAAGACGACCCTGCTGCGCAGCCTCGCGCAGATGTGGCCCTACGCCGAGGGCCGGATCCGGTGTCCCGCCGGGCGTTCGACGCTGTTCCTGTCTCAGATGCCGTATCTGCCGCTCGGGGATCTGCGGACCGTCGTCGCCTACCCGGGCGGGGCGGCCGACGCCGGGGACGACGCGATCCGGGCGGTGCTGCGGAAGGTGCAGCTCGGCAACCTCGGGGACCGGCTCGACGAGGAACAGGACTGGGTGAAGGTCCTCTCGCCCGGTGAGCAGCAGCGGATCGCGTTCGCACGGATCCTGCTGCTGCGTCCGGCCCTTGTCTTCCTCGACGAGGCGACCTCGGCGGTGGATGAGGGCCTCGAGTTCATGCTCTACGACCTGATCCGCACCGAGGTGCCCGACTGCATGCTGTTCAGCGTCAGTCACCGAAGCACCGTCGACCGGCACCACACCCGGCAGCTCGAGTTGAGCGGTGCTGGGGCGTGGGAACTGTCGACGGTGTCGGTGTAGGCGGGCGCGGAGCGGGTCCGCGGCATCAGGGGCGCCAGCCCTCCGGCATGTGCTCGTCGGCGAACGCCAACTTGATCCGGATCAACTCGGACCGATTGGGCTTGCCCGACTTCATCAACAGCCCCTCGATCGCGGCCTGTTGGTCGTACTGCTGAATCTGGTTAGCGTCCATCTTCACCCCGACCAGGGGGCGGACCGGCCCCGGCCTAGGCATAGCGCCGATGTGTGTGTGCGGTCGCGCCCATCTGACCCCTCCCCGAGTGCTCCGGATTAGCCGTTCTCGCATGCAATGTAGCGAACCGCCCAGACCGAATAGTACGTTTGCCCGTTTTTCCTGGACGAGTGTCCGATCGGCGACCCGGACCCGGTCACGATCGTTGCCGCCCCATAACGATTGGCGGACATCGGCGGTCCGAGGTTCGGACCCGGAATACCGTGGTCGGGCGGGAGGAACCATCGCGGTGTGGCGCATGGTGCGAACGTGACGGAGGTCCGAATGACGACCGTGCTGAGCCGAGCCTGGCGTTGTCTGGTGCTACTGCTGGTCACGGCGGTCGCGGTCCCGCTGAGCATCGCCGTCGCGCTCCCGGCCACCGCATCGGCGGACCCGTACCGACGACTGCACGAGGACTGGGTGCCGGCGCCGGGCGGAGTCGGGCACATCAAGGTTCGTACCTGGCTGGCGGCCAACGGAAGCGATCGCACCGTCTATCTCCTCGACGGACTGCGCGCCACCGACGACGTCAGCGGCTGGGAGCACGAGACGAACGCTGCCTGGCTCTCCGACCACGGCGTCAACGTCGTCGAACCGGTCGGCGGCCAGTCCAGCTTCTACGCCGACTGGTACGCCCCGAACAACTTCACCAACCAGCCGTACACCTACAAGTGGGAGTCGTTCCTCACCCGGAACCTGCCCGACTTCCTCGCCGCCACCTACGGTTTGAGCCGGTCGAAGAACGCGGTCGTCGGGCTGTCGATGGGCGGCAATGCCGCACTGATCCTGGCGTCGCGGCACCGGGACCAGTTCGCGTTCGCCGGCGCCCTGTCCGGCTACCTGAACCTGTCGGCGCCGGGGATGCGGGAGGCGATCCGGATCGCGATGCTCGACGCGGGCGGCTACAACTCGGACTGCATGTGGGGTCCGCCGTGGGATCCGGCCTGGCTGCTGCACGATCCGTTCGTGCAGGCGGAGGGCCTGCGCGGGTTGCCGATGTGGGTGTCCGCGGGCAGCGGCCTGCCCGGCGAGCACACCCGGCCCGTCGCGCCGATCGACTTCTGGAACACCACGATGGGGATGGGTCTCGAGGCGCTGTCGCTCGCGCAGACCCGGGCGTTCGAGATCCGGCTGCTGACGATGGGCATCGACACCGCCCACTTCGAGTTCCCCGCCACCGGGATTCACGCCTGGCCGTACTGGCAGGACCAGCTGTGGGCGATGCTCCCGATGCTCAAGGGTGCGATCGGCGCGTGACCCGCGGTCAGATCCGTTCCGCTCGGGCGGCGATGTCCCGCAGATCCGTCGTCATCACCTTCCTGGTGACCGCGGCCCCGAGCCGGCCGACGGTGGCGGCGAGCAGACGGTGCAGCACGGAGGTGCCCGGGTCCGCGGCGAACGTCATGGCCAGGTCGGTGCCGGAGCCGGTCGGGGTGAGCGTGAAGACCGTCGCGTACTCGGTGCCGCCGGACCGGGCCCGGACGACGGTGCGGTGCGGGGCATCGACCTCGGCGACCCACATCTCCTCGGTGGCCTCCCTGCCGAACATCGTGCGGGTCTCCCGCCACCGGGTGCCGACCCGGTAGCCGTCGCCCCCGACCCGGTCGATGCGGGTGACGCCGGAGAGGGTGTGCTCGGCGCCATCCAGATCGGTCAGCACCTCCCACACCCGCTCCGGTGTCGCCGCGACGTGGGTGGTGAGTCGAATCTCGTTGCTGGGCATGCAGGCTTCTCCTTGCGGGTTGCATGGACGACCTCATCCGAGGGTACGGGTGGTGCCGCCGCTCCGCGGGGTCCGCGACCGGAGGGTGTGTCAGGAGCAGGTGTTCGCGACCTCGTCACCCGCCATGACGGCGGCGACGAACGAGGCGGTGTCGGCCTCCGACGCGGTGATCGCGCCGCGGTGGTCCTGGCCCGGGTACACCCGGTAGTCGACCGGCGCGGCCGTGCACTTGCAGTTCTTGGGAGGTGCGTGCACTTGTGCGGCAAGCCCGAGCATCGCGCACCGCCGGGGTGGGTCTGGCCTGCCGATTTCCTGGCGTCCCCACCGGCCCGCGGTGTGCGATAGTGTTGCGCGTCACCGCCATCAGGTGACATGTCCCTCACGATACGTAGGAGTAGTTCATGGGCAGCATCGAGGAGATCTTCGCTTCCGTCGCCGACATTCTCGGCGGTCTTGGCCTCGGGTCGAGCGAGGGTGACACCGAGGCGTAGTCGCCCCGGAAGTCCACGGGACCCCGTCGCTCACCGAGCGGCGGGGTCCCGTCGCGTTCGGGTGTCCCGCTGGTTCACGCGGTGCCGATCGCGGCGAGCACCGCGTCGGCGAGGGCGCGTTCACCGGTCGCGTTCGGGTGCACCGGAACCGGTTGCGTCGCCCCGATCATCGGCTCCACCCAGCGCTGCCCGGCCGGTTGGCAGCCGTCCCGGCCGAGCGAGGCCTGCGCCATATCGACGTACACGCTTCCGGTCTCGGCCGCCGCCGCCGCGACCGCGGCATTGAGGGTGTCCTGCAGGTCGTTCAGGTACGGGATGTCACCTGCCGCAAGGGGCATCGCGGGCGCGCACCCACCGTCGGTGGGGAGCAGGCGCGGATAGCCGACGATCACGACCTGTGCGTGCGGGGCGCGGGCGCGGACGTCACGCAGGGCCTGGACCAGTGCAGGCTGGGTGTTCTCCCGGACCGGGGCGGCGAGACTGTCGCCGTACTGCTGCTGGCACGGGTTCGATGCCGCGGGCCGGAGGGCGGCGGCGCCGATGCACTTGGCCATCGCGAGGCCGAAGGTGTCGTTGTTGTTGCCGCCGATCATCATCGTCACCACGTCCGTCGTCGGGGTGAGCGCATCGAGTTGTGGGGCCAGGCCGGGAAACTGGGGCCGGTAGAAGTCGTCGGTCTTGGCGCCGCCGCAACTGACGTCGGTCAGCCGGTAGCCGCGGTCCTCGGCAACCAGGTGCGCGAAGTTCCGCTCGGACTGCCAGCACGTCGGCAGCGTGCCTGGGACCATCGGTGCCACGCCGGATCCGGCGCTGAAGCTGTCGCCGAGATTGACGTACTCGACCGCTGGGGCGGCGGATGCGGTGCCGGATGCGCCGAGTGACACCGTTGCGGCGATCACCGCTCCGGCGGCCAGTGTCCGTCGGGAAGTCCTGTCCACCACTGCTGCACCCCTGTCGCCGTGTCGGATCGCTCGGTGTCGACACCGGATCGACCCCGCGATTGGACAGGAATCTAGACGACTGTCCAGGTGGGGGCAAGGGTGACAGGCGATCAGGCGAGGCAGATCGGGAAGATGACGTTCGGCCCGAACAGCGGGACGATACCGGCGGGGGCACAGGCCAGGAAGGCGGCGAGCGGGTCCGCGTGCTGCTGTCCGATCAGGACGACCGGGTGGACCGGGCCGGGCGGCGCCAACGGTGCGGCGGTCGCCGGGGCCGACGCGGCGAGGAGCAGGGGAGTCGCCGCCGCGGCGACCAGCGCCGAGCGGAGGGCTGTCGATGTCATGGCGGGCTTCTTCGTGCGATGCGGTGCGGTGTACGTCAACACTGCGCCCTCGACTCGGGCCGCACAACCCTCGGTGCGGAACGCCGCGGGGCGACATGGTGGTGAGCGGGTGGTGTCGATGCGCGGGAACAAAGCTCGGCCGTGGTCTGGTGCCCTCGGTGAGGTGAGATAGTCACATCCTGACGACCTTCGGGAGCAACGTGGTCCGTGCTGCTCATCGCTGGCGCGGATGCGGAACGTCGCCGCCGGGCATCAGAGGTCCGTGTCGAGGTCGAACGCTACGGCGATGGCGGAGGCGAGGGAGGCCTCCTGGTCGTCGTGCAGGTACCCGATCAGGCGCCCAAGGTCGGCCATCGGGATGGTTCCGATGTTGTCGCAGGACACCACGGAGTCGTGATCGAGACCGTTCCGGGCGTCGACGGGGACCTCGGTGGACAGGCCCTTGATGGTGCTGGTGATCGGGGCGACCGTGACGTTCGTCAGGTGCGGGATCACCGCCTCACGGGTGAGGACCAGGACCGGGCGGGTCTTGTCGAGGCGGGCGAGGCGGATCTCGCGCATCAGTCGATGTCCAGTGGGGTACGGGAGGCGTGGGCGGCGACGTCGTCGAGGTTGTCTGGATCCTCGCGGTTCTTCCACGCTGCCAGGATCTCGGCGTCGCGTTCGGCGTTGCGTCGGCGCACCTCACGGCGGAGCGCGCGGGTGACGAGGTCGGCACGAGACTTGGTGTGGTGGTCGGCGACTTCCTGGTCGAGGAAGGCAACGAGGTCGGTGGGGATGCGGACGGTGATCTGCGTGGATGGGGTGGACATACCATTATCATACCGATGTGGGATTCAAAGTGGTATGGATGCGTTGGCGGTGAGGTCTCGGGTCAGCCCGTCATCCGCCTGCCGACGAATCGCCGGTGGCCGGTGGCAGATCCAGTTTTCCTGTCCACCAGGAGCTCTCGCGCTTCGCGGTACGCTCGAGCCGTCGCATCGGCGGTGGATTAGGGCTGAGGAATACTCCGGTGTCGCTGGGGCAGAGTGTCCTGGGCGTGCGTGGGTAGGCGGTTGCTGCGGCTCGTGCGGATCAGGTGCGGACTGCCGCTTCCGGGGCGGATCTGAGGGGGCCTGGGTGAAGCCGGCATCCAACCCTGGGTTTGCGTGGTGCCCTCGGTGAGACTCGAACTCACACTGCACGGGTTTTGAATCCGTTTCCTCTGCCAATTGGGATACGAGGGCTGGTGCGGATACCGACTGTAGATGATCCGTTCGTCACGTCAAGCACCGGTACCCTGCAGGGGGTTGTACGGCGGCTGAAACGATCGAGCGGCTGTGGCTCACGAGGAAGGGAGAGGTCGACGATGAACGACCCGGTCGGGCAGGAGAACCGTCCGGCGTCACGCCGTGTGGTGGTCGCCGAGGACGAGGTGCTGATCCGAATGGACCTCGTCGAGATGCTCCGCGAGGAGGGGTACGACGTCGTCGGTGAGGCCGGGGACGGGCAGCGTGCCGTCGAACTCGCCGAGGAACTGCGTCCCGACCTGGTGATCATGGACGTGAAGATGCCGCGCCGCGACGGGATCGACGCCGCATCCGAGATCGCCGCGAAACGTATTGCGCCCGTGGTGATCTTGACCGCATTCAGCCAGCGGGAGCTGGTCGAGCGGGCGAGGGACGCCGGCGCGATGGCGTATCTGGTGAAGCCATTCTCGAAGGCCGACCTGGTGCCCGCGGTGGAACTCGCCGCGAGCCGGTTCTCCGAGATCGCCGCCCTCGAGAAGGAGGTCGCGAACCTGACCGAACGGTTCGAGACCCGCAAGCTGATCGAACGCGCGAAGAGCGTGCTGATGTCCTCCCAGTCGCTCACCGAACCCGAGGCGTTCACCTGGATCCAGCGGGCCGCGATGGACCGGCGGACCTCGATGAAGGTGGTCGCCGAGGTGATCCTGGAGACCCTCGGCGGGAAGTGATCCGGCGAAGGCCGGCCGCGGCGACCCGCCGCACGAGCGCGGGACGCATCAGCGCGGTCGGGTCGTCCAGCATGCCCGCCACCCGCAGGAAGGCGGCCCCGACCTCGGGGTCCCGCGCCGCGGCCGCCTGAACCAGCGGGACATAGGTGTTTGCCATCCGCACCCGCAGCGGGCGGGGGCCCGGGACCGCGGGGAACGCGAGGTCGGCGCCCGCCGCGATGTCCCACGGGGGATCGACGATTTTTGCCATGCCGCGCAACACCTTTCGAGGATCCGGTTCGGATGCGAGGTGCTCTCGCAGGGTGCGCGCCTCGAGGGCAGCCACGCTCATGCCCTGACCGTAGACGGGGTTGAAGCTGCACAGCACGTCCCCGACGGCCAGGAGACCGGCGGGGAACCGCGGCAGCCGCTCGTACCGGTGACGGATGCTCGCCGGGAAGCGCATCGCGACCGGCGGGTCGAGGAGTTCGGCGTCGCGGACGGCATCGTGGATGTCGGGGATCGGAAGGGACCGCGTGTACTCGACGAACGCGTCCGCGGCGGTGGGCGGAACCTCCCCGAGCATGCCGACCAGCGTCAGGATGTGCCTGCCGCCCTCGATCGCGGCAAGGGCGCCACCGCGGGTACAGCCCCCGCCTGGCGGAACGATCACGGCCCGCTGCGCTCCCAGCGCACCGGCGCGGAGCCGGACCACCCCCGTTGCATAGGTGATGTCGGTCGTCACCCGATCCTCGGCGGGCCGAGGGTAGCCGAGTGCCTCCAGCCACCGCGGCAGGCGTGAGCCGCGCCCGGTCGCGTCGACGACGAGGTCCGCGTCGAGGGTCACGTCGCCGCTCCCGTCGACCCGGCGGCTCACCCGCGCACCGGTCACGCGGCCGCCGTCCCGGCTCGCGGCGAGACCGAGAACGTCGCGGTGATCGTCGAGGACGACGCCGGGAAGTGCCCGCACCCGTTCCCGGACGTACCCCTCGATGCACGGCCTGCTGACGCTGACCACGGCGATCCCGCTGGCGGCCTGCGCGAACCGGTGGCCGCCGAAGTAGAGGCGTGCCTCGGCGAGTTGGTCGAGCATCGGCGCACCGCCCGCGACGAGGTCCGCGGCGAACCCGGGGAAGAGTTCCTCGAACACCTGCTGGCCGCGCGCCATCAGGCTGTGAATGTGGTGTCCCTGCGGCACCCCCCGGCGCTGCCCGGCCGTGTCGGGCAGTTCGTCCCGTTCGACGACGACCACCTGCGCGTACGCGTCCGCCAGGACCCGGGCCGCCAGCAACCCGGCCATGCTCCCCCCGAGCACCACGGCGCGGTCCCCGATCATCGCGTCGTTCATCGCGCCCTCCTCGCCCGGCCGGCGTGCCTGCTTCCGGTCACCGGGCCGCCCGGCGGCATGCCTGGGTGACGTATAGCGGAGTCAAAGGTGAATTCTACCCGGCCGGTTCCGCGGCAGGAGGGCCCCGACGATCCCCGATTGCGCGGACGGCCTGCCGTTGGCACCGTGTCGGTGTCCGTCCCTAGACTCTCTGCGGTGAGCCCGACAACGTCTCCCGCATCCTCCCTCCCCGCCGCCGACTCCGGCGACAAGCCGACGCTGCTGCTCCTTGACGGGCATTCGCTGGCCTACCGCGCGTTCTTCGCGCTGCCCGCCGAGAACTTCAAGACCCACAGCGGGCAGACCACCAACGCGGTGTACGGGTTCACGTCGATGCTGATCAACCTGCTGCGCGACGAGCAGCCCAGCCATGTCGCCGCCGCGTTCGACGTGTCCCGGCAGACGTTCCGCGCGGACGCGTTCCCCGAGTACAAGGCGAACCGCGCCAAGACCCCCGACGAATTCAAGGGGCAGGTGGAGGTCACCAAGGAGGTGCTCGGTGCGCTGGGCATCCCGGTGATGGCGGAGGCCGGGTTCGAGGCCGACGACATCATCGCGACCCTGACCACCCAGGCAGCCGAGCAGGGCTACCGGGTACTGGTCTGCACCGGCGACCGCGATGCGCTGCAGCTCGTCACCGACGACGTGACGGTGCTGTATCCGCGCAAGGGTGTCTCCGACCTGACCCGGTTCACCCCGGCGGCCGTCGAGGAGAAGTACGGGCTCACCCCCCGGCAGTACCCGGATTACGCGGCGCTGCGCGGCGACCCGTCCGACAACCTGCCCGGGATCCCGGGCGTCGGGGAGAAGACCGCCGCCAAGTGGATCCGCGAGTACGGGTCGCTGACCGAGCTGGTGGACCGGGTCGATCAGGTGCGCGGCAAGGTCGGCGACGCGCTGCGGGCCAACCTGTCGTCGGTGCTGATGAACCGGCAGCTCACCGAGATGGTCCGGGACGTGCCGCTGCCGTACGTGCCCGACCAGCTGGCGCTCGCCCCCTGGGACCGCGACAAGATTCACGCCCTGTTCGACGACCTCGAGTTCCGGGTGCTGCGGGACCGGCTGTTCGACACGCTCGCCTCCGCCGAACCCGAGGCGGAGGAGGGGTTCGAGGTGCGCGGCGGTGCCCTCGCGCCGGGCGAGGTCGCGGCGTGGCTGCGCGAGCATGTCGGCGCCGGGACCCGCGCCGGGGTGTCCGTGGTCGGCAGCGGCGCCCCCCACGGCGGCGACGCCACCGCCCTCGCGATCGCTGCCGCCGACGGGGAGGGCGGGTACATCGTCGCGGCGACCGTCACCGAGGACGACGAGACCGCCCTCGCGACCTGGCTGGCGGACCCGGCCGCGCCGAAGGCGTTGCACGAGGCGAAGGCCGCCATCCACGCGCTCCGCGGCCGCGGCTGGACCCTGCGCGGGCTCACCTCCGACACCGCGCTCGCCGCCTACCTGGTGCGGCCCGGCCAGCGCAGCTTCAACCTCGACGACCTGTCGCTGCGGTACCTGAAGCGGGAACTGCGGGTCGAGGACACCGGCGAGGCCCAGCTGTCGCTGCTCGACGACGGGGACGACGCCGACGCGAAGGCCGCGGAGACCGAGATCCTGCGGGCCCGCGACGTCACCGACCTGGCCGACGCATTCGACACCGAACTCGCCGCCATCGAGTCGGCCCGACTGCTGACGGATCTCGAACTCCCGCTGCTCGAGGTGCTCGCCGACGTCGAGGCCACCGGCATCGCCATCGACACCGACCACCTGCACGACCTGCAGTCCACGTTCGCGGACCGGGTCGCCGCCGCGGCGAACGCCGCGTACGAGGTGATCGGGGAACAGATCAATCTCGGGTCCCCGA
>NZ_JBSGXD010000015.1:0-117202 GCF_053609225.1 Rhodococcus sp. NPDC054953 | reverse complement strand
GATCCGATCGGATCGGCGGGGCGCCCTTCGTCGGCTCCGCGCCCGCCTGCTACTCGGGCAGGTTCTGGTAGTCGGTGACGGCCTTCTGCAGCCGGTCCAGCGCCGCGCCGTAGGCACCGAAGTCGCCGCTCTGCTGCGCCGACCGCACCTGAGACAGCGCCGAATCCAACTCGGAGACAACGGCGTCCCGGTCGGTTCCGCCCGGCTGAGGGGGCGCGGGCTGCGCCGCCTCCGGCTGCGGTGTCGCGGGCGCAGGCGAGGTGCCGACGGACTGCTGCTCGGTCACGGTCCCACCGGGAGCCGTTGCGGCACCACCGGTTCCGCCCTCGAACACCTGATTCAGCGCCTCGGCGAGCGTGGCGGCGTACCCGACCCGCACGCGACCCGTCGGCCCCGGCTCCTGGAAACTGACCAGGACCCTCGTCAACTGCGGGAAGCTCGCGGCGTTCGACCCGCTCCGCTCGGTGAACATCGGCTCCACGTACAGGATGCCGCCGTCGGCGATCGGCAGGGTCAGCTGGTTACCGAACTGAATCTTGTTGGCACGCTCGAGAAGCGCCTTCTCCGATGCGACTCGGGAGTCCGAGATCATCGAGTTCTGGGCCTGCGCCGGACCCTGCGTCTGCTTGTTCACCGGCAACTGGAGCACGGTGAGCTTGCCGTAGTTCTTCGGATCCGAGTCCGCGGTGATGTACGCCGACAGGAACTCGCGACGGAATCCCACCATCGGACTGGTCAACCGGAACACCGGCTCGCCGGTCTCCTCGTCACCGACAAGGACGTAGTACGGCGGCTCGTTCAGTGTCGAGCCCTCGACGGTCGGCTCGTTCGGCACCGACCAGAAGGCGTTGTTGGTGAAGAACTCGTTCGGGTCGTCGACGTGGTACTTCGCGAGCATCTCCCGCTGCACCTTGAACAGGTCCTCGGGGTACCGGAAGTGCGAGCGCAGTTCGTCGCTGACCGCGGACGGCGGCTGAACCGTGCCGGGGAACACCCCCATCCAGGCCTTGAGCACCGGATCCTGCTCGTCGACCTGGTACAGCGTCACGGTGCCGTCGTACGCGTCGACGGTCGCCTTGACGGAGTTCCGGATGTAGGAGACCTCCTTGCGCGGGAGCGGTCGACCGGTGGTCTGGTCGATGCTGTCCTCCACCAACCCGTCGAGCGAGCTGCGCTGCGCGTACGGGTAGTTGTCCAGCGTCGTGTACCCGTCGACGATCCACACGATCCGGCCGTCGACCGCCGCCGGATACGCGTCACCGTCGGTGGTCAGCCACGGCGCGACGTTCTCGACGCGGGACTTCGGATCCCGGTTGAAGATGATCTTCGAGTTGGAGTCGATCACGCCGGAGAACAGGATGTTCCGTTCGGCGTACTTCGCGGCGAACGCCAACCGGTTGAACCAGTTCCCGATCGGAACGCCACCCGCACCGGTGTAGGTGTACTTCGAGTTGGTGGTGTCGTATTCGCGCGGCTGGTTCGGGTCGCCGTTGCCGACGATCGCGTAATCGGCGTCGCCCTCCGCGATCACCTCGCCGAAGTAGATGCGCGGCTGGTCGACCTTGATGACCTGGGTGCCGTCCTGCTGCGAGGCGATGTCGCTGACCGTGTAGATCGGGTAGCCGGCGTTATTCGAGGTGTCCTGGGTGGGGTCGAGCACCGGCGCGGTCACCCGGTTCGCGGGCGCAGCGACCAGCCCGTCGCCGTGGGTGTAGACGGTGTGCTTGTTGATCCAGTCCGTCTGGTTGCCCTGCAGGTTGTTCGGGGACAGCTCCCGTGCAGCGACGATGTAGTCCCGCTTCTCACCGGCGAGCTCGTACCGGTCGATGTCGAGCGTCGGCGGGAAGCCGTAAAAGTTCTGCCGCTGCTGCTGCTGGGTGAACGTCGGCGACAGCACGTTGGGGTCGAGCAGTCGGGCGTTCGCGATCGTGGTGACGTCGGCGGGCACATCCCGCGGCGCCTGCGTCGCGTCACCGCTGTACGGCTGATAGGTGACCTTGTCGTCGGAGATGCCGTACGCCTGCCGGGTGGCCTGGATGTTGCGCTCGATGTACGGGCTTTCCTTCTGCGCGGCGTTCGGCTTCACCGAGAACTGCTCGATCAGCAGCGGGTACACCGCACCGACCAGGATCGAGGACAACACCAGCAGCGCGGTCGCCAGCGCGGGAATACGCATGTCCCGCATGAAGATCACCGCGAAGAACGCGAGCGCGCAGATCACCGCGATCGCGAGCAGGATCAGCTTCGCGGGCAGCACCGCGTTGGTGTCCGTGAATCCAGCGCCGGTGAACGTGGGTTCCTTGCGGCTGCTCGACAGCAACGAATACCTGTCCAACCAGTACGCGACCGCCTTGAGGAGGACGAACGTCCCGGCCAACACGGCCAACTGGATGCGCGCGGCCTTCGTCAGCGCGCCCTCGTGACCGGACAACCGCAGGCCGCCGAAGACGTAGTGGGTCACCAGGTTCGCGAAGAACGCGATCAGCACGGCGACGAACAGCCAGTTCAGCACCAGCCGGTAGAACGGCAGGTCGAACGCGTAGAAGCCGACGTCGAGGTTGAACTGCGGATCGTGCTGTCCGAAGTCGCCGCCGTGCAGGAACATCTGCACGGCAACCCAACTGGACTGCGCGACCAACCCGGCCAGCACGCCGATCACGATCGGCACCACCACCCCGAACAGCCGGAGCCTGCTCATCACCGTCGTCCGGTAGCGGGCAATCGGATCGTTGGGGCCCGCCGCAGGCACGAACACCGGGCGCGATCGGTACGCGAGCAGCAGCGCCCCGAACACCGCGCCGCCGACGAGCAACGCGACGGCGAGGAACAGCAGTATCCGGGTGACCAGCACCGTCGTGAAGACGCCGCGGAACCCGACCTCACCGAACCAGAGCCAGCTCGTGTAGGTCTCGATCAGGCGCGGCCCGATCAGCAGCAGCACCGCCGCAACGAGCGCCAGTACCAACAGGACTCGGCTTCGTCTTGACAGCGAAGGTAATCCGGTGGGGGGCCGCATGCCCACGTGTCACGCTCCGGGGGTCGGGCGGCGCGCCGGGCGAGCCGCAGGGTGTTTTGTCCCACTCTACGTGGGAGCACCGAGGCCGACCGGCGTCGTCCGGGTTGTCCGGGTCCCTCCTGCTGGTGCGAGGATGGCGGGGTGAACGACTTCGACGGCACCCCCCATCCTGCCCGGATCTCCGCCGACGCGCTGCCCCGGTGCGTGCAGGAGGTCGCCGGTCACGTGGATCCCGACGGGTGGGGGCAGCCGCCCCGAATGTTCGCGCTCGTCCCGACCGCCGCGATCGCGGTCGCCGAACCCCACCTGATCGACCAACTCGAGGCTGGCTCCGAACTCACCCCGATCGAGCAGCATCCCCTCCCCGACGACCTGCACGGCACCGGCACCGCCATCGAGGAGTACCTCGGCACCACCAGTTGGTCCGAGGGGGTGGCCGGGTGCCTGCTCGTCCAGGAGATTCTGGTGCTCCCCCCGGCCGCATCCGAGGAGCTGAACTCCGCCGTGTCCGCCGCGCTCGCCGGCGACAACCCGGCCGACGACGTCATCCGGGCGTCGGCCGGTGCCCATCCCGAGCGCCGTGCGGCCCGACTGTTCGCCGCCGTCCTCCGTGACGGACGGTCCGAGTGCGCCCTCGCGCTGGCGCCGGACGAGGACGACGACCCGTTCGCCGAGCCGGAGCTGCGGACCGGGGAAAACCTGGCCCCCGGCCTGGTGCACGCCCTGCACGCAACGTTCGAGGCCACCGACGACGACTGGTGACCCGCACACCCGCCCCCGCACCGCCCCGCCTGACCCGCCTGACCCGCCTGACCCGCCTGACCGAATGTGGGATTCGGTCACATCAAGTGACCAAATCCCACATTCGGTCAGGGGGCGGGTGCGCGAGGCGGGGCGGGTGCGCGAGGCGAGGCGGGCTGGGGTGGGCGGGTCAGCAGGAGGGCGCGTCGCCGCCCGCGTTCAGCGAGTCCAGCGCGTCGACCGCGCCGGTGAGGTCGTCGACCCGCACCAGCCGCAGCCCGTCCGGTGTCCGCTGGGCGGCCTCGTCACAGTTCTTCGACGGCACCAGGAACGTCGTCGCCCCGGCCTCCCGCGCCGCGATCAGCTTGTACTGGATACCGCCGATCGGCCCGACGTCGCCGTCCGAGTCGATGGTTCCGGTTCCGGCGACGAAACCACCGCCGTTGAGTTCGCCAGGGGACAGCTTGTCGATCACCGCGAGGGTGAACATCAGGCCTGCCGACGGACCACCGACCTCGGCGAGGTTGAAGTCGACGGTGAACGGCACCTCGGGGATCTCGGTGGGGGTGACGCCCAGGTAGCCCACCTCGGTATGCCCGGGCCGGGCACCGAGCGTGACCGGCACCGTCACCGGCCCACCGTCGCGGTCGACGACGATCGGCGCGACGGTGCCCGGGGCGAGGTCGGCGACGGCACGCTGGACGTCCCCGACCGTCTGCACCGGCACCCCGTCGACACTCACGATGCGGTCGCCGACCCGGAGCAGATCGTGGGACGGTCCGTCGTCCGCGACATCCGAGATTTCCAATGCCACCGGCAGGTCAAGGAAGTGCAGCGCGGCGAGTTCCGCGGACTCCTCGGACTGCGCGAAGTCGGCGGCGTTCTCCTGCTGCACCTCGTCGCGACTGCGGTCGGCCGGGTACACCTCCTCGCGGGGCACGAGGCCGTGCCTGCCGCTGAGCCAGAACCCGAACGCGTCGAAAATGGTCAGTCCGTCGCGGACCGACACGGTGGTCATGTTCAGGTTGCCGGAGGTCGGGTCCAGCTCGGTGCCCTCGATGTCGATCACCGGCTTGCCCTCGACCTCGCCGAGGGTGTTGAAGGTCGGACCCGGCCCCAGCGCGACGAACGGCACCTGAACGACCGTCCCGAGCCCGAGTAGCGCCGCGACCGGCACCAGCGCCGCGACCAGGGTCAGCATCCGTCGATTCACCCGGCCCAGCGTAGAGGTCGACGACCGGTGTGACCGCCATCAGGGCGTGTTCGCGCTCGGCGTGATTTCCGCGGCACCCCCCGCCATCGATGCCTTGTACCGTTGACGTATGAGCAATCCGCCGTTTGGCTTCTCCAACTCCGACGACGACCCCGACCGCGACAAGAATTCCGGTGGCGGTCCGACCGGGCCCGGCGGGATGCCGTTCGGCTTCAACACCGGGGGATTCAACCCGGACGGTGCCAACGCGGCGGGCGGGTTCGATCCGGCCGCGCTCGGGCAGATGCTGACCCAGTTCGGGCAAATGCTCAGTGGGATGGGCAGCGCGATGGGCACCGGCGGCCAGTCCGGACCGGTGAACTACGAGGTCGCGAAGAAGCTGGCGATGCAGCAGATCGGTTCGGTCACCCCGGTCACGGCGGGCGCGGCGTCCGCGGTCACCGACGCCGCGCACCTCGCCGAGGTCTGGCTCGACGGTGCGACGACGCTGCCCGCTGGCGCGACCCGGACGGTGGCGTGGACCCCGGTCGAGTGGCTCGAGAACACCCTCGACACCTGGAAGCGGCTGTGCGATCCGGTCGCGGAGCAGGTGTCGGGCATGTGGGTGTCCGGGCTGCCGGAGGAGGCGCGGCAGATGGCCGGGCCGATGCTCGGCATGATCGGTCAGATGGGCGGGCTGGCGTTCGGTTCGCAGCTCGGGCAGGCGCTCGGGCAGTTGGCCTCCGAGGTGTTGACGTCGACCGATGTGGGGCTTCCGCTCGGCCCGACCGGTGTCGCGGCCCTGATGCCTGCCGCGGTGGAGAAGTTCAGTGAGGGTCTTGAGCAGCCCGACCGCGAGGTTCTGGTGTTCCTCGCGGCGCGGGAGGCAGCGCATCAGCGACTGTTCGTGCACGTGCCGTGGCTGCGGCAGCGACTGCTCGCGACGGTCGAGGAGTATGCGCGGGGCATCAAGATGGACTTCTCGGCGATCGAGGAGGCCGCGCAGGGCCTGGACCCGAGCGCACTGACCGACCCGTCGAAGCTGGAGGAACTGCTCGCGCAGGGCAGCTTCGAGCCGCAGACGACCCCGGAGCAGAAGCAGGCCCTTGAGCGATTGGAGACGCTCCTCGCCCTGATCGAGGGTTGGGTGGAGGTCGTCGTGGCGCAGGCGCTCGGTGACCGGCTGCCCGGCGTCGCGGCGCTGAGTGAGACGCTGCGCCGCCGCCGCGCGACCGGCGGCCCTGCGGAGCAGACCTTCGCCACCCTGGTCGGGCTCGAATTGCGTCCCCGTAAGGTCCGTGAGGCCGCGCAGCTGTGGCGTCTGATCGGTGACGCCGCTGGCGCGGACGGCCGGGACGGGGTGTGGGCCCACCCGGACCTGCTTCCCGATTCGAGTGACCTGGACAGCCCGGCCGGGTTCGTCGACCGGGTCGTCGGCGGCGGCACCAGCACATTCGACGATCCGATCGCGCAGCTTGAGGCGCTGCAGGCCCGTGAGCGTGAGGAGCGGGGCGACACCGATTCCCCCGACTCCCCGAACACCTAGCGCGCGGAGCCGGATTCCCAGGTCAGCGCCGCGCTGGCCTGTGGATAACCCCGTCCACTGGGCGGCAGGCAAGGGGGGGTGCTGGCACGCTGACCGCATGTCGCCCGTTGCCACCCGCCCGCTGACCGGCCCCCGACTCGACCCGTGGACCCCGGTCCTGATCCGCCCCAGCGGAACGCTGCAGGTCGGGTGGAACCCGGAGACGGCGCTGCTGGTGCGGCCACCCACTGGGGTCACGGCCGAGACGGTCGCGTCCCTGCTGCGCCTGCTCGACGGCAGCCGCAGCCACACCGAGATCGCCTGGCAGGCGAACCGGGCCGGTATCGACAGCGCCGACATCGGCCGGATCCTCACCGAATTGACCGGCGTGGGCGCGCTGCTCCCGCAGCGCCGGGAACCGACGGTGCGCGAGGTGCACCTGCACGGCCGCGGACCGCTGGCCGACGGCATCGCCGCGGCCCTGTCCGATGGCCGGATCAGGGTGGGCCGGTCGGTCCCGGACCGCGCGGGCCCCGAGTTGCCTGCGGGGCGGGCCGACTGCGTGGTGCTCACCGACGAACTGGTGACGGAACCGAGCACCGTCGCGGCGCTGATGTCCGCGGGGACGGCGCACCTGCCGGTCCGTCTCCGGGACGGGCGCGGCGTCGTCGGGCCGCTGGTACTGCCGGGACGGACCAGCTGCCTGCGCTGCGCCGACCTGCACCGCACCGGCGTCGACCCCGAGTGGCCGCACCTGGCGGCGCAGCTGCTGGGGCGGGTCGGGGCAGCAGCTCCGGCGACGGTGCTCGCGACGGTGGCCCTCGCCGTCAGCGAGGTGACGACCCTGGTTGATGGCGATCCGGCCCGACCGCCCGCCAGCCTGGACACCACCCTCGAGTTCGACCTCCGGTCGCCGACGTTGGTCCGGCGACGGTGGCGAGCACACCCGGACTGCGGTTGCCGAGCGGCGGACTAGGGCATGATTGGTGGGTGCCCGACATTCCCCGCCGCAGCTCAGCCCGCACCGCCAAACTGGCGAGCATCCCGTTGGGAATCGCGGGCCGCGCCGCCGTCGGATTCGGCCGCAAACTCGCCGGTGGGGACCGGGAGGAGATCGACGCGAAACTGACCCAGCAGGCCGCGGAGCAGCTGTTCAGCGTGCTCGGCGAACTCAAGGGCGGCGCAATGAAGCTCGGTCAGGCGCTGAGCGTGATGGAGGCGGCCGTCCCCGAGGAATTCGCCGAACCGTATCGGGACGCGTTGACGAAGCTGCAGGCCGAGGCGCCGCCACTGCCCGCGAAGAAGGTGCACCGGGTCCTCGACACCCAGCTGGGCACCCGGTGGCGGGAACGGTTCACCAGCTTCGACGACGCCCCGACCGCGTCGGCAAGCATCGGTCAGGTGCATCGCGCGGTGTGGTCAGACGGCCGGGACGTCGCGGTGAAGGTCCAGTACCCGGGCGCCGACGAGGCGCTGCGCGCCGACCTGAAGACGCTGTCCCGGATGGCGGGAATGTTCGCGGCGGTGATGCCGGGGGCGGACATCAAGCCGGTGCTCGACGAGCTGAGCGCCCGGACCGAGGACGAGCTGGACTACCGGATCGAGGCGAACAACCAGCGGGCGTTCGCCGCCGAGTTCGACGCGGACCCGCAGTTCGCGATCCCGAAGGTGGTGGCCAGCTCGCCGAAGGTCGTGATCACCGAGTGGATGGACGCGACACCGCTGTCGGCGATCATCGGCAGCGGCACCCTCGAGCAGCGCAACACGGCTGGCGCGCGGCTCGCCGAGTTCCACTTCGCGTCGCCTGCCCGGGTTGGGCTGCTGCACGGCGATCCGCATCCGGGCAATTTCATGCTGTGCGATGACGGCCGACTCGGCATCCTCGACTACGGCGCCTGCGCGGCGATGCCCGGCGGGCTGCCGCCGGTGCTGGGGCGGATGGTGCGGCTGGCGCTCGAGGAACGATTCGACGAGCTGACGGAGTTGTTGCGCGCCAACGGGTTCGTGCTCCCCGGCCGGACCGTCACCGAGGCCGAGATCGCGAACTACCTGCGACCGTTCACCGATCCGATCCACACCGAGTCGTTCCACTTCACCCGGGCCTGGCTGCAGCGCGCCGCGGGCACCGCGACCGACTTTTCGTCGGAACATTTCCGGACCGCACGGGCACTGAACCTGCCGCCCGAGTACGCGATGATCTTCCGGGTGCTGCTCGGCTCGGTGGGGATCTGCGCGCAACTCGACGCGGAGGCCCCATACATGGGGATCCTCACGCGGTGGCTGCCCGGCTTCACCGAGGACGTGCGGCGAGCTGAGTAGGGACCCGATTTCCGATCAGGGCACCCGGGCCTCGGACCGCATTCGATCTACCGCTGGCGCGACCCATTTCCGCAGATATGTCCGGAGATCGGCGCCGCTGCGAGGCGGTCGGCCGGGGTCGATGACGAACGACTGCACGATGCGGAGCATGTGCTCGACCAACTCGTCGAGCTGCGCGCCGGCCAGTCCTGCCTGCGTCCAGTCGACGGCGAACCGTTCGAGGATCGACCGGCCGAACGCGAGCGCGGCGTCTGAGGTGACGCCGGCCGAGAAGGCGCTGGCCCGGCCGGGCGCGAGCACCATGTTCAGGTACGTTTCCTCGGGTATCTGCTCGAGGGTGTAGGCGATGCCCTCGACGACGGCTTCGGCGGGGTCGCCGATACCGCCAAGGTGCGCGGCGAGCAGGTCGAGAAACGGTCCGGCCTGAGCGATCGCGGTCGCGCCGAGCAGCGCCTCCGTGGTCGGGAAGTACCGGTAGACGGTCTGCCTCGTGACACCGAGATCCCGCGCAACCTCCGTGATGCTGACGTCGCCACCCGATCGGTCCAGGGCGCGACGGGCCGCCGCGAGGATTCGGGCAACGGCCTCGTCGTCGTCGGCCGGTGTTGCCCCCGACCAACCGTGAGTGCGCATCGGCCCGTCTCCCGTCCCGCCCAGCCAGTGTCGGTCGAACCCTACCCGCGCGCGACCCACCGACACGGACCCGGCAACGCGACTCGGATTCCCGGAAAACACAGACCGTACAGACTGGCTTCGTTGTATGGTCTCGGTCACTGCGGCCCACCCGGGCGCGGGAAGGGACACCAGACGATGACCACACCACCCGATACCCGTCGGTCCGACCCGACGGACGACCTCACCCGGCGCGCGCTGCGGCATGTCATGGCAGGCACGACCGACATGGCGGAGACACCGCTGCGCGTGCCCTTGCACTACTACCGGGACCCGAAGCTCACCGAGGTCGAGGAGGCGCAGATCCTGCGCCGCACTCCCCTCGCGATCGTCCCCACCGCCCAGATCGGAGGACCGGACGACTACGTCGTCCGCAGCGTTCTCGGCGACTCCCTGCTCGTCACCCGGGACGGATCCGGCACCGCACACGTCTTCCTCAACTACTGCCGACACCGCGGCGCCATGCCCGCCTGCGGTTCCGGCAATGCGACCCGGTTCACCTGCCCCTATCACGCCTGGACCTACAAGAACACCGGGAAACTGGTCGGCGTGCCCGGCAAGGAGGGCTTCACCGGCATGGAGCGGTCGGAGTACGGACTGGTGGAACTCCCCAGCCAGGAGAAGTACGGATTCGTCTGGGCGGTGCTGACCGCAGGCGAATCCATCGACGTGGACACACATCTCGGCCCGATGGGCCCGGAACTGGCGCGGTTCGACTACCACTCCTACGGCTACCACGACGAGCGCGAGTTCGAGTCGGACGTGAGCTGGAAGGGCGCCCTCGAGGCGTTCGCGGAGAGCTACCATTTTCCCTTCGTCCACTCCGAGAGCGTGATCGGCCAGAACACCGTGGCCAACACCTCGATTCACGACGCGTTCGGCAGGCATCACCGAATGGGCTTCCCGTTCAACTGGATCGCCGACCTGGACACCAACCCGCAGGGATCGTGGGACCCGTCGGCGAACATGGGCGTGATCTACTGGATCTACCCCAACCTCATCCTGGCGAACAGCCCGGTCGGCGTCGAGATCCTCGACATGCTCCCCGCAGGCGCCCCGACGCGGTGCACTCTTCGCCACAGCTGGATGGCCCGCATTCCCGCGACCACGGACGACCAACGCGACCTGTACGACACCGTCTTCGCACAGGTGCACGGCGCGGTCCGCGACGAGGACTTCGCGATGTTGCCGCAGTGCGGGGAGGGTGTGCGGCGCGGCCAGCACGACCACATGATCATCGGCCGCAACGAGATCGGCGTCCAACACATGATCAAGACGTTCGCCGCCGAACTCGGCGTGGCACTTGGTTGAGGTCGACGCCCCGCGACCCACGAAGGAGAAGGCACCAGTGAACGTATCGTCCGCACGCGCCACCCCACCACGACCCCGGCAACTCGACTCCCCCGTCCTGCCCCGGATCTTCAAGCACGTCGGCCGGTGCCAGGTGTGGCTCTACCGCCGGACAGGAGGGCGCATCGGGGGACGATGGCGTATCGGCGCCGGATTCCGCAAGCCGGTTCCGACCCTCCTGCTCGAGTACCGGGGCCGCACGTCCGGCGCCCGGTACACGACACCGTTGCTGTACATCGAGGACGGACCGGACGTCGTCGTTGTCGCGTTGCAGGGCGGGCTGCCGAAGCATCCGCAGTGGTACCGCAACCTGTGCGCGAACCCGGACGCACGCGTCCAGATCGGCAGGCAGCATCGCGACGTCATTGCGGCCACGGCCGACACCGGGCAGCGTGCCCGGCTGTGGCCACAGCTCGTCGACGCCTATGCCGACTTCGACACCTACCAGTCGTGGACCGAACGGGAGATCCCGGTCGTCGTTCTTCGGCCCCGCTCCCCCGGATGACCGCGTGGGCTGCTGCCTAGACTGGGCGATCGTGCGGATTGCGACGTTCAACATCAACGGTATTCGGGCCGCCCAGCGCCGCGGATTCGAGCAGTGGCTGCACGAGCGGGAGCCCGACGTGCTCGCGTTGCAGGAGATGCGATCGCGGGCGGCGACGATCCCGCCCGGCGTGTTCGGCGGATATCACCTGTCCTACGACGAGGGCACGCTGGCCGGGCGGAACGGCGTCGCGATCCTGACCAGGCGTGCCCCCGCCGCGGTCCGGACATGGAGCGGCACCGCGCTGGTGCGGGCGCCGGGTGAGGTGCACACCGACCCCGTCGATCTCGACCCGGTCCCCCTCGCCAGGGGTCTGCGCGAGTTCGCCGACCAGGGCCGCTACATCGAGGTGGACCTCGCCGACGCCCCAATCACCGTCGCGTCCCTGTACCTCCCGAAGGGCGGCCTGCCCGCGCACCTGCAGAAGCCGGGGCGCATGCGCGAGCAACCCGACGGGGGCGCCCGGTATGACCGGAAGATGCGCTTCCTCGACGCGTTCGCCCGGCAGCTGACGCGCTCCCGCCGGGACGCGGGGGCCCGCGGCCGGGAACTGCTGCTGCTGGGCGATCTGAACATCGCGCACACCCGGCGCGACGTGCGGAACTGGCGGACCAGCAGCCGGTCCGAGGGGTTCCTCCCCGAGGAACGCGACTGGTTCTCGTCGATCCTGTCGCCGCGCACCCTGGTGGACGTCGTGCGCGGCCTGCACCCCGACGTCGACGGACCGTACTCGTGGTGGTCGTGGCTGGGGCAGTCGTTCGACCGGGACACCGGATGGCGGATCGACTACCACCTGGCGACCCCGCGACTCGCCGCGGCGGCGGTGGCCGCAGGCACCGACCGCGAGGCGGCAGCGGAGCTGCGGATGAGCGATCACGCCCCCGTCGTCGTCGACTACGACCGGAGCCGCCCGCCCCTCGCCCCCTGACCGAGTGAACGGAAGCGTTCAGTCGATCTGATCGACTGAACGGTCCGTTCACTCGGAGTCAGGCGCAAACGGCGATCTTCCGGGGCCGCCCGCGCCGCCGTTTGCGGGCGATCACCACACCGTGGTCGAGGATCTCCCCGCCCCACACCCCCCAGGGTTCCGCGCGGTCGAGGGCGGCGCTCAGGCATCGGGCCCGGATCGGGCATTCGGCGCACAGGGACTTGGCCTGTTCCAATTCGGCGGGGGTCTCCCCGAACCACAGGTCGGGGTTCGCGGCACGGCACGGTAATTCGGTTGCACGGCTGGGCAATTCGCGCAGCACCGGCCCGGCGGTGGTGGGTTCGATGTTGGTGCGGACTGTCGCGGTGGACACGTCGTGCTCCTTACGGACTGGTCGATGGGTTCGGGATGCGAGCCTGCGACCTGTCCTGGAGCGTCCACCCCGGAGGGAGATACTCGAAAACACGAAAGGCCACGGTCCGCTGGGCGTCCGTGGCCGGTGAGGAGAGTGCTACCGAGGGCGAGCTCGGAGAGCGATCCGGGGCACGGACGACAGGGCTGCTGCATGTGCGCGACGGCGAAGGACACGCTTCGGCGCCTCCGCCCACATGGCGGCGGGCAGGTGAGCGGCGCCGCCGATTGATGCCGACGGCAGGGGACGCTGGGCGACCACCGCGCAGTGCTGCACGCTGCTGATCCGATCGATCATGGTTCCGATCACCTCCCTTGCTCTTCGAGACGACAACGTCGTCCGTGCGGTCCCGCCGATGCCGGGCATCGGGGGCTGGCCGTGACGGCAGGCCGAAGCCCGCGACGTCGGAATCCAGGGTAAGCGGTCCCGACGGAACCACACAACCCATTTTTGACCTGCGGTTACATGCCTTCGATGAGGGACTGCTGCGCGACGGACAGCGGGTTCTCCCCCCGCACCACCGCAAGGACGTCCGCACCAAACCGTTCGAGCTTCTTCGCGCCGATCCCCGGAATCGTGACGAGCGCGCGGTCGTCGACGGGCTGCTGCTCGGCGATCGCGGTCAACGTGGTGTCGCTGAACACCACGTAGGCGGGCACCTTCAACTCCTTCGCCTTCTCCAGCCGCCACGTCTTGAGCGAGTCGAACAGGGCCGCGTCGAGGTTCGACGGGCAGGTCTCGCACCGTCCGAGCATCGTCGCCGCGGTGCCGAGGAGCTGCTTGCCGCACACCCGGCAGCGGGGGCGCTTCTTCTGCGCTGCCGGCGCCGCGATCCGCGACGCCGGTGAGTCGTCGGGGATCAGTCCGAGCAGGAAGCGGGACCGCCGTCGGGATCGGCGACCGCCCTCGGCGCGCGCCAGCGCCCACGAGAGCTGGAGGTGTTCGCGAGCCCGGGTGACGCCGACGTACAGCAGCCGGCGTTCCTCCTCCACCGCCGCCTCGTCCGGCGGCGTGGTCTTGTCCCCCAGCGCGTGTTGGATCGGGAGGGTTCCGTCGGCGAGGCCGACCAGGAACACCGCGTCCCACTCGAGCCCCTTCGCGGCGTGCAGTGACGCCAAGGTCACCCCCTGCACGGTCGGAGGGTGCCGGGCCTCGGCACGCGCCGCCAGGTCGCGGAGCAGCCCGGCCAGATCCAGGTCCGGCTGGTGGGCCAGCAGTTCCTCGGTCAGCGCGACGAGGGCGGTCAGCGACGCCCACTTCTCACGGGCCTGCGCGCCCGCGGGCTCGGTGTCCGTCAGGCCCATCGGCACCAGCACCGCACGCACGAGGGTCACCAGCGCGTCGCCGCGGTCCGCGCCCTCGGGCAGATCCTCCCGCGCCGCGGCCTGCCGCAGCGCGTTCACCGCCTGCCGGACCTCCGGGCGGGTGAAGAAGCCCTCCCCGCCGCGCACCTGGAACGGGATCCCCAGTTCCGTCAGCGCCTGCTCGTGCACCTCCGACTGCGCGTTGATCCGGTACAGCACCGCGATCTCCCCCGCAGGCACGCCCGACTCGATCAGCTTCTTGATCGACGCGGCGACCGCCGCCGCCTCGGCCGGTTCGTCGTCGAACTCGACGAACGTCGGGTCCGGTCCGCTCGGGCGCTGACCGATCAGTTGCAGGCGGGTGCCCGCGATCCGGCCGCGGGCCGCGCCGATCACCCGGTTCGCGAGGGACACCACCTCGGGGGTGGACCGGTAGTCGCGCTCGAGCCGGACGACGGTCGCCTCCGGGAAGCGGCGGGAGAAGTCGAGCAGGTGCCGCGGCGACGCACCCGTGAACGAATAGATCGTCTGATTCGCGTCACCGACGACGGTGAGGTCATCCCGCTCGCCGAGCCACGCGTCGAGGACCCGCTGCTGCAGCGGTGTCACGTCCTGGTACTCGTCGACGACGAAGCAGCGGTACCGGTCCCGGAACTCCTCCGCGACGGCGGCATGATCCTCAAGCGCGGCGGCGGTGTGCAGCAGCAGGTCGTCGAAGTCGAGCAACATCGTCTCGCCGCGCAGCTTGAGCGACTCGTAGGACGCGTACACCTGCGCGACCTTCGCCGCGTCGGCGGGCGGTTCGCGGCGCGTCCGGGCCGCGGCCGCCGGGTAGTCCTCCGGGGCCACCAACGACGCCTTCGACCATTCGATCTCCCCCGCCAGGTCCCGCACGCTCTCGGTGGTGGTGGGCAGTCCCGCACGGTTCGCGGCCTGCGCGACAACCGCAAACTTCCGGTCCAGCAGTTCCCACTGGGCGTCGCCGACCACCTGCGGCCAGAAATACCGCAGCTGCCGCAGCGCCGCCGCATGGAAGGTGCGGGCCTGCACCTGACTCGCGCCGTCCCCGATGCCGAGGCCCCGCAGCCGCTCCCGCATCTCGCCCGCCGCGCGGGCGGTGAACGTCACCGCCAGCACCTGCCCGGCCGCGACGTGGCCGTCCGCAACGAGTCGAGCGATCCGATGCGTGATGGTGCGGGTCTTGCCCGTCCCGGCACCGGCGAGCACGCAGACCGGTCCCCGCGGTGCAAGCACGGCCGCCGACTGCTGCGGGTCCAGACCCTCGACGGTGCCACCGGGTTCCCGAACGCTCGCAGACATGCCACCCATCATGGCAGGACCAACCGACAGACCCGATCCGCCTGCGGCAACCGTGCGCGATTTTCACCCCCATTGGGGTAAGGATCACTCACGGCGGCGGAGCCGCACGGAACAATCCGGCGCGACCGTGGTGTTATATGCCGCGTGACCGCAACCGAGACCGCCCCCGCCCTGACCATGTACTCCACCACCTGGTGCGGGTACTGCCGCCGCCTGAAGAAGCAGCTGGACGAGAACGGCATCAGCTACGTCGAGGTCGACATCGAGCACGATCCCGCCTCCGCCGAGTTCGTGGGAAGCGTCAACGGCGGCAACCACGTCGTCCCGACGGTGAAGTTCGCGGACGGCACGACGGCCACCAACCCCACCCTGGCCGACGTGAAGAAGATCCTCGGCGTCTGAGCGGACGCCCGCACCACCGTCGACAACGGATGGCCGCCTCGATCGGAGGCGGCCATCGGCATTCACAGAGACCGGATGCCAGCGAGTTGGCCACGCCGGCGGTGCCGGCTATTTGGCCACGCCAGCGGTGCTGGCTATTTGGCCACGCCAGCGGTGCTGGCTATTTGGCCACGTCGGCGGTGCCGGCTATTTGGCCACGTCGGCGGTGCCGGCTATTTGGCCCACGCCTCGATCATCCCGCGGGCGATGGACACCGAGCCGGGAACGAGCAACCGCGCCTCCTCCGGCGACGACCAGTCTCCGAGGGCGAGGGCGTCACGAACCTCGTCCCGCGAGAACCAGTGCGCCTCCGCGATCTCCCCGTCGGTGAAGGCCAGCGGGGCTTCCGGGTCAGCGATGGCGGAGAAGCCGATCATCACCGATCGGGGGAACGGCCACGGTTGACTTCCGAGGTAGTGGATGTCCCGGACCGCGAGGCCGACCTCCTCCTCGATTTCCCGCGCGACGCACGCCTCAAGGGACTCCCCGGCCTCAACGAACCCGGCGAGCACCGAGAACCGGCGATCCGGCCACATTCCGTTGCGCGCCAACAGGACTCGGTCTGCGCCGTCATGCACCAGGCAGATCACCGCTGGATCGGTGCGGGGAAACTCCTCGTGTCCGGTGCTGCTGCTGTGCCGGGACCACCCCGACATCGTCGGTTCCGTCGGGGACCCATCGATCGCACTGAATCCGGCGCCGTCATGCCAGTTCAGGATCGCGACCGCGGTGGTCAGCAGTCCGGCACTCGCGTCGTCGAGCCGATGACCGATCATCCGGAGGTCGGCGAGCTGACCGGTCATCGCGGGGACCCGCACCGCCCACAGGTGCCTGCCCTCCCGACGTCCGAGGAACACCGCACCGGGGACCGGCTCCGCGCCGAGCGCCGCCGCCGGTTCGAGCACCAGGTCCGCACCGTCGACGCGAGCCTGTCCGCGATGGGTGATCCGCAGCAGCAACGCGTCCGCCCACCCGGCCCGCAACGCGTCGACATCGGAACGCAGTTCCTCCGCTCGATCGAGCGCCGAACGCGACAACAACGGGACCTCGGTCATCTCGAAATCAGCCACGTACTCACCCTAGGGCGCGGCCTCCGCGGCACCCCGCCCAGACCCGGGCCCGCCGGTCAGTTGCCGACGCGGCGAATGTAGAGCAGCCGGTCGTCCGCCTCGACGGCGTCGACCTCTGGCGCACCGACCCGGACCAGTCGCCCGTCGCGCACCACGGCAAGAACAATGTCGGACAGGTGCCGCGGCGAACCACCGACCTCGTCGTGCTCGACCTCGCGTTCGGCGATCGCGAAGCCGGCCTCCGGGGTGAGGAGGTCCTCGATCATCTCCACGACGGTCGGGGTGGTGCGCGCGATACCGAGCAGGCGTCCCGCCGTTTCCGACGACACCACCACCGAATCCGCACCCGACTGCCGCAGCAGGTGCGCGTTGTCGGTCTCCCGGATCGCGGCGACGATCTTCGCCTTCGGACCCACCTCGCGGGCCGTGAGCGTCACCAGCACCGCGGTGTCGTCCCGGTTGGCCGCGACGATCACCGACGCGGCGTTCTGCACGCCCGCCAACCGCAGCACATCCGACTTGGTTGCCGACCCGAGCACCGTCACCAAACCGAGCCCGGCCGCCGAGTCCAGCACCGTCTGATCGGTGTCGACGACCACGATGTCGGACGGCTTGATCCCGTCACCGAGCATCGCGTCGACCGCGGTCCGCCCCTTGGTCCCGTAGCCGACGACGACGGTGTGATTGCGCATGGTGTTCCTCCAACGCTGAATCTTGTATGCCTGCCGGGACCGTTCGGTCAACGCCGCCAGGGTGGTGCTGATCAGGATGATCAGGAAGAGCACCCGCAGCGGGGTGATGACCAGCACGTTGATCAACCGTGCACTCGGGCTCAGCGGGGTGATGTCCCCGTACCCGGTTGTCGACAGGGACACCGTCGCGTAGTACAGGCAATCCAGGAACGACAGCTCGTTCTCCTGCGCGTCCCGATAGCCGTCCCGATCCAGATAGATGACGATCACCGCGAGAAACAGGACCGTGACCGCCATCATTACCCGGCGGAAGATCAGCCGGAACGGGCTGCGCACCGCCTCCGGGATCCGCAACACGCCAACGAGCGCGTAGTCCGGCTGCGCGATCAGGCTCTCCTGATCGCGTAACCGTTGGCGCAACTTACCGGCCATGTGCGGGACTCCAGTTCGCAGACATCGGCACGGAGCCTAGCCAACGACGCACCCGGCGCGCGCGGGACCACACGGCGCGCACCGAAGAACCGCGGCACACCTGGCGCGGCCCGCCGCGGCACACCTGGCGCGGCCCGCCGCGGCACACCTGGCGCGGCCCGCCGCGGTCGTGCACCCTGATGGCATGACCCCCTCCCCCGCCGCCACCCTCTCGGCGCTGCTGATCGGTTCGGGCACCCTGCACTTCGTGTCCCCGGCAGCGTTCGACTCGATCGTTCCGCGCGCGCTTCCCGGGCGGGCACGCACGTACACGCAGGTGTCGGGCGCGGCGGAACTCGCGATCGGTGCCGCACTCGCGGTCCCCCGCACCCGTCGCCTCGGCGGCACCCTCGCCGCCGCACTCTTCGTCGCGGTCTTCCCCGCCAACGTGAACATGGCGGTCGACTGGATGCGCCGCGACTCGGTGTCGGCGCCGCTGAAGGCGCTCGCCCTGGCGCGGCTTCCGCTGCAGTTCCCGCTCGTCGCTATGGCGTTGAAGGTTCGCCGACAGTCGGGTCGACCGGTCACGTAGCCCGACCCGCCCTGCCACCGTCGGCGCCGGTCCCCCAGCCGCCCGCTCGGTCACTCCGCGGCCCTCGTCGACTCGCCCGGTCCGTCCGCTCCTGCCGTCTCGATCAGGTGGGCCAACTCGCCTGCGTCGGGAAGGTCGTCGGGCGAGATGGTCCGGCCGGTCCGCACGTAGTGGAACGCGGCCCGCACCCGCGCCGGGTCGACGGGATCCCCGCCGTTGGCCCGTGCCCGCGCCGACATCAGCTCCGCCCAGGCGAGTCGGTACGCGGCCAACTGCATCGCGACGGCATGCTCGTTCGTGGCGCTCGGTTCGGCGCCGGTCTTCCAGTCGATCACGGTCCAGCCGCCGTCGGGATCGGCGAACACCGCGTCGATCCGGCCGCGCACCACGGTTCCCGCGATGGACGTCTCGAACGGCACCTCCACCTCGACCGGGCTGCGGTTCGCCCACGCCGACCGCAGGAACGCGTCCTGCAACGCCGCCAGCTCCCCGTCCGTTGCGCCGTCGGTGTCTGCCGACCCGGGCAACTCGGCCATATCCAGCAGGCGGGTTGCCCCGAATCGCCGCTCGATCCAGGCGTGGAAAGCGGTTCCCCTGCGCGCCAGTGGATTCGGCGGGAACGGCAGCGGGCGACGCAGCCGCGCGGCCAGTGCGTCGGGCGCCGCCGCCAGGTCGACCAGCTGGCTCACCGACATCTGCGTTGGCAGCGACACCTGCGCGCGCGACGCGGCACGGGCGGCCCGCTCGGCGAGCAGGGCGTCCACATCCGCGGCCCACCCCTCGGGATCCGGATCGTCGCCCTCCCCTCCCGCCGCGGGTGACGGGTCCGGATCGGTCAACGCCGCCAGCACCAGAGCAGCTCCCCGCTCGACCGTGATCCTCCTGTCCCCCAACGGGTCCCGTGGCCACTCCGCGGTCACCGGATCCGCCGTCAGCGGGTTCTCGTCCTCCGGGCCGGGGTCCGGCGCCCACTGCTCGACGACCCCGATCGGGCGATCCTCCCCCGCCGCCGCGTCGACGACGGCGCGCATCTCGGTCAGGAAGTCCGACGGCCCCTTCGGGGTGCCGCCGGACTCGGCCCAGTGGTGCCCCGAGAGGTACAGCGCCCGCTCGGTGCGGGTCAACGCCACGTAGAAGAGCCTGCGATCCTCCTCCAGCTTGCGCCGCGCGAGGGCCTCCTTGTTGGCGAGCAGCACCTCCTCGAGGTCCTTGCGGTCGTGCACGTCCTCGAGGTCGGGGACCGGAACCCCGTCGGACCCGTCGCCGCCCTGTGCGCGGTCACCGCGCAACGTTGGCGGCAACTCCGCGACGGAGCCGAGCCACGTGCCGGTGCCGGTCCCGGACGGGAACACCCCAGCCACGATGTGCGGCACCGCGACGACCTGCCATTCGAGGCCCTTCGCGGAGTGCACGGTCAGCACCTGGACCCGGTCGGGCGCGACCTCCACCTCGCCGGGCGCCAGCCCGTTCTCGACGGTCTCGGCCGCGGTCAGGAACGCGAGCAGCCCGGTCAACGTCGCGGCCGGGTTGCGCGCGTACCCCGCGACGGCGTCGGCGAACGCGTCGAGGTGTTCGCGGCCCGCGCCGCCGGGCCGCACCCACGGCAGCCGGGCCTGTGCCTCGATCCCGATGCCGAGGACCCGCTCGACCTCGGCGACCAGTTCCGTGAGCGGCTGCCCGATCCGTTCCCGCAGGGACGTCAGCTCCGCGGCGAGCGCGTCGATGCGGGCGTACCCGAGCGCCGAATACCGGGACGGCGCACCCGGATCGGCGATCGCGTCGGCGAGACCGGCCTGCTCCGCGTACTCACCGGGCAGCGCCGCATCCAGGGCCAGGTCCAGACTGTCGGGGTCGGTGACGGCGCCGCCCGCGTTGCGGGCCGCCCCGACTGCGAGCTCGCGTGCCCGCCGCCACAGCGCGGCGAGGTCGGCGACCCCGAGGCGCCACCGGGCCCCGGTGAGCACCCGAACCGTGGCACTGCCCGCGAGCGGATCCGCGACCAGGCGCAGCATCGCGATCACGTCCGCGACCTCGGGCACGTGCAGCAGCCCGCCGAGCCCGACCACCTCGACCGGCAAACCCCGGCGGCGCAGTGCGGTGGCGATCGGCGCCGCGTCGGCGTTGCGGCGGATCAGGACCGCCGCCGTCGGTGGGGCCTCGTCACGCTCACGTGCGGACGCGTACTCCGCGGCGATCCGTTCCGCGATCCAGTCCCGCTCCCGCTCGACGTCGGCGAGCAGGGCGAGGCGGATGTCACCGGGCGCGACCTCCGGTTTCGGCCGCAGTTCGGGGACCGGTACGCCCCGTTCCCGGAGGCTTGCCGATGCGGCGTTCGCGAGTTCGAGCGCCTCCGCCGGGTTGCGCCAGCTGGTGAGCAGTTCGAGCCGCGGCGCGGGACGCCCGTCGGGCAGCGGAAAGTCGGTCGCGAAGCGGGGCAGGTTCGCCGCGGACGCGCCGCGCCACCCGTAGATCGATTGCATCGGATCCCCGACCGCGGTCAACGCGAGGGATCCGTCCTCGCCGCCACCGAACAGGGACGCCAACAGCACCCGCTGCGCGTGCCCGGTGTCCTGGTACTCGTCGAGCAGCACCACCCGGAAGCGTTCCCGCTCGGACCGCCCGACCTCGGGGTGTTCGGCGGCGACGCGGGCGGCGAGGGACATCTGGCTGCCGAAGTCGAGGGCTCCGTCGCGGCGCAGCGCCTCGGCGACCCGCTGGACGAGCGGCAGCAGCGCGACCCGTTCGTGCTGGGTGTCGAGCAGGTCGAGCAGCTCCTTTTTCGGCCCACCGCGCTGCCGCGGTCCGGCGGGCAGGGTGTGGATCAGCTTGTCGAGTTCGGTGTGCGCCTCGCGCAGGTCCTCGGGCTCGACGAGGTGCTCGGCGAGCTGCCCGGACAGCGCGAGCACCGCCTCGGTCAGCGAGGTCGGGCTGCGGTCGGTGTCGAGGTCGCCGTCGTATGCGCTGACGACCCGGTACGCGAGCTGCCACAGCGCGGTCTCCGACAGCAGTTCGGCGGACGGCTCCATCGGCAGCAGCAGCCCGTGCTCGGTGAGCAGTCTGCCCGCGTACGAGTGGTAGGTGCTGACCTCCGGTTCCCCGGTGAGGATCCGTCCCCGCAGGTCCTCGCCGAGCCCGAGCCTGCGGGTGACCCGCGGGTCCGCCAGCCGAGCGAGGCGCTGTCGGATCCGGGACGTCAACTGCTGCGCCGCTTTTCGGGTGAACGTCAGACCGAGCACCTGCTCGGGGTCGACCAGGCCGTTCGCGACCAGCCACACCACCCGCGCGGCCATCGTCTCGGTCTTGCCCGCGCCCGCGCCCGCGACGACGAGAGTGGGGCCGAGCGGCGCGGCGATCACCGCCGCCTGTTCGGGTGTCGGCGGGAACTGGCCAAGCGCCGCCGCCACCTCGGCCGGCGTGATCCGGGCTGTCGCCATCCCGCTGCTCCCGGCTGCGGCGTTCACGACTCGGTCACCTGGCGTCCCCGCTCCTGCGCCGGGCAACTCGACACCACCGGGCAGTGCCTGCAGCCGTCGTTCGGGCGCGCCAGGAACCGTGGCCCCTGGGTTGCGGCCGCGGCGGCATGCACCACGTCCAGCCACTGTTCCTCGGTCTCCTCGGTCAGCGGCTCCTGCAGCCGTTGGGTCGCGCCGTCCTTCCGGTTCGCCTTGGCCACGAAGACGAGTCGCGCGCCGCCGGGCCGCGCGTCGGGTTCCCCGTCGATGGCTCCCCGCGCCGCGGCGAGCTGGTAGGTGGCGAGCTGCGCGTGCTGCTGCGCGGCCTCCCGGCTGACCGGGGTGCGCGCGGTCTTGACGTCGACGACGACGAGGCGGCCGTCGGCGTCCCGCTCGAGACGGTCAATGCGACCCCGCAGCTGCACGGCCGGTTCCCCGTCGACGCGGGCCTCGAGCACCCCGTCGACGGCGACCTCGACACCCACCTCGGTGAGCTCGCCGCGGGTGCGGTGCAGCCAGTCGTCGAAGGTGTCGATCATCTGCGCGGTTCGGTCCATCTCGCGCCGCGAATACCACTGCGACCCCAGATCGACGGCGTCCCACGCGACCGCCAGTGCCCGGCGCACCTGTTCCGGGGGCATCTTCCCGGCGACCGCCTGGACCAGGGTGTGCACCAGGGTGCCGGTGACCGCGTGCGTGTTCTCGCCGTCGCTGCCGCCGTGCCGTTCCAGCGCCCACCGCAGCGGGCACGCGTCGAGCTGCTCGATCGTGGACGGCGACAGCGGGACCGGTCCGTCCTCCGGCCGCCACAGCGGTTCGGTGGTGCTCGGGTCGCCGACGGCGTACCAGTGTTCGGGGTGCGCGCCGCGAACACCGGCGCGGGCCAGCCGCGCCAACTGCGCGGCGGCCCGCCGCTGCTTGTCGGGATCGGTGTCCGCAAGCTCCGGATCGCACACCACCCGGCGCAGTTCGGCGATCAGGGACGGCAACGCAAGGACCCGGCTCGGCAGCGCAGGAGCAAGGTCCGCGGCACCCTCGCCGAGGTCCGCGTCGGCACCGAGCAGCTCGTCGACGAACCGGGACGGCTCCAGGTCCGCGTCGCCGGTGGTCGACCGGACGGCCGTCACCAGCAGGCTCCGCCGGGCGCGGCTGCACGCCAGCAGGAACAGCCGGCGTTCCTCGGCGAGCAGCGGCGCCGTCCGCGACAGGGTTGCCTCGCCGGGCTCGGCGACACCGGCGGTCAGATCGACGAGGTCCTCGGTGCCGAGGAGGGTGCCGCGGGCCCGCAGCCCGGGCCACAGGCCCTCCTGGACAGCGGCGACCACGACCACGTCCCATTCCCGGCCAGCGGCGGCGTGCGCGCTGAGCACCGACACGGCCTCCGCTCCGGCCGCCGCCGTCCTCGGATCGGTCGGGATCTCCTGGTCGGTCAGGTAGTCCACGAATCCGGCGAGGCTGGCACGGGGCAGCCGGTCGACGTAGTTGGCCGCCGCGTCGAACAACGCGACGACGGCGTCCAGATCACGGTCGGCCTGCGACCCGATCGGGCCGCCGCGCACCGACGCCGCCGACCACCGCTTCTCCAGGCCGGTCGCCTGCCAGGCAGCCCACAGCACGTTCTCGACGCCGCGACCCTCCCGCTGCGCCTTCCCCGCGCGGGCGAGCACCGACAGCGTGCGGCGCAGGGCACCGAACTCGCCCTCGGTGAGCCCGTCGACAAGCGATCGGTGCGGCTGCTCCCCGTCCACGATCAGCGTCCGCAGCAGCTCCGCCGAGTCCCGTTCGCCGCCCGCGGCGAGCTCGACGCGCCGCAGGCCGCGGCGCAGCCTGCGCAGCGTCACCGGGTCGGTGCCGCCGACCGGGCCCGATACCAGGGCGAGCGCGTCCTCACCGGTGAACGGTCCGCCCGCCACCACCCGCAGCGCCAGCAGCAGCCCCCCGACCGCGTGCTGTCGGGCCAGCGGCAGTTCGGACGCCGCGGTCGTGACCGGCACGCCCGCCGCGAGCAGCGCGCGGCGCAGCGGGGGCAGCACCCGGGGAACGGACCGGACGATCACCGCCATCCGCGACCACGGCACCCCGTCGTGCAGGTGAGCGCGGCGCAGGGTGTCCGCGATCAGGGCCGCTTCCTTCCCTGCCGTGGCGAGCACCGCGACCGCGGCCGTGCCCTCGGCGTCGGCGGCAGGCCGGGCACCGCGGTGCGGGGGCAGGCCGGGCAGCCGGCCGGCGATCCGCGCCGACACCGCCGCGATCCGGGGGGCGCCCCGGTGATTCGTGCGGAGCACCACCTGCCGGTCGCCGCCGGTGTCCGCGAGACCGGTGAGGTACCGGGCGTCCGCTCCGCGGAACCCGAACACCGCCTGGTCCGGGTCGCCGGCGACGACCGCGAGATCGGCGCCGCCACCGAGCAGCCGCACCAACTCGGCCGCCTGCGGATCCAGGTGCTGCGCGTCGTCGACGAGCAGGCACCGGATGCGGGCGCGTTCCCGGTCCAGCAGGTCCGGATCGGTCGCGAACGCGGACAGGGCCGCGCCGACCAGTTCCGCGGCGTCGAGCGCGGGGGCGGTTGCCTCCGGGGCGTCCATCCCGACCGAGCCGCGCAGCAGCATCACCTGCTCGTACCGTTCGACGAAGGTGCCCGCCGCGACCCATTCCGGCCGGTCGTGCCGGTGGCCGAGACGGATCAGGTCCTCGGGGCCGAGTCCGCGTTCGCCGGCCCGCAGCATCAGGTCGCGTAGTTGCGCAGCGAACCCGACCATCGGCAGCGCGGGGCGCAACCGTTCCGGCCAGTCCGGTGCGCCGTCCTCGATGTCGCCGCGCAGCAGTTCCCGCAGCACCGCGTCCTGTTCGGCGCCGGTGATCAGCCGCGGCGGCGGGTTCGAGTGCGCTGCCGCCTGCAGCCGCAGCACCGCGAACGCATACGAGTGCACGGTCCGCACCAGCGGCTCGCGGGTGGCGCGCGACCCTCCCGCCCCCAGCAGTGCGGTGCTGATCTCCTCCCGCACCGCCATCGCCGACTTTCGTGAATGCGTCAGCACAAGAACGGATTCCGGGTCTCCGCCCGGTCCGCTGATGCGGGAGGCCGCGAGGTCGACGATCAGGGAGGTCTTCCCGGTCCCTGGACCGCCGAGGACCTGCCACGGGCGGCGATCCGGTGCCCCGGGGCCGGTGGTCGCGGCGGCGAGCAGCGGCGCCGCCTCCGGCCCCCACCGCCGGGTCGGCACGGCGCGGGGGGCACGACGCACCAGGGTGGTGGTCGGCCTGCTCGCCCGCTGCGTACTCATGACCGGCATTCCATCACGGGCCCCCGACAGGTTCGGCGTGGTGCCGGGCACCGGCCGGCACACCACCCGTCGGGCACAATGGCGGCCGTGCCCGACCTGAACGTTCACCGCTTCGGCCCCGTCGACGGGCCGCCTGTTCTCGCGCTGCACGGACTCACCGGTCACGGGAAGCGGTGGCGGCACCTCGCCGACGACCACCTGCCCGGCGCCAGGGTGATCGCCCCCGACCTGCGCGGCCACGGACACTCGACGTGGAACCCGCCGTGGGGTGTCGCCGACCAGGTCGACTCCCTCGTCGAGGTGGTGGACGCCGAGGCAACGGAACCGGTCGTCCTCGTCGGGCACTCGTACGGCGGGCTGATCGCCGTGCACCTGGCCGCACGCGTCCCGGAGCGGGTCCGGGGCCTGCTGCTGCTCGACCCGGCGTTGGGCCTCGATCCGGCGCGGATGTTGGAGGTCGCCGACCTGACCATCCGGTACCCGGACTACACCGACGCCGCCGAGGCCCGGGCGGAGAAGGTGCACGGGGCGTGGGCCGGTGTCGCGGCGGACGTGCTCGACGAGGAGATGGCCACGCACCTGATCGACCTGACCGGCGGGCGGGTCGGCTGGCGGTACGCCGTCCCCGCGGTCGTCGCGTCCTGGGGAGAGCTGGCCCGACCGGTGGTGCTGCCGCCCGCCGAGCTGCCGACGATCCTGGTGCAGGCCATGCGGGTGCAGCCGCCGTACGTCACCCCCGCGCTGCGGACCGCCCTGGCCGCACAGCTCGGTGACCGGCTGACGGTGGTCGAGATGGACGTCGACCACATGGTCGCAGGCGCGCGTCCCGCGGAGGTCGCGGCGCTGATCGAGACGCTGCTGTAGGCGATGACGACCGAGGAGCAGGTGGAGCGGGTCCGCGACCTCGTCTCCTCGATCCCGCCGGGCCGGGTGAGCACCTACGGCGACATCGCCGCGGCCGCCGGCCTGTCCACCCCGCGGACGGTGGGGTGGATCATGCGCACCGACTCCGCCGACCTGCCGTGGCATCGGGTGGTGCCCGCGTCCGGCAGGCCCGCCCCGCACCTCGCCGCGCGGCAGCTGGAGCGCCTTGCCGCCGAGAACGTCCCGATCCACGGCGGCCGCATCGACCTGGCGGTCGCCCGGCACCGGTTCTAGGGCACCGCGAGTTGGGCGTTTTCCTGCACTCCGAGCCCGGTCGAGCACCACAACAACCAACTCGCGGCGAGGTGCACGTCCGGCCGGTCTAGCGTCGACGGTATGACGTGCACCCTGGTCACCCCCTGGCTCGGCCGGCCGCTCAGCCCCCGGTCCTGGCCCGCCCGCGGCGGGGTCGACGCGACCGCCATCCTCGACTGGGGCGCTCCCGTGTTCGAGCTGCTGCCGACGCGCGCCGCTGGCGAGGCCTCGTCCGATCACCTGCGCGCGACGCACCGGACGGTCGGCGCCCGGATTGGTGCGGTCTACGGGCTCGACGACACCCAGCCCGCGTCGAGCACGCTCCGGCGCGGGCTCGGCTCGTGCAGCCAGCGTCTGGCGGTGATCGAGGCGTGCGCGCGGCGCGCCGGGATCGCCACCCGCGTCGAGGGCCTCGTGCTGCGCGGCGAGTTCTGGTACCCGAGGTTCCGGTACCTGCGCCCGTTTGTCCCGGACCGGGTGCTGCTCGCCTGGCCGAGCTTCCTGATCGACGACGCATGGCTCGACGCATCAGTGGTGTTCTCCGGCGCCGGTTGCGCTGCCCCGCAACCGTTCACGAACAGCGGCGAGGAGACCCTGTTCGACGCGGCGGCGCGGGCACCGATCAGTTGGGCGCCGTCCGGTGACCCCGGCTGCCTGGATCTGTCTGGCGCGGTCGTGCACTCGGTCGGAATGTTCGACTCCCGGGACGAGTTGTTCGCCGCCTACGGGCAGACGCTGCGGCGGCCGGTCCGCGTGGCACTGGACCCGCTGCTGCGGCGCAGGCACGCAAGTTGATCGCGCGCCACCCACGGAGGCGCGGCAGGTCGTAGCGTCGACCGCAGGCGGGATCGCCGGTGCGCGGGAAGCGAAACGGGCGGCGCCGCCGGGCCGTGCGACCATGGACGCATGACCGCCGAACCGTTTGACGCCATCGTCCTCGCTGGCGGGTCCGGGTCGCGGATGGGCGGGGTGGACAAGCCTGCCCTCGAGGTCGGGGGACGCAGCATGCTCGGCACCGCGCTGGCGGCGGTCGCCGGAGCATCAACCACCGTGGTCGTCGGCCCACCGCGCGCGGACCTGGATCCGGCGATCCGGCAGGTCCAGGAGTCCCCGCGCGGCGCGGGCCCGGTCGCAGCGCTGGCGGCGGGGCTGCGCGCGGTCGGCGGCAGCGCGGTGGTCGCGGTGCTGGCCGCGGACCTGCCGGAGCTGACGCCGGGTGCGATCGATCTGCTGCGCAGCGCACTCGACGTGGCCCCCGACCGCGGCGCCGCGCTGGCCGTCGACGAATCCGGCCGCGTCCAGTTCCTGCTCGGGGTGTGGCGCGCCGACGTGCTGTCCGCGCGACTCGGGGAGCTCGACGGCGTCACCAATCAGCCGATGAAAACTCTTGTCCCCGACACGTTCACCCGGGTCGGGATGGCGGGCATCTCGGACTGCGACACGCCCGCCGACATCGCGGCGGCCCGCGCCAGGGCGACACCGAGCGCGTCGGCCGACGCAACCCCACTGAGCATCGGCGCCGCCCGCACCGCCGTGCACGCGGCACTCGAGACGCTGCCCGCCTTCCCGCAGTCCCCGCTCGACGCGATCGGCAGCGCGCTCGCCCAGTCGCTGCGGGCCGAGGAGGCGCTCCCCCGGGTGCCGGTGTCCGCGATGGACGGGTACGCGGTCGCCGGGGACGGGCCGTGGCTGCTCGACACCGCCGTCCGGTACGCGGGGTCGACCGACACCGTGGTCCTCGACCCGGGACACGCCGTCCGGATCGCCACCGGCGCGCACCTGCCGACCGGCGCCGACACCGTGATTCGTGACGAGCACGTCGACGTCGCCGACTCCGCGACCGGCGGCCGGGTCGTCGCCCGCGCGCCGGGGGCACCGATCCGGGACGACGTGCGCCGCCCCGGCGAGGACTGGCTGCCCGGATCCCTGCTGGCGACACCGGGCACCGCAGTGACGCCCGCGTTGGCGTCGGTCGCGCTCAGTGCGGAGGTGTCGGAGCTACTGGTCCGCGGGCCGGTGCGCGGGCATGTGGTGGTCACCGGCGACGAGATCCGCAGGGACGGGCCGTTGCGGGACGGGCAGACCAGGGACTCGCTCGGCCCGGTGCTGCCCCGGTTCCTCGCCTGGTGTGGGGTGCCGACGCTCGGGGACACGCACCTGCGGGACACCGCAGGCGGATTCGACGAACTGCTCGGCGGCGATCGGTCCGCCGTGGACGCGGACCTGCTGGTGATGGTCGGCGCGACCGGGGGCGGCGCGGCCGACCACCTGCGCGCCGCGTTGGAGCGGGCAGGCGCCCGCATCGTCGTCGGCCGGGTGCGGTGCAGGCCCGGCGGGTCGCAGATCGCCGCGACCCTGCCGGACGGCCGGATCGTGCTCGGTCTGCCGGGCAATCCGTACGCGGCGGTCGCGACGTTGCTGCTGATGGTTCCGACCGTGGTCGCGGCGCTGACCGGTGCACCGCAACCCGATCCGGTCGTCGGATTGATCGCGAACGCCGCCGAGATCGACTCGGACGTCACGCGACTCGTGCCCGCGACCCTCGGCCCGGACGGCAGGTGGCGGGTCGAGGCGCAGGTGCGGACCGCGCATCTCGGCGCGTTGGTGAGGGCGCAGGCCCTCGCCGTCATCGAACCGGGGACACCGGACGGCGGCTCGGCCGAACTGCTGCTGCTGCCGCACTGACGCCCTGCCGGAACCGGCGGGCGAGCAGGCGCACCAGCGCCGGATGCACGCCGAGCGGCTCCGCGACACCGTCCGCCCCGCACGCACCGAGCCGGCTGTGAAAGAGGCCGTGCGCCAACAGGTACGACGCGACGAACACCGGGCGCCCGGTCTCGGCCCGCACCCGAGCGACCACATCCGCCACCCTCGGCTGCGCGGTCGCGACGTAGCCGATGTCGACCCGGTCACCGGTCAGGTCGGCCAGCATCGCCGCAGCACGCTGCACGTCCGCCAGTGCCCGCGGGTCGGACGAGCCCGCGGCAGCGAGCACCACCGCGTCCCCGGCGCGCCATCCGGCAGCGCGGAGTCGTTCGAGGAGCACCAGCGCCAGCACCGGATCGGGCCCGAGCGCGGCGGTGACCTGCACCGCGGGGTGCCCGGACTCCGCCACCTCGCGGGGCACGTCGGTGTGTACGTGGTAGCCGGACGCCAGGAAGGCGGGCACCACGACGGCGGGCCCGTCGAGGTCGCGCAGCACCTCCGCCGGTGACGGTCCGAGCACGTCCACGAACGCGACGCGGGTGGTGCCGACGATCGCGGCCACCTCCTCCGCGAGCGCGGCGACCAGGTCAACTCCCCGGGTGGACCGGGTGCCGTGCGCGACGAGCACCAGCGCGGGCGCGGCCGTCACGACCTGCTCCCGTCACCGCACTCGACGGGGTCGATCGCCAGCCGGTAGCCGCGCTTGACGACGGTCTGCACGATCTTCGGCGCGCCGAGGCAGGACCGCAGCCGCGCGATCGCCGTTTCCACCGCGTGCGTGTCGCCGCCGCCGCCGGGGAGCACCGCGAGCAGATCCTCGCGGGAGACGACCCGGCCCGGCCGATGCGCGAGGGTCCGCATCAGGGCCATCGCGGCGGGCGCCAGCTGCCGGACCTCGCCGTCGACGACGACGCAGCCGCCCCGCACGCTCAGTTCGTGCCCGGCCGCGTTCACCCGCATCGCGCGGCGCGGCAGTTCCTCGGCGATGTGCCGGGCGAGGGACCCGAGACGGGCCCGCCCCGGCATGGTGGTGTGCACGCCGAGCGCCTCCAGCGGCGCCGCCGTCACCGGCCCGACGCACACCGCGAGGACTCGGCCGTCGAACGCCTTCAGCAGCGGGTCGATGAGCCCGATCTCCTTGGCGCGCATCAGCATCGCGGCAACCGCTGGCGCGCTGGTGAAGCTGACCGCGTCCAGGCCGCCGCCGACGGTCAGTTCGATCAGCCGGTCCATCGCGGTCTGGTCGTCCGGTGGTGTCCACCGGTAGACGGGGACCGGGACCACGTCCGCCCCGGCAATCCGGAGGACCTCGCAGAAGTCCGGCAGCGGCTCCCACTCGGTGGTGGCGCCGTGCAGCTGCACGGCGATCCGCTTGCCCTCGACACCCTCGGCGAGCAGGTGGTCGAGCACCTCGGCCGAGGACTCCGACGGCGGCGACCATTCCTCCCGCAGGTCGGCGGCCCGGATGGCGCCCTTCGCCTTCGGACCGCGGGCGAGGATCCGGGACCGTCCCAGCGACCGTCCCAGGTCCTCGGCCAGCCCCCAGCCGTCGGCGGCCTCCATCCAGCCGCGGAACCCGATCCCGGTTGTCGCGACCGTGATCTCCGCGGGCCGTTCGATCAGCTCGCGGCTCACCCGTTCCAGCTCGGCGTCGTCGACGAGCGGGATGATGCGGATCGCGGCGGCCTGCACCAGCGTCGCGCCGCGCCGGGTGAGCAGCGTGCCGAACTCCTCCGAGCGGCGGGCGGCGGTCATCCCGACGGTGAATCCCTTGAGCGGCTCGCCGCCCGCGCGTACCTGGCTCATCGTCTCCGCCCGTTCCAGCACCGTCATGCGCTTCCCCGCAGCGGACTGTGCACCTGCACGACCCCGCCCCACACCCGAACGTGGTAGACCGGTAGTCGCACCGACTCGTCGTCGAGGCAGCGGCCGTCGACGAGCGAGAACACCTGCTTGAGCAGCGGCGACGCGACGGTCGGCTCGCCTGCCCGGTCCCCGACCAGGCCGCGCGACATCACCGCGGCGCGGCCGAAGGGGTCGATGTTGCCGACCGCGCGCAGGGTGCCGTCGTCGAGCAGGAACAGCGCCACCTGCTCGCCGCCCCGCAGCAGCACCGCAACCCCCAGTCCGGGGATCAGGCGGCTCAGCGGGCAGGCCGACGTCCATTCGAGCTTGCCGTCGGTCACGCTCGCGCGTCCCGCCGCCCCGAGCTCACCCGCGCCCGCGTGCGGTGGTGATTCGATGATTGTCATCGCGGTCCTCCCTGTAACTGCAGGCCTCATTTCTACGGACCGGGTGTTACCCCGGCGTTAAGGCCCGATTCCCTGGCGGTAAGGAGCGTTACCCGGCGGGCATCGCGGGCAGGCCCATCAGCACCGGCACCTTGCGCGTTCCGGTCTCGTCGAATGCGACGGTCGGGTCGGCCTCCTCCGGGGCGTTGACGAAGGTGACGAACCGGGACAGCTTCTCCGGGTCGTCGAGCACCCCGGCCCACTCGTCCCGGTAGCCGTCGACGTGCCTGGCCATCGCCGACTCCAGGTCGGCGGCGATGCCGAGGCTGTCGTCGCAGACCACGGCCCTGAGGTGGTCGAGCCCGCCGTCCATCGCCTCCAGCCAGGGCGCGGTGCGCTGCAGCCGGTCGGCGGTGCGGATGTAGAACATCAGGAACCGGTCGATGTACCGGGTCAGGGTGGCGTCGTCGAGGCCGCCCGCGAGCAGCTGCGCATGCTTGGGTGACTGACCGCCGTTGCCGCAGACGTAGAGGTTCCAGCCGTTCTCGGTGGCGATGACGCCGACGTCCTTGCCGCGGGCCTCCGCGCATTCGCGGGCGCACCCGGAGACGCCGAACTTCAGCTTGTGCGGTGAGCGAAGGCCGCGGTACCGCATCTCCAGGTCCACCGCCATGCCGACCGAGTCCTGCACCCCGTACCGGCACCAGGTGGAGCCGACGCAGCTCTTCACGGTGCGCAGCGACTTGCCGTACGCCTGACCGGATTCCATGCCCGCGTCGACGAGCCTGCGCCAGATCGCGGGCAGCTGGTCGACCCGCGCCCCGAACAGGTCGATCCGTTGGCCGCCGGTCATCTTCACGTACAGGCCGAAGTCGCGGGCGACCTCGCCGAGCACGATCAGCTGCTCCGGGGTGCACTCGCCGCCGGGCATCCGCGGCACCACCGAGTAGGTGCCGTTCTTCTGGATGTTCGCTAGGAAGTGGTCGTTGGTGTCCTGCAGGCCCGCCTGCTGCCGGTGCAGGATGTGGTCGGAGTCGGTGGACGCGAGGATCGAGGCGACGACGGGCTTGCAGATGTCGCAGCCGGAGCCGGTGCCGAACTTGCCGATCAGCGCCGAGAAGGTCCGGATGCCGGTGGCCCGGACGATCTCGAACAGCTCGGCGCGGGACTGGTCGAAGTGCTCGCACAGCGCCTTCGAGAGCACCACCCCGGAGGACGCGAGCAGCTGCTTGATCGTCGGGAGGCAGCCACCGCACGTGGTGCCCGCGTTCGTGCAGGCCTTGACCTGCGCGATGTCGCAGGCACCGTCGGCGATGGCCCCACAGATCGTGCCCTTGGTGACCGCGTTGCAGGAGCACACCTCGGCGTCGTCGGGCAGCGACCCGGCACCGGGCTTCTCCCCCGCAGGCGAGATCAGGGATGCCGGATCACCGGGCAGGTCCCGGCCGACCAGCGGCCGCAGCGAGGCGTACGCGGACGCGTCGCCGACCAGGATGCCGCCGAGCAGGGTCTTCGCGTCGTCGGAGACCACCAGCTTGGCGTAGGTGCCCTTCGCGGCGTCGCTGAGCACCACCTCGAGTGCGCCGGGTTCCTGCGCGTGGGCATCGCCGAAGCTGGCGACGTCGACCCCCATCAGCTTGAGCTTCGTCGACAGGTCCGCGCCGGGGAATTCCGCTGCGCCACCGAGGATCCGGTCCGCGACGACCTCGGCGGTGGAGTAGCCGGGGGCGACCAGGCCGTAGCAGACGCCCTCGACGGCGGCGCATTCGCCGACCGCGTAGATCGCCTCGTCGGCGGTGCGGCAGCCGATGTCGGTGATGATGCCGCCGCGGGGTCCGACCTCGAGGCCCGCGTCGCGGGCGAGTTGGTCCTGCGGGCGGATGCCCGCGGAGAACACGAGCAGCGCCGCGTCGATCGCCGAGCCGTCGGACAGTTCGACGCGGATCCCGTCGGGGCCGTCGGTGATCGCCGCGGTCCCAACCCCGGTATGTACGCGGACGCCGAGGCTCTCGACGAGTCGGGCGAGCAGCGCGCCGCCGCCCTCGTCGACCTGCAGCGGCATCAGCCGCGGCGCGAACTCCACCACGTGCGGGGTCATGCCCATCAGCCGCAACGCATTCGCCGCCTCCAGCCCGAGCAGCCCGCCGCCGACGACGACACCGACGGGGCGGTCCCCCGTCGCGTCGCTCGCCCCGCGGCCCGCTCCTGCGGCCTCGGCCCGCGCCCGGATCCCATCGAGGTCGTCGACGGTGCGGTAGACGTGGCACTCGTCGCGGTCGTGGCCGGGCACCGGCGGCACGAACGCGTAGGAGCCGGTGGCCATGACCAGCGCGTCGTAGCCGACGGTGTCGCCCGCCGAGGTGGTGACGGTCCGCGCGTCCCTGTCGATCGCGGTGGCCCGCACCCCGGTCCGCAGGTCGACCAGGTCGTCACCGGTGTAGTCGTTCCCGGCGAGCGCGAGTTCCTTTGGGTCCCAGGATCCGACGTACGACGACAGGCCGACGCGGTCGTACGCGGGCAGGGCCTCTTCGCAGAGCACCGTCACCCTCCATCCGCCCGACTCGTCCCGCGCCCGCAACGCCTCCACGAACCGGTGCCCGACCATTCCGTGGCCAACGACCACTACTGACTTGTGGCTCATGCCGCCCCTCTTCTTCGTTGGTTCGTGAACTGCATCAGTCGGTGACGAGAACCGGTGACCGGTGGCCGTCGGCGTTCCGTCGCTCGGTGGGGCGGCGCAGGAACACCGCCCAGGTGACGACCAGGCAGGCGACGTAGAAGCCGAGGAACACCCAGAACGCCATCGTGGCCGACTTCGCGTCGCTGCTGTAGGAGGCGCGGAGCACCAGGTTGATCCCGACACCGCCGAGGCCGCCGATCGCGCCAGCGAAGCCGATCAGCGCGCCGGACATGTTCCGGGACCAGGTGGCCTTCTGCTCCGCGTCGAGGTGGTCGAGGCCCTGCGCCTTCGCCTCGAAGATCGACGGGATGATCTTGTAGACGGACCCGTTGCCGAGGCCGGACAGCAGGAACAGGGCGATGAAGCCGAGGACCAGTGTCACCAGGATGCCGGTGCTCGCGGCGCCGGGGGTGCGGTCGTCGAGGGTGCTCGCGGTGACCAGGACACCGGACGCCAGGATCATCGCGGCGAAGGTGTAGAGGGTGATCTTGCCGCCGCTGATCCGGTCGGCGAGTTTGCCGCCGTATGGGCGGGCGATCGACCCGAGCAGCGGGCCGATGAACGCGATCTGCGCGGTGTGCAATGCGGCCTGCGCCGGGGTGTCCCCGCCCGCGAGGAAGTTGATCTGCATGACCTGGCCGAACGCGAAGCTGTAGCCGATGAAGGAGCCGAAGGTACCGATGTAGAGGAAGGCGATGACCCACGAGTGGCCGTACCGGAGCGTCTTCCCCATCGCCCTCAGGTCGGCCTTCTGGTTGCCGAGGTTGTCCATGAACAGCGCCGCGCCGACCGCGGCGACACCGCACAGGACCAGGTAGATCGCGCAGACGATCCAGGCCTCGGTGTTGCCGACGGTCGCGATCACCAGCAGGCCGAGCAGCTGGATCACCGGGACCCCGATGTTGCCGCCGCCCGCGTTCAGCCCGAGCGCCCAGCCCTTGAGCCGCTGCGGGTAGAAGGCGTTGATGTTGGTCATCGAGGAGGCGAAGTTGCCGCCACCGACGCCGGCGAGCGCGGCGACCAGCAGGAAGGTGGTGTAGCTGAAGCCGGGGTTGAGCATCAGGTACAGGGTCGCGACCAGCGGAATCATCAGCACCAGCGCGCTGAAGACCGTCCAGTTCCGGCCGCCGAACCGGGCCGTCGCGACGGTGTAGGGGATCCGCAGGATCGCGCCGACCAGCGTCGGGACCGCGACGAGGAAGAACTTGCCGCCCGCGTCGATGCCGTAGATCTCGGTCGGCATGAACAGCACCATCACCGACCAGACGGACCAGACGGAGAAGCCGACGTGCTCGGCGATCACGGACCAGATCAGGTTGCGCCTGGCGATATCCTTGCCGCCCGCCTCCCAGGCCTCGACGTCCTCCGCGTCCCAGTGCGCGATGTGGTGCCGTTGCGCCGCCGTGGTGGGGGTGTCGAGGCCGTCGGCGGCTGCCGTTGCGTCGTCCGAGCGTGTGGTCACCAGGCCTCCTCGTTGGGTGTGGTGACCCGAAACTACGAGGGCGATGTTGCCTCGGTGCTGCCGTCAATGACCCCGCAATGAACTTGCACTCACCTGCCGCCGACCCGGCGTGTGAGCCCGTTTGCGCTGGTGAACGCCGTGTTAACGGGTGTGACCTGCCCGCGTCACGCGGCGCGGGCACCCCACGAATCCTCAAGGAACCGCGGCTTGCACGCCACCCAGCCCGCGACCATGATCACCGCGACGGCACCGACGAGCAGCAGGAACGGCCAGGCCCAGCCGCCGGTGACGTCGTGCAGCACCCCAAACATCAGCGGTCCGATGCAGGCGACGGCGTAGCCAAGGCCCTGGGTGAAGCCGGACAGGGCGGCCGATCCGGCGCCGGTGCGGGTGCGCAGGTTGATCAGGGTCAGCGACATCGGGAAGGTGCTCGGTCCGAGGCCGACCGCGACGATCCACAGGATCGGTGCCGCCATCGGCGCGAACAGCAGCCCGGCGAACCCGATCAGGTAGCTCACCCCGCACAGCAGGACCACCGGATACGGGTTGGCGATGCGGATGCACAGCGACGGCGCGCCGACCGCGGCGAGGAATCCGACGGCGCTGAACAGCGCGACCATCGAGCCGCCGAACCCGGCGGTGGCACCGGACTCGGCGAGGATCTTCGGAATCCAGGTGAACATCGAGTACGTGATCAGCGAGGTCATGCCGAACATGCCTGCCATGCCCCACGCCACCGGCGACCGCCACACCTGCCCGCGCGGTTCACCGGCGGCCTCGACGGGGGTCCGGTCGTGGACGTCGCGGCCGCGCCTGCCGAGGGTCACCGCGATCCACGGCAGCGCCGCGGCGACCGGCAGCAGCGTCCACATCCCGAGCGAGGTGCGCCAGTCGGCTGCCTCGGCGACCGGAATCGCGACGGCGGCGGGGAGCATCGTTCCGATCTGCACACAGAGGATGTAGAGGGTGCTGACCGCCCCGACTCGGTCGGCGAAATAGCGTTTGACCAGTGGCGGGATCACGACGTTGCCGATGCCCATGCCGCCGAGGGCGAGCGCGGAGAAGGCAAGCAGCCCGGCCGTCCCCGACATCACCGCACGCGATCCGAGCCCGATCGCGGTCATCACCATCGCCGCCAGCGCCACGTGTTCGAGACCGAACCGGACCGCGAGTCGGGGGGTCAGCAACCCGAACACCGCGAACATCGCGGTGGGGAGCATCCCGAAGACCCCGATGACGGTGGAGCCGAAGCCGATCTCCTGCCCGATCTCGTCGAGCAGCGGGGTGAGGGAGGTGACGGCGATCCGCAGGGTGAGCGCGGACAGGACGATCGCCGCGAGCACGACGAGACGCCCGGAGATCAGCGAGCGACGGCGGTCGCCCGCCGATCCGGTCGCCTTCTGCACGTGTGCCTGCTGCACCGTCACCACAACACCTCACTCACCCGATTGCGTCCCGGGACACCGTGGACCGGAGAATCATAGGATGACTGGATGAATTGGGGCAAACGATTACACTCCCTGCGTCCGGCCACCAGGCCACCAGCACCGGCAGAAGGGTCCCCGTGCAACCCGTACGACGCACCAGCCTGATCGCGCAGGTCACCGAGCAACTTCGCGCCGAGATCACGGCCGGACGCTGGCCGGTCGGCGGCCGGATCCCCACCGAACCCGCGCTCGCCGAGCTCACCGGGACGGGCCGCAACACCGTCCGCGAGGCAGTGCAGGCCCTCGTGCACGCGGGGATGCTCGAACGGCGACAGGGGTCGGGCACCTACGTGATCGCCACCAGCGATCTCGGCGGCACCCTGGCGAAGTACTTCGCGAGCGCGCTGGAGCGGGACGTGCTCGAACTGCGCCAGGCGCTCGACGTCACCGCGGCCGCGCTGGCCGCCCGCCGCAGGGACGAGGCGGACATCGAGAACCTGCGCGCCCTGCTGCGCGAGCGCAATCTCCTGTGGCGCAGCGCCGAACCGCGCGACCCCGACCGGCGCCGCGCCGCCGTCGCCGCAGACGTTGCCCTGCACCGGGCGATCGTCGCGGCCAGTCACAACGAGGTGTATCTCGAGTTTTACGACTCGCTGCTCCCGACGATCGAGCAGATCGTCACCGGACACCCCGTCGACGCGGCGAACTCGTACGAACACGAGCACGAACTGCTGGTGCAATCGGTCATCGACGGCGACCCCGAGCTGGCCGCGACCGAGGCCAGGCGGTTCCTGACCGAGTTGATTGAGCTCCGTCGCCCGCCGGGCTGATGCGCTGCCGGGAATGCCGCCCCGTCACAGTTGGTTGAACTTTGCATGACTTCCGCCGACCCTGTGCTGCACCAGTTCCGCCTCGGCTCCCCGTGGCAGGCTGTCGACCCGTTCCTGTTCGTCGCCCACCACGACGACGCCTACCCGCAGGGCACCGCGGACCTCGGGCCCGACGCCGCCCTCGCCGGGCGCCCGCTCGGCCGGGACTTCGGCCACCCGTCCGGCTGGAACATGTACCACGGACAGACCGTGCCCGGCTTCCCGCAGCACCCGCACCGGGGCTTCGAAACCGTCACCTACGTGCGACGCGGCACCGTCGACCACGCCGACTCCCTCGGGGCAACCGCACGCTACGGCGACGGCGACACCCAGTGGTTGACCACTGGACGCGGCGTGTCGCACTCGGAGATGTTCCCGCTCCTGAACCGGGACCGCCCGAACCCGCTCGACCTGTTCCAGATCTGGCTGAACCTCCCCGCCGCGTCCAAGTCCGCGGATCCGCACTTCGCGATGCTCTGGAACGAGCAGACCCCGCGGCTGAACCGCACCGACGAGGGCGGCCGCGAGAGCGTGGTGACGGTGATCGCGGGCGCCATCGACGGAGTCGCCCCGCTCGCGCCGCCACCCGAGTCGTGGGCCGCAGACTCCGACGCCGACCTGGCGATCTGGCATCTCGATCTGACCCCCGACGCCCGCCTCCCGCTGCCCGCCGCGGGCGGACCCGACACCAACCGGGTGCTGTACGTGTATGAGGGCAGCGACGTGCGGATCGGCGCCGACACCATCGGCACCGGCACCGGCGTCGTGCTCGACCCGACCGCAGCGGTGACGCTGACCGCGGGAGCGGGGGGAATCCGGATCCTGCTGCTACAGGGCCGTCCGATCGGCGAACCCGTCGCCCAGCACGGCCCGTTCGTGATGAACGACGAGGCCGGTCTGGTCGCCGCGTTCGACGACTACCGACGCACCGGATTCGGCGGCTGGCCGTGGCAGGCGGACGGCCCGGTGCATCCCGCCGACGCTGGCCGGTTCGCCCGGCACCCCGACGGCCGGGTCGACAGCCCGGACTGAGCCGCACCGGGGAACGTCACAGCATCAACCGGATCAGGTCGGAGGTGCGCACCAACCCCGGCAGCGCCTCCGCCGTCGACCGCGGGTGCAGCGCGTGCACGGCGAGCCGGAACATCAACGCCCGCAGCAACATCTGCGGCCACTCCGGAAGATCCTCCCACCGCCCGACCAGCTCCTCGTCGGCACCGCCCCAGGACAGGGCGTCGACGACGACCACCCCGGCCGCCCACGCCGCGGGGCGCCAGTACGGCGTGAGGTCGGTGATCCCGGGCGCATCCGAGCCAGCGAACAGGACGGTGCCGAACAGGTCGCCGTGCACCAGCTGGTCGGGCGAGTGCACCGGTTTACGCAGCGTCGCGAGCTGGCCGATCAGCTCGATGCTGGTCCTGCCGTCCGTCGATGCGGGCTCGAACTGGCCCTTCACACCGCGCAGCGGCACCTGCTCCCACGCGGCCCGGTCCGCGGCGACGAACACGTCGACATCCGCCCACGGCGGGACCGGTGGTTGCACCAGGAAGCGGGGCCGCTCGAGTGCCGCGGTCGCCGCGTGCAACCGCAGCGACAGCGACACCACCTCGTCGTGCCGCGGTTCCGGGGCGCCCTCGATGTAGGTGTCGGCGCGCCACCCCGACACCACGTACCGCCCGTCCGTCGCCCGCACCGGGCGGGCCAACCGGACGCTGTCCGGTTCGAGGGTCTCGCGCACCTTCGCCGACCACGCCGCCCGCGCGTGATCCGCGACGGGTGAGAGCACCACGTCACCGCAACGCCAGCCGCCCTCCCAGTCGGGACCGAGTGCGACGGGGGTGGTCTCGCGGAGACCAAAAGTGGACCGCACATGGGTGGGTGGTTCGACGGAGCTCACGCGTTTAAACCTACCGCCGTGCACTCCGTCCCCCGACGCTGACGCGCCCGCGGGTATGCGCTTCGCGCCCGTGCGTGATTCTCACCCCGATCGGGGTGAAAATCACGCACAGTTCCTAGTAGGTCGGCAGGCTCGGGTCGACCTGGGTCGCCCACGCGACGATTCCCCCGTGCAAATGTGTCGCGTCGGCGAACCCGGCCGCCTTGAGTGCGGCGAGCACCTCCGCGGACCGGATCCCGGTCTTGCAGTACAGGGTGATCGGACGGTCCTGCGGCAACTCGGCGAGGGCCTCCCCCGACAGGATCCGGTCCTTCGGGATCAGCGTTGCGCCGGGCAGGTGCACGATGTCCCACTCGACCGGCTCCCGCACGTCGATCAGCGCGATGTCCCCGCCAGCGCCGAGCCGCTCGGCGAGTTCCGCCGCGGTCACCGCCGACCCGGACACCGCTGCCTGCGCGTCGTCGGACACCACCCCGCAGAACGCGTCGTAGTCGATCAGTTCGGTAACCGGAACCCGGCCCGGGTCGCGGCGGACCCGGATGGTCCGGTAGCTCATCGCGAGGGCGTCGTAGATCATCAACCGGCCGAGCAGCGGCTCCCCGATCCCGACGATCAGCTTGATCGCCTCGGTCGCCATGATCGACCCGACCGAGGCGCACAGCACGCCGAGCACACCGCCCTCGGCGCAGGACGGGACGGTGCCCGGCGCGGGGGCCTCCGGGTACAGGTCCCGATAGTTCAGCCCGCGACCGTCGGGTGCTGCCTCCCAGAACACCGACACCTGACCCTCGAAGCGGTAGATCGACCCCCACACGTACGGCTTGCCCGCGAGGATCGCGGCGTCGTTGACGAGGTAGCGGGTGGCGAAGTTGTCGGTGCCGTCGAGGATCAGGTCGTACTGCTCGAACAGGCCGACGGCGTTGGAGGTGTCGAGCCGGAACTCGTGCAGCCGCACGTGGACGCCGTCGTTGATCTCCAGGATGGCGTCGCGGGCGCTGTGGGCCTTCGGCCTGCCGACATCGCTGCGGCCGTGGATGACCTGACGCTGCAGGTTCGACTCCTCGACGTGGTCGAAGTCGACGATGCCGATCGTCCCGACCCCGGCGGCCGCGAGATACAGCAGCGTCGGGGCGCCGAGTCCACCGGCACCAATCACCAACACCTTCGCGTTCTTCAACCGCTTCTGCCCGGTCATTCCCACGTTCGGGATGATCAGGTGCCTGCTGTAGCGGGCCACCTCGGCCCGGTTCAGTTCGGGCGCAGGCTCCACGAGTGGCGGCAGGGCGGGCAGCAGCCCGGCGCCGGTCGGCGTGGTTGCGGATTGTGCTGACGTCGACATGCCACCCATTCTCCCAGCGGCGGTGCCGCTCATCCGAACCGCGGGCGGTGCCGCTCATCCGAACCGCGGGCGGTTCCGCTCAGCCCCGAGGATAGGGCCAGGGGTTGAATCGGCAGGTCTTGCCGTCCATCGGCACGACCCCCTCGGGGTCGAGGGTGGCGATGTCGTCGTTCGAGGTCCCGAAGGTCTGCTGCATCATCACCGGCGCCAGCCCGCTCTCCGCCTCGCACGGCTGGTGGGCCTGGTAGCCGATCGCGTGCCCGACTTCGTGGTTGATCTGGTACTGCCGGTAGGAGCCGATGTCCCCCTGGTAGGCGACGGCGCCGCGCACCCAGCGGGGCTCGTTGAGGACGACCCGGTCGATTCCCGGGTTGTAGCAGGAGACCTCCAGCTGGATGTCGTAGCCGCAGGCCTGCCGGATCGTCATCTGCGAGGTCAGCGAGATCCGGAAGGTGGGGTCACCGGAATCGACCCGCTGGAAGGCGAACCGCTCGTCGTTGGTCCAGCTCTTCGGGTTGGCGAGCGTCTGGTCGACCATCCGGGCGAAGGATTCGTCGCCGCCGAATCCGGCGGTATCGACGCCGTCTTCGACCTCGACGGTGTAGGTGAACACCTGCTCGGTGCCGCGCCCGACCTTCGGTGTCGTTCCGGGGATGACGCGCCAGGTCCCGGCCCCGGTCGCGGTGAACGGCCCGCCGTCGGGGAGCGTCCCGGACGGGATCGAGGCGGCGAAGTTGCCGTCGCCCTGCGGCGGAACGCCGATGACACCGGTTCCGTCGACGCTGGTGCTGCGGGCCCCGAACCCGGGATCGCCGTACGCGCCGGGTTCGGCGGGCCCGGTGCCGCGGACCGCGTCGATGACGACGAGGACGGTAACGACGGCGAGGACCGGGATGGCGTAGGCGCGCCAGCCGTAGGTGGCGACGAACTTGCCGAGCCTGCTCTGCTTGCGGGCCTGCCGTTCGGGTCGGGGGCTGCGGGCTCGTCCGGTGCTCTCGGTGATCGGGTCCCACAGCGCGCGCAGCGGCTGCCGCGACGCGACCGGCCCGCCGGTCCAGCGGCCTGCGCGCGGTCCGCCGGGTTCCGGCTCGTCCGACCCCGCGCGTCTCCACCCGGGTTCGTCCTGCGGTGCCGCCTCGGGATCCCGCGCCGATCCGGCCCGCTCCGAGCCCGCTGTCGAGTCGTCGGCACTCCAGGGGTGTGCACCCCGCAGTCGCGGTCCGCCTCCATCCGTCACCGGTCCAGCGTCTCACAACCGGCGGCGGCGTCCGCCCGGGCACGCCGGGCACCTGCACCGGGCGGGCGGACACCGGAACCCGGCACGACCTGCACCGGGACCGGCGTGTGTACGGCGAGAACGTGCCCGCAACGGTGACCTGGAATACTCGGTGGTGGCAGCGTTCGCGGTTTCGCGAATGTCCGGGCGTCGGTCCGGTATCGTTCGATCACTTTGTGCACCCGGTGCCGTGAGCAACCTCACCCACGCAGCACGAGGCACGGATGGTGACAACGCAAAGATGGGGAGCACGATGACTGAACTCGCGGATCGTTCCGCAACTCCGGCCGGGCGACAAGGCGCCAAGCGCAGCACGCGACTGCCCCGGGACGCTCGTCGACTCCAGTTGCTGCAGGCCGCGAGCGAGGTGTTCGTCAGCCGCGGGTACCACTCGGCGGGCATGGACGAGATCGCCGAGTGCGCTGGCGTCAGCAAGCCCGTCCTGTACCAGCATTTCCCGGGGAAGCTGGACCTGTATCTGGCGGTGCTGCAGAGCTACGTGGACAGCCTGATCTCGGGGGTCCGGCAGGCGCTGCGCTCGACCACCGACAACCGTCAGCGTGTCCGCGCCGCGGTCCAGGCGTTCTTCGATTTCGTCGACAACGACAGTCAGGGCTACCGGCTGGTATTCGAGTCCGACCTGATGGGCGATCCGCAGGTGCTCTCCCGCGTCGACCGCGCCACCGAGGCCTGCGTCGACGCCGTCTTCGACCTCGTCGCCCACGACTCGGGCCTGGACCCCTACCGTGCGCGGATCCTCGCCGTCGGACTCGTCGGGACCAGCCAGTTCACGGCCAGGTACTGGTTGCAGGCGAATCGGCCGATCCCGAAGGAGGAGGCGGTCGACACCACCGTTCAGCTGGCCTGGGGCGGGCTGTCCCACGTGCCGATGCACGCCTGACCGCCGACGATCGACCCGATGACGCGAGAACGGGGCGTGCGGATTCGCACGCCCCGTTCCCCGTCTCCCGGTCAGCTCGCGAAGCCGACCTTGCGGCTGTCGGGCTGCCCGATCTCGACGTAGGCGACCTTCGACGCCTGAATCAGGAACTTGCGCTCCTTGTCGTCGGTGAGGACGAGAACTCCCGATGCGTCGCCGCCGATTGCCGCGGAGACGAGCTCGGTCACCTCATCCGGGGTCTGCGCGCTGCTGAGGATCAGCTCGCGCGGGCTGTCAGAAATGCCGATCTTGACCTCCACGGCCAACCTCCGAACTCTCGTGCCATCACTGTCTGGTGGGGGAACCAACTGGTGTCAGGCTAGTGCAGCCGACCAGGACCGGGCCGCCTCGATGCCTGTGCTGAGAGCGAACAGGAGCGTCAGACGAGACCGAGCACCGCCATCCGTTCGGCATGCCGCTCCTGCATCCGGTCGAACAGTGCCGCGACACCGTTGAGGTCCCCGCTGGCCGACAGGACGAGGTCCGTGAGCGCCTCCCGCTGCGCCATCACGTATTGCGCCTGCGTGATCGCCTCGCCGAGCAGCCGCCTGCCCCACAACATCAGGCGGTCCTTCTCCTTCGTCGACGCCAGCACCGCGGCGCTGACCTCCTGAACGACGAACTCGGAATGCCCGGTCTCCGCGAGCACCTCCCGCACCACCGCACCGACCGACGGGTCGAGCGCGCCGGCGATCTCGAGGTAGAAGTCGGCGGCGATGCCGTCACCGACGTGGGCCTTGACGAGCGACTCGAGCCAGGTCGATGGGTGGGTGGACGCGTGGTAGTCGTCGAGCGGCCGCACGAACGGGGACATCGCCGCGTACACCTCGAGTCCGCGTTCGGTGAGCGCGGACTCGAGCGTCTCGAAGTGCCGCATCTCCGCGCCTGCCATCCGCGCCAGCGCCACCTTCCCGGCCAGGGCCGGGGCCATCCGGGCGTCCTCGGCGAGCCGGTAGAAGGCGGAGATCTCGCCGTAGGCGAGGAGGGCGAACAGCTCACTGACACCCGGGTGGTCGGCGGCGATGACGGGCGACAGCGAATCGGCAGAATTGGCTCCCATGTGGACAGCGTAGACCGCGCCTACCTGCGAACTCGGCCGCGGCGGTTACCATGGTTGCGGGCCGCAGCCCGATCGTCCGGGCAATCGGACGCATCGCGGCGACCATGGCGGCCCGAAGATGATGTGCGCGCACCTGATCCGTAGGTCCGTTCCCGCGCCGCGCCGAGAGACCCCTCTTGCGCGCCGGGCAGCAGGAACCGAGGCCGTCGGACGAGGCACCGACGACAGTCGGACCCGGGGTTGCCGTATCGGACGGTGGGCACCACCCACCCGTCGGACACGGATCCGCCCGGGCGGTCGACACCCGGCCTGGCCCAGCTCGTGCGCGCGTGCCGACGAGGAAGGCCAGACCACTGAGCAAGATCACGATCGACCATGAAGACGACGCGAGCGAGACCACACTGTCCGCCCAGCTCGACGAGACCCACACCGCCCCCAGCTTCGCCGAACTCGGCGTCCGCGACGAGATCGTCCGGGCGCTGGCGGAGATCGGCATCGAACGCACCTTCGCCATCCAGGAGTTGACGCTTCCGCTGGCGCTCGCTGGCGACGACCTGATCGGTCAGGCCCGCACCGGCATGGGCAAGACGTTCGGCTTCGGCGTCCCGCTGCTGCACCGCGTCAGCACCGGCTCCGGCACCGCCGCGCTCGACGGCACCCCGCGGGCGCTGGTCATCGTCCCGACCCGGGAACTGTGCATCCAGGTCACCGAGGATCTGGTGAACGCGGGCAAGTACCTGAAGGCCGGCACCCGGAAGCTTGAGGTGCTGTCGATCTACGGCGGCCGCCCCTACGAAACGCAGATCGAGGCCCTGCGGAAGGGCGTCGACGTCGTCGTCGGCACCCCCGGCCGACTGCTCGACCTCGCCAAGCAGGGGCACCTGATCCTCGGGAAGGTCGGGGTTCTGGTCCTCGACGAGGCCGACGAGATGCTCGACCTCGGCTTCCTGCCCGACATCGAGCGCATCCTGCAGATGGTCCCGGACGGACCCTCCGGCTCCGCTCCCGGCCGCCAGACGATGCTGTTCTCCGCGACGATGCCCGGCCCGATCATCACCCTCGCGCGCACGTTCCTGACCCGGCCGACGCACATCCGCGCCGAGGAGCCGGAGTCCTCGGCGGTGCACGACCGCACCACCCAGCACATCTTCCGCGCCCACGCGCTCGACAAGGCCGAGATGGTGGCCCGAATCCTGCAGGCCGACGGCCGCGGCGCGACGATGATCTTCACCCGCACCAAGCGCACCGCACAGAAGGTCGCCGACGAGCTGAACGAGCGCGGATTCTCGGTCGGGGCCGTGCACGGCGACCTCGGCCAGATCGCACGGGAGAAGGCCCTCAAGGGGTTCCGCACCGGCAAGGTGGACGTGCTGGTCGCGACCGATGTCGCGGCCCGCGGCATCGACATCGACGACGTGACACACGTCATCAACTACCAGTGCCCCGACGACGAGAAGACCTACGTCCACCGGATCGGCCGCACCGGTCGCGCAGGCCGCACCGGCACCGCGGTCACCCTCGTCGACTGGGACGACGTGCCGCGCTGGCAGCTGATCGACAAGGCGCTGAACCTGGGCGTCGCCGATCCGGTCGAGACCTACTCCAGCTCCGAGCACCTCTACACGGATCTCGGCATCCCGACCGACGCGAAGGGTTCGGTCCGGAAGCCGAAGCCCGCGCGCACGAACGAGGCTCCGGCGGAGAGCGCCGACAAGGCCGAGCGGCCGCAGCGGACCCGCACCAGGAAGCGGACCCGAGGTGCACGGTCCGCCGAGGCCGCCACCACCGCGCCTGCCGACACCTCATCGGAGGCCGTCGCCCCGGAACCCACGTCGCCGAGCGGCGAGGGGACCCCGGCCCGGCGCCGGCGCCGGCGCCGTCGCCCGTCCACCGGCGCGGCCACCTCAGCGGCGCCCGCAGCGACGGAGTAGCCACCCACGTGCTCGCACCCGAGCGGCGCACCCGCGCCGACGTTTTCGCCGCCTGCGCGATCGCGCTGCTCGTCGTTGTCGCCGCGGGCGCGGTCTGGTTCACCGGGGATGCCCGCGGCACCGAATCGGTAACCGCGAGCACCCCCGCCGTCCCGGCGGAGACCGCGCTGACGGTGCCCGACACCCTGACCGAGTCCTGGCGTGCCGCCAGCGGCGCCACCGCCGCCCCCGTTGCCGCGGGTGGCGCCGTGGTCAGCGGCGCGGGCGACACCGTCACCGGACACGACCCGGAGACCGGAAGCGCGCTGTGGTCGTATCGGCGGGACCGGGCACTGTGCGGGGTGATCGGGGCCTGGAACACCGCGGTCGCGGTCTACCCCGATGATCGGGGCTGCGGTCAGGTCACCCAACTCGACGGGTCCACCGGGGTTCGGCAGGCGCAGCGATCCAGCGACGCGGACCCCTCCGTGACGTTGTCCGAGGACGGCACCTACCTCACCTCCCGCGGCGACTCCCGGCTGGAGGTGTGGCGCTCGGACCTGGTGCGCACCCTCGAATTCGGTCGGGTCGACGCCCCGGTCAACCCCGGTGTGCAGCCCCGCTCCGGCTGCGCCCTGCTGTCGTCCGGGTCCAGCAGCAGCCGGCTCGCGGTGCTCGAATCCTGTCCGGGGGAGGACGGCGTCCGGCTCGACATCCTGAACCCGGCACCGAAGGACAATTCCGAGCCCGAGGAGTTCGGGTCGACCCTGCTCGGTGACGTCGCGCGCGCCGCCGTCCTCGGCGTCTCGGGGGAACGCACCGCCGTCTACGTTCCCGGGACCCCGACGGCGGCGGCATCGGTCGCGGTGTTCGACGGCAGCGGCAACGAAACCGCCCGGCATCCCGCCCCCGCCGACGTCTCCCCCACCGCCACCGTCGCCCGCACCGCATCGTTCATCAGCTGGTGGACCGGCTCCACCGTGATCGCCCTGCGGACAACGGATTTCACGCCGTTGTGGTCGTTCCCCGATGCGCTCGGCCCCGGCGCGGTGATGGCCGGTCAGGTCCTCGTCCCCGTCGAGGGCGGCATCGCGGTGCTCGACCCGGTCACCGGCGCCGACCTCCGCCGCATCCCGGTCGACCGACCCGACAGCACGCCGCCCCGACCGGTCACGACCACCGTCCTCGGTTCCGTCGTCGTCGAACAGCGCGGGGACGAGCTCGTCGCGCTGCGCTAGGAGACATGCCCTAGGATCCCCGGTCACTCGCAGTGCGGCAGCGGGGTCCCGTCGTCCCAGTACGCGACGAGGCCGCGGGCCAGCTCGCGGTACGCCTTGGCCCCCTTGTTGGTGCGCCCGGCGAGCACCGTGGCCCCCGACGCGCTCGCCTCCGCGAATCGGACGGTGCGCGGGATCGGCGGCGCGAGCACCGGCAGGTCGTAGCGGTCCGCGACATCGGCGAGCACGTCCCTGCTGTGCGTCGTGCGGGCGTCGTAGAGGGTCGGCAGGGCACCGAGCAGCGCCAGCTCCGGATTGGTGATCTCCCGAACCTCGGCGACCGTCCGCAGCAGCTGCCCGACCCCGCGGTGCGCGAGCGTCTCGCACTGCAGCGGCACCAGCACCGCGTTCGCCGCCGTTAGCCCGTTGAGGGTGAGCACGCCCAGCGACGGCGGGCAGTCGACGAGGACCACGTCGAAGTCGTCGCCGAGCGTGGCAAGGGCCCGCTTGAGCGCGAATTCGCGGCCCGGCCGCATCAGCAGCACCGCCTCCGCCCCCGCCAGGTCGATCGTTGCCGGAACCAGGGCGAAACCCTCGTCGGTATCGACGATCACCTCCCGGAGCGGCAGCTGCCCCGTCAGCACCTCGTGCACCGACGCCTCGACCCGGTCCGGGTTGTGTCCCAGCGAGAAGGTCAGGCAGCCCTGCGGGTCGAGGTCGACCACCATCACCTTCCGCCCCAGCCCGGCCAACGCCGCCGCCAGTGATGCCACCGTCGTGGTCTTCGCGACCCCACCCTTTTGATTCGCCACCGCGAGCACAGTTGTCACGGCAGTGATCTTTGCGCACTCGGGGCGCGCTGGCGAGACCCTCACCTGAGATGATCGCGGATGTGCCCTCTCAACGACCACTCGGCGACACCGAACGCGCGGGCGCGGCGACACCGGACCGCGCTGGCGGACGGATCGTGCTGCTGCGGCACGGGTCAACGGAGTGGGCGGCCCGTGGACGGCACACCGGCCGCACCGACGTCGCGTTGACCGCCGAGGGGGAGGCACAGGCGCGGGCCGCCGCCGGGCGCCTGACCGGGCTGGGCCTGCACGACCCGGCGGTCCTGTGCAGCCCCCGCAGGCGCTCGGCGCGCACAGCCGAACTGGCCGGCCTGGACGCCCGCACGTGGGACGCGCTCGCCGAATGGGACTACGGCGACTACGAGGGTCTGACCACCCCGCAGATCCGGGAGCTGGTGCCGCACTGGACGGTGTGGACGCATCCGTGCCCCGGCGGCGAGGACGCCGACGCGGTCGAGTCGCGCGCGGACCTGGTGCTGTCCGTCGCCGAATCCCACCTCCCCGGCCGCGACGTCGTCCTCGTCGGGCACGGCCACTTCTCCCGGGCGCTGATCGCCCGCTGGGTGGGGTTCCCGGTGCTCGAGGGCCGCCGCTTCGCGCTGTCCCCCGGTGCCGTCACGGTGCTCGGGTACGAGCGCGGCGTCCGGCAGATCGTCGCCCACAACGCCAGCTGACCACCGACCCATCCGAAACGAAAGAGGTTCCCGATGATTCGCCGCATCACCGCCGCGGACGTGCCCGCCGTCACCGGCCTGGTGTACGACCTGGCCGAGTACGAAAAGGCCAGGGACGAGTGCACCGTCACCGAGGCCCAGCTGACGGCCGCGCTGTTCGGTCCGCAGCCGACGGTGTTCGGTCACGTCGTCGAGGACGGCGGCGCGGTGGTGGGGACCGCGCTGTGGTTCCGGAACTTCTCCACCTGGGACGGGGTGCACGGCATCTACCTGGAGGACCTGTACGTGCAGCCCGCCTTCCGCGGCCGAGGTCACGGGCGGGCACTGCTCGCGACCCTGGCCCGCGAGTGCGTCGCGAACGGCTACACCCGGCTGGCGTGGTCGGTGCTGAAGTGGAACACCCCGTCGATCGAGTTCTACGACTCCCTCGGCGCGGAACCGCAGGACGAGTGGACGGGCTACCGGCTCAGCGGTGCCGCGCTGGCCGGACTGGCGGGTACGGCCTGACCGCCGGTCATTCCTCGGCGGCGTCGTCCCCGTACTCCTGCGCCATCCACCGCGACGTCGGCGCCGCGAACAGGCACGCCAGCGCGGGCAGGACGACGATGCCGAACACCACGCCGAGTGCGGGCTGGTGCGAATCGGTCAGCAACGACCACACCACCGGCAGCAGCAGCAGCTGGGCCACCACCGCGATCGCCCGGCCCCACCGGTGCCCGCGCAGCAATGCGATCCCGGCCGCGAGCACCGCACCACCGAGGATGACGAACCAGGCGGCCGTCCCGTACGGGTTCGCGGCCTCCCGGTCGTGCCCGAGCAGACCCCGGATCACCAGCACGAGCGCGACGACGACGGCGACGACGCCCTCGAAGGTGACCAGGCCGCCGGCCCAGCGAACCGTGGCGGGAAGGGACGGAGATGCGGGTGACTCGGACACGGCAGCCACCCTATAGAACGCGGCACCCGGGTCGCCGCCAGCGTCCCGGCGACCGCGTTGGGCGCGGGCCGGCGCCGACGCCCTAAGCTCGTGATCCGTGCGCGCGCTGCTGATCGTGAACCCGAATGCGACCTCGACCACCCCGGCTGCCCGGGACCTGCTCGCGCATGCCCTGTCGAGCCGGGTGCAGGTCCGGGTGGTGCACACCACCCACCGTGGTCACGCCGCCGAGCTGGCCCGGCGGGCGGTCATCGAGGGGATCGGGCTGATCATCGTGCACGGCGGCGACGGCACCGTCAACGAGGTCGTCAACGGACTGCTCGGCGCCCCGGAGCCCGGGTCAATGAGCGCGCTGACGATCGGACCGACCCCGCTCGTCGCGGTGGTGCCGGGTGGGTCCGCGAACGTCTTCGCCCGCTCCCTCGGCATCGACCCGGATCCCGTTGTTGCGACGAACCAGCTGATCGAACTGCTCGAGCTGCGGGAGCGGCGACGAATCGGGCTGGCGCACTGCGACGGCCGATGGTTCACCTTCAATGCCGGGCTCGGGCTGGACGCGCAGGTGTGCGAGGCGATCGACCTTGCCCGCGCGAAGGGCCACGCAGCGACCCCGTCCCGGTACGTGCGGACCGCGGTGCGCACCTTCCTCCGGACCCGGCGGATCGAGCCGACGCTGACGGTGGAGGTGCCGGGGCACGAGCCGGTCGACGGGGTGCACTACGCGTTCGTGTCGAACTCGAGCCCGTGGACGTACCTGAACCAGCGCCCCGTCGCGGTCAACCCGGACACCGCCTTCGACACCGGTCTCGGCGTGTTCGCGATGCGCACGATGAGCATCGCACGGAGCCTGCCGATGGTGCGCCAGCTCCTGAAGCCGGGGTCGAACCCGAAGTCGCGCAACCTTTTTCGGGTGGATGACACCCCTCGGGTGCGGATCACCTCGACCACCCCGATCGGGCTCCAGATGGACGGGGACTACATCGGAAAGCGCACCGAGGTGAACTTCGTCGCGGTGCGCGACGCGCTGACGATGGTGGCCCCGAGCCGCGGCTGACGCCGTGCCGACCCCGCCGCCGATGCCGCGCGGCGGGCGCGGAGCCGGGCAAGAACCCTACTCCCATAGTGCAAAAGTCCCGCGAGCGGGGTACAAAGTAATGCAGACCACACCGGGTGATTCGCAATAGTGAGTTACCCCACGGACGGGCCATTTTCTATTGACTTCCTGCGCGTTCGTGAAAGCATTCACAAGCAACAGCGCGGAAACATTCGACTCAACCGCGCATGAACGACGCGATACGCAACGGTGCGTGACGGCCCGACTTCCGGAGCCAGTCCGCTGCCAACGAACACACAGACGACACGGTGCGATGCACCCGGTAAAGGAGCAGAAGGATGGACTGGCGCCACAAGGCAATCTGTCGGGACGAGGACCCGGAGTTGTTCTTCCCTGTGGGCAACAGTGGACCGGCCATCGCGCAGATCGCGGACGCCAAGCTGGTGTGCAACCGCTGCCCCGTGACCGCCGATTGCCTGTCGTGGGCCCTCGAGTCGGGTCAGGACGCGGGCGTGTGGGGCGGCATGAGCGAGGATGAGCGGCGCGCGCTCAAGCGGCGGAACGCACGCACCCGGGCTCGCAGCGCGGTCTGACACACAGCTGTCGTCACTGAGGCCCGGCACCGAAAGGTGCCGGGCCTCAGCGCTGTTCACACCGAGCGACGGTCACACGCGGGTGGCGGCACGGCGCCCCAACGGAACCCGCAACGCCGCCTCCGTTCCACCACCGCGCCGAGCCGGGCGCAACCCGAGCGAGCCACCGAGTTCCGCGGACACCAGGGTCCGCACGATCTGCAGGCCCAGGCTCTCCGAGCGCTCCAGGCTGAAACCGTCGGGCAGGCCCGTCCCGTCGTCGTGGATCACCACGTCCAGCCAGCGCGCCGACCGCGTCGCCCGCAGCGTCACCGTCCCGTCCTGTCCCGGCTCGTACCCGTGCTCGATGGCGTTCTGCACCAGCTCGGTCAGCACCATCACCAGCGGTGTGGCCCGCTCCGCGGGAAACACCCCGAAACTGCCCTCCCGGCGGATCTGCACCGTGCTGTTGACCGCGGCCACGTCCGCCATGATCGGCACCAGCCGGTCGACGACCTCGTCGAGGTTGACCTCCTCGTCGACGGACATCGACAGGATGTCGTGGACGAGCGCAATCGAGGTGACCCGGCGCACCGACTCGGCGAGCGCCAGCCGCGCCTCGTCGTTCTGGGTGCGGCGGGCCTGCAATCGCAGCAGCGCGGCCACCGTCTGCAGGTTGTTCTTCACCCGGTGGTGGATCTCCCGGATGGTGGCGTCCTTGCTGAGCAGAGCCCGGTCGCGGCGTTTGACCTCGGTGACATCCCGAATCAGGACCACGGCGCCCGCCGGGTTTCCGCCGGGCCGCAACACCAGCGTGCGCAGCAGCACGATCGCCCCGCGCGCCTCGACCTCCATCCGCTTGCCCGCCTTCCCGGCGAGGGCGGCGCGAATGTCGGTGGCGACATCCTGCGCGTCGAACGGGTCGGTGATCAGGGTGCGGGTCACCGCGGCCAGGTCCCGACCCTTGAGCGTGGTCGTGGTCAGCCCCATCCGGTGATACGCCGACAGTGAGTTCGGGCTCGCGTAGACGACGATGCCGTCCGGGTCGAGCCGGATGAAGCCGTCCCCGGCCCGGGGGCTGGACAGGATCTCGCTCTGCTCCTCCGGCGTCGGGAAGGTGCCCTCGCTGATCATCTGGCACAGCTCGGCCGCGCAGTCGAGGTAGGCCACCTCCAGCGGGCTCGACTGCCGCTGCTGCGTCGGGTTGGTGTCGCGGCTCAGCACCGCGATCACGTCCCCGTTGCAGCGCACCGGGATGGCCTCGCGGCGCACCGGGTTGCCTCCCCCGGAGTCCTGCACCCGCACGATCCGCCACTCGGTGAGCGCCTGCCGCACGTGCGGATGCTCGCTGTCCGAGACCACCCAGCCCACCGCGTCCTCCGCGAACGCCGTCGGCGCGGTCGTGGGACGACACTGGGCGACGCACACCAGCCGGGCATCCTCGTCCGGCTCGGCGAGCCCGGCGTCGGTGGAGACCCAGAGCAGCACGTCGGCGAACGACAGGTCCGCAAGCAGTTGCCACTCCCCGACCACCCGCTGGAGGTGGTCAACGCCCTCACCGGGGAGTTCGGTGTGCTCGGCGAGCAGGTCACTGAGGGTCGACATCGGCGGCGCGGGTCAGGAGATGACGGCGATCAGGTCGCCCTGCTGAATGACGTCGCCGACCGCGACGTCGACCGAGGTGACGGTGCCGTCGACCTCCGCGATCACCGGGATCTCCATCTTCATCGACTCCAGGATCACGAGGGTGTCCCCCTCCTTCACCGCGTCACCGGCGGCGACAACCACCTGGAAGACGGTGGAGACCATTTCGGCGCGCACGTCTTCGGCCATCGAGCACCTCGCTTGTGTTGGGACCTACCAGTGGAAGTACAGCCAACCACACGTGGAAGAATGTCCCCGAGCGAGATCGGACAAGAAGGGAGACAACCATGGGTAAGCGTGGTCGCAAGAAGCGCAGCCGCAAGGGCAGTGCCGCAAACCACGGCAAGCGTCCCAACGCCTGAGCGCGTAGACGAAGCCAGTAACGCCGAACGGGCGGTTACCGCGTCCCCCTCTCGGGTGATGTTCCGGTAACCGCCCGTTCGACGTCCTTGCTACTGCGCGGGATCGATGCGGGTGACGATCGTGGTCTGGCTCAGCTGAATCCGCAGCCGCTGCCGGAGGCCCTCCGGCGCGTGCTCGCCGCCGCACTTGCGCGAGAGCAGCGACTTCACCTTCGCCTCGATGCCGTAGGCCTCGAAGCAGGAGCCGCAGTCCTCCATGTGCTGCTGCAGCCGGGCGCGGGTGCGCTCGTCGCATTCGTTGTCGAGCATCAGCCAGACGTCGGCGATCACGGCGGAGCAGTCGAGCCGCTCGAATTCGTTCTGCTCGCTCACCGGGACGCCTCCTGCTCCTGGCCTGTGGTTGTTGTGGTGGCGCCGCGGTTGAATCCGCGTTCGCGGGCGACATCGGCGAGCAGCCCGCGCAGTTGCTTCCTGCCGCGGTGCAGCCGCGACATGACCGTTCCGATCGGGGTACCCATGATCTCGGCGATCTCCTTATACGGGAACCCTTCGACGTCCGCGTAGTAGACGGCCATCCGGAACTCCTCCGGCAGCTGCTGCAGCGCGTTCTTGATCTCGTCGTCGGGCAGCGCATCGAGCGCCTCCACCTCCGCCGACCGCAGACCCTGCGAGGTGTGCTCGGCGGTGGCGGCGAGCTGCCAGTCGGTGATCTCGTCGGTCGGGTACTGCGCGGGCTGCCTCTGCTTCTTCCGATACGAGTTGATGTACGTGTTGGTCAGGATGCGGTACAGCCACGCCTTGAGGTTGGTGCCCTCCTTGAAGGAACGGAACGCGGAGTACGCCTTGACGTACGTCTCCTGCACCAGGTCCTCCGCGTCGGCGGGGTTGCGGGTCATCCGCAGCGCGGCGCCGTACAGCTGGTCGAGCAACGGCAACGCGTCCCGCTCGAATCGCTGCGTCAGCTCGGCCTCCGTCTCACCTGCGGCGCCAACATCCGGGCCGGTGTCTCGGGGTTCGCTCAGGTCGTTGGGCACGGTGATCCCTTCGCTCTCGTCAGAGATCAAGGCTACCGCCACCGGCCCGACGGGCTGTCGATCAGCGCCCCTCACGACCTTCCTCGCTGCGGGACGTTCGAGGCATTGCACCGACACCGGCGGCTCCTTCCGACATGGACCAACGTGCCCGGTGCAACGCCCCGACGGCGAAGACTGTTCCCCACCGCAACGACCACCGCCCGCGGCCCTACAGTCTTCAGGCATGGCAGGCTCCGCAACCCCGGCGACCCAGACCCTGGTCAAGGCCAAGGTTCCGCATCGCGTCCACGGATACGACCACGACCCGACCAACGCCTCCTACGGCACCGAGGCCGTCGATGCGCTGACGGGAGAGCTCGGCCTTGACGCCGCGCAGATCCTCAAGACGCTGGTGATCAAGACCTCGGACGGCAAACTCGCGGTCGCGGTGCTCCCGGTCCCGTCGAAGCTGTCGCTCAAGGCGGCCGCCGCGGCACTCGGCGCGGGGAAGGCGGTGATGGCGGAGCAGGCGGACGCGGAGCGGTCGACGGGCTACGTGCTCGGCGGCATCTCCCCGCTGGGGCAGCGCCGGACGCTGCCGACGGTGATCGACGCGTCCGCCACCGACTGGGATCGGGTGCTGTGCAGCGCGGGCCGCCGCGGCCTGGAGATCGACCTGGACCCGCGGGACCTGGTTCGGTTGACCGGGGCGGTGCTGGCGCCGATCACCGCGGGCTGACCCGTCGGGAACAAACCCGCCCGGCGAAACCGTTGCACGTGGCAACCATGTGTCCGTGTCAGAAAGCCGGTGCCCTCGTGACCGTTCCGCTCTCCATCCTCGACCTCGCGCAGATCGGCGACGGCGAGCACGCCCGGGACAGCTTCCGCGCCAGCGTCGAGATGGCCCGGGCCGCGGAACGACAAGGCTACCAACGTATCTGGTACGCAGAACACCACAACATGCCGTCGATTGCCTCGTCGGCGACGAGCGTCCTGATCGCGCACATCGCCGCGAACACCGAGTCCATCCGGCTCGGATCCGGTGGCGTCATGCTGCCGAACCACGCGCCGCTGACCATCGCCGAACAGTTCGGCACCCTCGCCGAACTGCATCCGGGCCGCATCGACCTCGGACTCGGCCGCGCCCCGGGCAGCGACCAGCAGACGATGCGGGCGCTGCGCCGGGACCCGTCGTCCGCCGACTCCTTCCCGCAGGACGTCCTCGAACTGCAGGGCTACCTCACCGGCCCGACCCGGGTGGCGGGCATCGAGGCCACCCCGGGCAAGGGCACGAACGTGCCGCTGTACATCCTCGGCTCGTCGCTGTTCGGCGCGAAACTCGCGGCGATGCTCGGCCTGCCGTACGCGTTCGCCTCACATTTCGCCCCCAACGCCCTCGACGACGCGATCGCGATCTACCGCCGCGAGTTCCGCCCGTCGGCGCAGCTCGCGGAGCCGTACGTGATCGCGGCCGTCAACGTCATCGCCGCCGACACCGAGGACGAGGCGCAGGCCCTGTTCACCGCGACCCAACGCAAGCGGGTCCAACTGTTCGTCGGCCGCGGCCGCACCTTCACGCCGGAGGAGACGGACCTCGTCCTCACCTCGCCGGCGGGCCAGCAGGTGCTGCAGATGCTGCGGTACACCGCGGTCGGCACCGCGCAGCAGGTGCGCGACTACCTCGACACGTTCACCGCACGCACCGGCGCCGACGAGCTGATGGTCGTCTCCTCGGCAACGGACCGGTCCGCGTGGCTGCGGTCGCTGGAACTGGTTGCCGAGGTCAGCGACCTCGCCTCCCCCGCACCCTCACCCAAGGTTCCGTAATGTCACATTGGGGGTCGCCAGGTAAGCCAATGTGACATTAGGGAACGCACGCGGGGATCAGAGCAGGCTGATCTGCTCGCCGACGGCGGTGCCGGGCGGCGCGGCGGGCGCGATCAGGTCGGCGCCGTCGTTGCGGACGCTGTTGACGCGGTCCGAGACGCGCCGGATCTCGATGCCCGCCGCGACCGCCTCGGAGACCCCGGCGAGCAGGTCGCCGGGGTCCTCACCGTCGGGGTCGAGCCAGCGGTCCCAGTGGTCCGGGGTGAGGATCAGCGGCATCCGATCGTGCACGGACCGCAGTTCCCCGACCGCGTCGGTGGTCAGGATCGTGCAGCTGAGCAGCGGGACGCTCGCGCCAGCCCGGGCCGCGGGGTCGTGCCACACCGACCAGAGCCCGGCCATGAACAGCCGCGACCCGTCGGCCGGGGTCAGGTAGTGCGGGACCTTCACCGCCTTGCCCGCCGCGGTCGGCTCGGTCGTCCACTCGTACCAGCCGTCCATCGGGATCAGCGCCCGCTTACCCCGCACCGCGGCCCGGAACGCTGGCTTCGTCGGTGCGGTGTCGGCGCGGGCGTTGAACAGCGGCGCCGACCGGACCGGCGCACCGTCCTCGCCCGCCTTCGTCCACGGCGGCACCAGCCCCCACCGCATCCGCCGGATCCGCCGCGTCGGGTCGGCGTCGGGGTGTTCCCGGTCGTGCCGGGCGACGACGGCGAGCACCGGGTCGGTCGGCGCGACGTTGTACCGCTCGGTCGGCCGCGGCGGCGCCGACCCGGTCTCGTCGACCGCATCAAGTTCGACCGCGAGCAGGGCCGGGTCGACCGTGGTCGCATATCTCCCGCACATGCCGTCCATTCTGGTCGCCCGCACCGACACGTGCAGGGGGCGTGCCGACCGGCGTGCCGCCCGATGCGGGAAGATGGTGGCCGTGAGTCTGTGGAGAGCGCCCCGAGCCGTATCGCCCGTGCACGCGACCGTGACCCTGCCGGGGTCGAAGTCGATCACCAACCGGGCGCTGATCCTCGCCGCGCTCGCCGACGGGCCGTCCACCGTCACCGGAACCCTCCGCAGCCGCGACACCGACCTGATGATCGATGCCCTGCGCGCGCTCGGCGTCGACATCACCGAACTCGACTCCCCCACCACCCTGCGCGTCACGCCGGGGCCGCTGCACGGCGCTGGCGTGGACTGCGGCCTTGCCGGCACCGTGATGCGATTCCTGCCCCCGGTGGCGGCCTTCGCCGACGGCGCGGTCGCGTTCGACGGTGACGAGCAGGCCCGCAGCCGCCCCCTCGGCACCATCCTCGACGCGCTGCGCGGCCTCGGTGTGTCGATCGACGGCGACGGACTGCCGTTCACCGTCACCGGCCGCGGCGCCGTCGCGGGCGGTGAGGTGACGATCGACGCGTCCGGGTCGTCGCAGTTCGTGTCCGGCCTGCTGCTGTCCGCGGCGCGGTTCACCGACGGCGTCGTGGTGCGCCATGCGGGCGCGGCGGTGCCGTCGATGCCGCACATCGACATGACCGTGGAGATGCTGCGCACCGCCGGGGTGCGGGTGCACACCCCCGCCGCGGGGGGGCAGGTGATCTGGCGGGTCGAGCCGGGACCCGTCGCCGCGGTGGACTGGGTGGTCGAACCCGACCTGTCGAACGCGACCCCGTTCCTCGCGGCGGCCGCGGTGACGGGTGGCGTGGTGAGCGTGCCGCGGTGGCCCGCGTCGACGACCCAGCCCGGTGACGCGATCCGCGGCATCCTCACCGACATGGGGGCCGCCGTGTCCCTTGATGATTCGGTGCTGACGGTCACCGGACCGGACCGCCTGCACGGCATCGACGTCGACCTGCACGACGTCGGCGAGCTCACCCCCACGGTCGCCGCGCTCGCCGCGCTCGCCGACTCGCCGTCGACGCTGCGTGGCATCGCCCACCTGCGCGGGCACGAAACCGACCGGCTCGCAGCGCTGTCCGCCGAGATCAACAACCTCGGCGGCGCGGCAACCGAGACCGCGGACGGCCTGCACATCGACCCGCGACCGCTGCACGGGGGCGAGTGGGGCTCGTACGCGGATCACCGGATGGCCACCGCGGGTGCGATCGTCGGGCTGGTCGTCGACGGCGTCCACGTCGACGACGTGGAGACCACAGCGAAGACCCTCCCCGGCTTCGAGAAGCTGTGGGCGGACATGCTTTCCGATCGCATCGGGGCATCCTCCTGAGCGCGCGCCGGTACGACGAGTCCGATGTCCGGGTCCGCCCGGGCAAGGGCTCACGACCCCGCACCAAGAAGCGGCCGGAGCACCGGTCCGCCGAGTCCGCGATGGTCGTCTCCGTCGACCGCGGCCGGTGGGGCTGCGTGCTGGGCGACGACCCCGACCGCCCGGTCGTCGCGATGCGGGCGCGGGAACTCGGCCGCACCCCGATCGTCGTCGGGGACCGGGTCGGCGTGGTCGGCGACGTGTCGGGACGCGTGGATACCCTGGCCCGAATCGTGCGGGTCGAGGACCGGGCCACCGTGCTGCGCCGGACCGCCGACGACACCGACCCCTACGAGCGGGTCGTGGTCGCGAACGCCTCGCAGTTGCTGATCGTGGTCGCGCTCGCCGACCCGCCGCCGCGGACCGGCTTTGTGGAGCGAGCACTGGTCGCCGCCTATGTCGGCGGACTCGATCCGATCCTCTGCCTGACGAAGGGCGATCTCGCCGATCACCGCGAGTTCGCGGCGGCCTTCGAGGACCTCGACGTCCCGGTGGTATTGGCCGGAACCTCGGAACCCCTGGACACCGTCGAGCGCATTCTGGCGGGGACGGTCACCGCACTGATCGGCCATTCCGGTGTCGGCAAGTCGACGCTCGTCAATCGCCTTGTCCCGGAGGCAGATCGGGCGACCGGGGTGGTGTCCGGGGTGGGCAAGGGCAGGCACACCTCGACGCAGTCCGTCGCGCTGCCGCTGCCGATCCGCGCCAGCGCCCTGGAGGGGGCGCCCCGCGGCTGGGTGATCGACACCCCCGGCATCCGGTCGTTCGGCCTCGCCCACATCTCGCCCGACGACGTGATGGGCGCGTTCGCCGACCTGGCGTCCGCGATCGAGGACTGCCCCCGCGGGTGCACCCATCTCGGGCCGCCCGCGGACCCCGAGTGCGCGCTGGACCGACTCGACGGGCAGGCAGCGCGCCGCGCCGGCGCGGTCCGACAGCTGCTGGTGGCGCTGTCGTCGAACGAAACCTGGTGAGACCGGCGGCATCACCGGGCGAGATCACGATTCGGCCACCGCGGCCCGCCCGGGATGCCACACCCCGGTCCCTGTGTTTACGCTGTACGAGCTCAATCTGATTCGAATCAGCTCAGGTCACGACACAGGCTGGATTTCCCCGCCGTCACGAGACAAGGAGTAACTCAGATGGGTAGTTTCGAGGACGTCATCGACGCAGGTTCGGCCATCTTCGGCGATGTCAGGAGCATCTTCGCCACCCTCATCGACCTCGGGTCGTCGATCGTCGGCTCCTCCAACGAGCCTCCCGAGTAGCCACCTCCGGCTCCGCGAGCGACCCCGGATCCACCGGGTGGTCGTGACGCGCAGGTGGACCCACCGTCACGGGCGGGTCCACCTGCGCATGCACGCGTCGACGTCTCGGCCTGCCGAGCCCGCCGGATGGTCAGCGGGGCAACAGCTTCCGCAGCCCGCGCCGCTTCCTGCTCTCCCGGATCGCGGTCTTGAGCCCGCGCGAACGCCCGGTCGCCGGATCCCGGGTGAGGACGGCCTCGCGGCCCTCCCACTTGCGCTCGGAGGCGGTCTCCGGCGCGTCGTCCGTGGTGTCGGTGAGGTACGTGTTCGGCAGCGACAGCTTGGCGATGGTGCGCCACGCCTTCCCGTACTGCACCAGCAGCGGCCCCGTGGTGTACGGCAGGTCGTACTTGTCGCACAGTTCGCGGACCCGCACCGCGATCTCCGCGTAGCGGTTCGACGGCAGATCCGGGAAGATGTGATGCTCGATCTGGTAGCTGAGGTTGCCGGTCATGAAGTCCATGGCGCGGCCGCCCGAAATGTTTGCGCTGCCGAGCATCTGCCGCAGGTACCACTGGGCCTGCGTCTCGTTGTCGACGTCGGCCTTGGTGAACTTCTCGGCGCCGTCCGGGAAGTGCCCACAGAAAATAACGGCGTTGGTCCACACGTTGCGGATCACATTCGCGGTGAAGTTCGCGCTCATCGTCGACTTCCACGCCCTGCCGGTCAGCGCGGGGAAGACGACGTAGTCCTTGAGCAGCTGCTTGCCCATCTTGTCGCGGACCTCGCGCAGCTTGCGCTTGGTTTCCTCGCGGTCGTCCCGCCCCTTCGCGACCTTGCCGAGCTCGACATGCTGGGCGGCGATGCCGAACTCGAAGAACAGCGCGAGCAGGGTGTTGTAGACGAGGTTCCCCGCATTGAACGGCTTCCACCGCTGATCCCGGGTGACGCGCAGCAGCCCATATCCCACGTCGTCGTCCATGCCGAGGATGTTGGTGTACTTGTGGTGCAGGTAGTTGTGGGTCTGCTTCCAGTGGGCGGACGGGCCGACCACGTCCCACTCCCAGCTGCTCGAGTGCACCTCGGGGTCGTTCATCCAGTCCCACTGCCCGTGCATCACGTTGTGCCCGAGCTCCATGTTCTCGATGATCTTCGCGACCCCGAGCATGCCGGCACCGAGCGCCCACAACGGGCGCTTGCGGCTGCCGAAGAGCACCGCGCGGCCACCGACCTCGAGGGAGCGCTGCAGCCGGATGGTGTTACGCAGGTACCGGGCGTCCCGCTCGCCGCGGGACGCCTCGATGTCGCGTCGGATCGCATCCAGCTCCCGACCGAGGGCCTCGATGTCGGCCTCGGTGAGGTGCGCGTATTCCTTGACGTCCGAAATAGCCATCGTTCTCCAGGTCCTGCTCGTCGATTACCGGCCTACCGTACCGTAGGTTACGCCAGCGTAGGTTTCCGTCGGCGGCCTGTGACGTCAATCACAGGCGTCGCCCTCACCTGCCGCGCAGCCGCCGCAGCGCGGACCGCAGCCCGACCCGGCGTCCGGTCGCCGGATCCACCCGCGGGGCACCCCCGTCGCCGAACCTGCGCTCCGACGACGTTTCCGGCGCATCGTCCGACGTCGCGGTCAGGAATCGGTCCGGGAGGGACAGCTTGAGCACGGTGCGCAGCGCCAGCAGGTACTGCCGCGACAGCGGCCCGGTCGTGTACGGCAGGTCGTACTCGTCGCACAGCGCCCGCACCCGCACCGACACCTCGCGCAGCCGGTTGCTGGGCAGGTCCGGGAACAGGTGGTGCTCGATCTGGAAGCTCAGGTTCCCGGTCAGGAAGTCCAACGCACGCCCACCGGAGATGTTCGCGCTGCCCAGCATCTGCCGCAGGTACCACTCCGGTCGGGTCTCCCGCTCCTGCTCGGCGACCGTGAACTTCTCGGCGCCGTCGGGGAAATGCCCGCAGAAGATCACCGCGTACGCCCACACGTTGCGGATCAGGTTCGCGGTCGCGTTCGCGGTCAGGGTGCTTCGCCACGCGGGCCCGGTGATCGCCGGGAACAGCACGTAGTCCTTGACCACCTGCCGGGTCGCCTTGCGCAGGAACGCCCGGTCGACCGCGCGCACGTGTTCCTGCCCCCGCGCCGCCTCCCCCTCCCTGGTGATCTTCCAGTCGTGCAGCGCGATGCCCCACTCGAACCCGGCGGCCAGCACCACATTGGCGACCGGCTGCAGCAGATTGATCGGCCGCCACGGCACGTCCCTGGTCATCCGAATGATTCCGAACTGGACGTCCTCGTCCATCCCGACGACGTTCGTGAAGGTGTGATGCGAGTAGTTGTGCGCCCGCTTCCACTGCGACGACGGCCCGGTCTGATCCCACTCCCACGTCGTGGAGTGGATCTCCGGGTCGTTCATCCAGTCCCACTGGCCGTGCACGATGTTGTGCCCGAGCTCCATGTTCTCGACGATCTTCGCGAGGCCGAGCATCGCGGTCCCCGCGATCCACGCGGGCCGGTACCTGCTGCCGAACAGGATCGCCCGGCCACCGATCTCGAGTGCCCGCTGGGCCCGAATCACGTTGTGGACGTACCGGGCGTCCGCGGCGCCCCGCGACTGCTCGACGTCCCTGCGGATCCGGTCCAGTTCCCGGCCGAGCTCCTCGATGTCACCCTCGGTTAGGTGCGAGAACTCTCTGATGTCCGTGATGGCCATCGTCGGCGCTACAGATCGATGGTGCAGTCGCCGGCCGCGACCGAGACGCACGTCTGCACCCGCTCGCCCTCGCCGTGCTCCTGCCCGGACCGCAGGTCGCGGACGTGGCCCGACAGCAGGGGCGCGACGCAGGTCTGGCAGATGCCCATCCGGCAGCCGAACGGCATCTGCACGCCGAGGTTCTCACCCGCCTCCAGAATCGTGGTGACGCCGTCAACGTCCGTGGCGCGGTCCGACTTCGCGAACGTCACCGTGCCGCCCTGCCCGGAGGTGTCGGCCCGCGCGATCGTGAACCGCTCGGTGTGCAGGCGGTCGGTGAGGCCCGCCTCGGCCCACACCCGCTCCACCTCGTCAAGCATCTCGACCGGCCCGCACGCCCAGGTCTGCCGCTCCCGCCAGTCCGGGTACAGCTCGTCGAGGTCGGCGAGCCGGAACCGGCCACCGCCGCGCGTGCACTGCACGTGGGAGACGAAGCTCGGGTGCGCGTCGTGCAGCGCGGCCAGTTCGTCGCCGAACATCACGTCCTGCTCGGTCGGCGCCGAGTGCACGTGCACCACGTCGGGCACGGTGCCGCGCCGGACCATCGACCGCAGCATCGCCATCACCGGCGTGATGCCGCTGCCCGCGGTGAGAAACAGGATCTTCTCCGGCGGCGGCTCGGGCAGCAGGAAGTTGCCCTGCGGCGCGGCGAGCCGGACCACGGTGCCCGCGGGGACGCCGTTGATCAGGTGGCTCGACAGCCGACCCTCCGGCATCGCCTTCACCGCGATCGTGATCAGCCGGTGCTCACGACTCGGCGGCGACGTCAACGAGTAGGAGCGCCAGTGGAACCGGCCGTCGACGAGGATCCCGATGCCGATGTACTGACCGGGCTGGTAGTCGAAGTCGAAGCCCCAGCCCGGCTTGATCACCAGGGTCGCCGAGTCCGCGGTCTCGGTCCGCACCTCGACCACCTTGCCGCGCAGTTCGCGGGCCGACCACAACGGATTGGCCAGGTGCAGGAAGTCGTCCGGCAGCAGCGGCGTCGTCACCCGGGTCACCGCCCCGCGCAGCATGTTCACACTCGGCCGTCGCGGTGCCGACACGTCGGCCGCCGGCGCCTCGAGCCACTTCCTCAAGCCCATCAAACTTCCATCCACTCGCAGAGGTTACGGGCCCGTAGGTTACCCGCAGGTGAGGCAGCCTGTCACGCACTCCGCCGGACGCTCAGAGCAGGTCGAGCAGGAAGGGGAGTTCCTGGGTGGCATACCAGGCCAGATCGTGGTCCTCCGCATCCCCGAGCACGAACTCGGCGTCCGCGTCACCGAGGTCGGCGGCGTCGACGACCTCGGCGGCCCGCTCGACCGCGGCCTCCGCATCCGAGAGGTCGACGTGCACCGACGCCACCGCGGACAGCGGCAGCGGGGCCGCGAGCCGGACCACCGCGTCGTCGAGGTCCGGGCGCAGCGCCACCTCGTCCACGTCGGCGGCGATCACCGCCCGCCGATACATCACCGACCCCGCCGGGTGCTCGCCCTCGGCGGCCTCGGGTCGCTCACGCTCCCCCGCCTCGGTTGCGATCAACCGCAGCGATGCCCGGGCCGCCTCGGTCATCGCCACCTCGGCGAGCTCGTCATCGTCACCGGTCGCGTAGGACTCCCGCAACGCAGGCGTCACCGCGAACGCGGTCCGGCTGACCGGGTTCAGCTCCTCCTCGGCGACCAACCGCTGCAACATCGCGATCGTCGCGGGCACGTAAACCCTCATGCATTCCCCTTCACCGGCAGACTTCCACCAACTCGTCGAGCGCCTCGTACAGCAACCCGGTGATCACGTCGACGTCGGACATCGCGTCCCGGTCACCGTTCAAACCGTAGTAGACGTGGCCGTCGTACGACGTCAGGCCGATGCTCAGCGCCTGGTTGCGGATCAGCGGCGACACCGGATACGTCTCCAGCAGCTGCGCGCCCCCGAGGCACAGCGTCGACTGCGGGCCCGGCGCGTTGGTGATCATCACGTTGAACATCCGCTGCGACAGCCCACTCGCCATCCGCAGCCCCATCGCGTGCAGGGTCGCCGGGGCGGTCCCCGACACCCGAACCAGGGTCTGGGCCGCCACCGTCCGGTTCTGCTGGGTGTGTGCCTCGGTCGCGTGCGCGATGTGGGACAGCCGGACAACCGGATTGGGCTCCCCGACCGGCAGATCGATCAGCAGCGACGACGCCCGCCGCTCGTCGCTGCCCGGCGCGTCGATCGCCATCGGCACCATCGCCCGGACCGTCGAGAACGCGGTGACCGGTTCGCCCCTGGACAGCAGCCAGTTCCGCAACGCCCCGGTCAACACCGCGAGGATCACGTCGTTCACCGCGCACCCGAAGCGGCGGCGCACCGTCCGGTAGTCGTCGAGCGACGTCTTCGCGGTCGCGAACCGCCGGTTCCGCGAGATGGTGGCGTTCAGCGGGGTGGCGGGCGCCGTCGACGCCGCGGTGCGCAGCAGCGCCGCCACGTTGCCGATCGCGGCCGCCGCCGTTCCTGCGACGTCACCCACCCGCATGCGGACCGTCGCGACGCCCTCCGCGGGCCGGGTGATCATCTCGGCGACCGCGTTCATCACCAGCTCGGCCTCCCGCGGCTCCCGCGCGGGCATCCATAGTTCCGCGGGGACCTCGCGCGGATGGTCGCATCGATCGAAGATCACCTGCCCGATCTCAAGCGCGTCGACACCGTCGACGAGCGCCGTGTGCGACTTGGTGAAGATCGCGATCCGGTCGTCGGCCAACCCCTCGACGAGATACATCTCCCACAGTGGCCTGCTGCGGTCCAGCGGTCGTGACGTCAGTCGGGCGACGAGGTCGTACAACTGCTCGTCGGAGCCCGGCTTGGGCAGCGCCGACCGGCGCACGTGATAGGTGATGTCGAAGTCCCGGTCGTCGACCCACACCGGCCGCGCCAACCCGAGCGCCACCTCCCGCACCCGCTGCCGGTAGCGGGGAACGAGCGGAAGCCGGTGCTCGACGTGGCTGAGCAGATCCTCGTGGTCGAGGCCGCCGTCGGGGGCCCGCAGGATCGCCAGGGACCCCAGATGCATCGGGGTGCTGCTCGCTTCGAGGAAGTAGAAGGACGCGTCCTGCGTCGTCAGCCTGGTATCCATGCCGCCCCCGTGTTCATCCGTCCCCCGCATCGGGGGACGCCGGGCCGTCTCCGCCCGCCCCGCCGGGCTCGGAATCGAACAGTATCCGCAGTTCCTCGACGGTGGCGTCCGCGCCCACATGGTGGACACCGACCATCCCCACCGCGACTGCGCCTCGGACGTTGCCGATCAGGTCGTCGACGAACACGCAGCGCGCTGGCGGGACGCCCAGCAGTCGGGCGGCATGCAGAAAGATGCGCGGATCCGGTTTCGCGAGGCCGACATCACCCGAGAGGACCACCTCGTCGACGACGCGGCCGCCGAGCCCCCGCAGCGCGGCACCGCCCGGACCACCGGGGTCGTTGCTGAGGATCGCGGTCCGCACCCCGCGGGCCCGCAGGTCCGCGACCACGGCCACCAGCGGTTCCGGGTCGGAACCCGGCCCGTCAAGGACTCCACCGAAGTCGAGGATCAGCCCACGCACGGCCCCCACCCTAGGGCTGGCCCGCCCTGGCGCCGCGCCGGAATACCGGAAACCGTGCGGGCGACGGCAATTCGTGCCATCCTCGCACCGTCCGGACTCTCCCCGGGATCGACCCCGTACCGCGGTGTCGGCGGAATCGCCTCCGCCGCACCGGCAGCCCGTCGACGAGGAGAGCACCATTGAGGACCTACGTCACCGACGCCCCCAGCCCCGAACCGCCCACCGAGCCAACACCGCCGAGGCACACGCACCGGCTCGCACTCCGCACCCCGCGACCCCTCCCGCATCGCACCCTCACCCCGCGGCACGCCGCCGCCGCCGACCGGCACCCAGCGGGCGACGGTGAGGCACCCGGCGTCCCGGACCTCGGATGTCGACGATTCGGCGAGATGGCCCTGCGGATGGTCCTCGAGGCACTCGACCGCCGTCGCCACCTGTCCACCCTGCGTCCGCTGCTGGGGTCGACCCCGTTCGACCTCGTGACCGCGGTCGTCAGGGCGGGCGCACCGGGGCGCGGGCTCGGCACCGCGCACCTGCGTCGGGTGCACGTGCGACCGCTGGACCAGGACCGGGCCGAGGTCTTCGGCAGCTACGTCCGCGGCGGCCGCACGTTCGCCATCGCGGGACGCCTCGAACGCGCACCAGCCGCCCGCCGACGGTCCGCGGACGCCGGGGGCGGCTGGAGGTTCACGTCACTTCAGGTCGGCTGACGCCGGCCGCGGCTAGCGCTTTTTCTTCTTCTTGGTGTCCCGCTCGGCCTGCCTGCGCTCGCGTCGGGTCGGCCCGACCACGGACGTGGGATCCCCGCTGGTACGGACCGACGCGGTCCCGTCCTCGGCCGGTCCGGAGAAGGTCAACGCACCCTCCTCCTGATCGTCGAGCCCCTTCGCCCGCAGCGCGGCAGGCGCGGCCTGCGCGGTGGGTGCCTGCTGCTGCCCGCCCTGGCTCGGCGGCGGGGTCGCGGTCCGGGCCGGAGCAACCGACTCGCTGCGCGCGGCGGCGGCCGCGGTGGTCCAGCCGGACTGTTCCGGCGCGGGCGCCGCCTCGACCTGCAGGTTGAACAGGAACCCGACCGACTCTTCCTTCAGGCCCTCGAGCATCGCGGTGAACATGTCGTAGCCCTCACGCTGGTACTCGACGAGGGGATCCCGTTGGGCCATCGCCCGCAGCCCGATGCCCTCCTTGAGGTAGTCCATCTCGTAGAGGTGCTCGCGCCACTTGCGGTCGAGCACGGACAGCAGCACCCGGCGCTCAAGCTCCCGCATGCCGTTCTCGCCTGCGATGGCGTCGATCTGCTGCTCCCGCTGCGCATAGGCCGAGCGGACGTCCGCGAGCAGCGCATCGCGCAGTTCCTCGCGGGACAGGTCGCCGCGGTCACCGTCCTCGGTCTCACCGGTGAGGGCCCGATGCTCGACACCGACCGGGTAGAGGGTCTTCAACGCGGTCCACAGCTGGTCGAGATCCCAGTCCTCGACGTACCCCTCGGCCGTCGCCCCGTCCACGTAGGCGGTGACCACGTCGGTGATCATCGTCTCGACCTGGCCCTCCATGTCCTCGCCCTCGAGGATCTGGCGGCGCTCCTCGTAGATGACGGTGCGCTGCTGGTTCATCACCTCGTCGTACTTGAGGACGTTCTTGCGGATCTCGTAGTTCTGCTGCTCGACCTGGGTCTGCGCGCTCTTGATCGCCTTCGAGACCATCTTCGCCTCGATCGGCACGTCGTCCGGCAGGTTCAGCCGCGTCATGATCGACTCCAGCGCCGCGCCGTTGAAGCGGCGCATCAGCTCGTCGCCCAGCGACAGGTAGAACCGGGACTCGCCGGGGTCGCCCTGACGACCCGACCGACCGCGGAGCTGGTTGTCGATGCGCCTCGACTCGTGCCGCTCGGTGCCGAGCACGTACAGGCCACCCGCGTCCCGCACCTGGTCGGCGTCCGCCTTCACCTGCGCCTGCACCTGCGCGAGCGCGCCCTCCCAGGCCGCCTCGTACTCGTCGGGGGTCTCCACCGGGTCAAGGCCCTGCTTGCGCAGCAGCACGTCGGCGATGATGTCCGGGTTGCCGCCGAGCACGACGTCGGTGCCGCGGCCCGCCATGTTGGTGGCGACGGTCACCGCGCCGGTGCGGCCCGCCTCCGCGACGATCTGCGCCTCCTTCTCGTGGAACTTGGCGTTGAGCACGTTGTGCGCGATCCCGCGCTTGGTGAACTGCTTCGACAGGTACTCGGACCGCTCGACGCTGGTGGTGCCGATCAGGACCGGCTGCCCCTTCGCGTGCCGCTCGGCGACGTCGTCGACGACGGCATCGAACTTGGCCTCCTCCGTCTTGTAGATCAGGTCGCCCTGGTCGACGCGGACCATCGGCCGGTTCGTCGGGATCGGGATGACGCCAAGCTCGTAGGTCTGGTGCAGCTCCGCCGCCTCCGTCTCGGCGGTACCGGTCATGCCGGACAGCTTGTCGTAGAGCCGGAAGTAGTTCTGCAGCGTGATCGTGGCGAGGGTCTGGTTCTCGGCCTTGATCTCGACCTTCTCCTTGGCCTCGATCGCCTGGTGCATGCCCTCGTTGTAGCGGCGGCCGACGAGGATGCGTCCGGTGAACTCGTCGACGATGATCACCTCGCCGTCCCGGACGATGTAGTCCTTGTCCCGCTGGTACAGCTCCTTCGCCTTGATCGCGTTGTTCAGGTAGCTGACCAGCGGCGAGTTCGCGGCCTCGTACAGGTTCTCGATGCCGAGCTGGTCCTCGACGAACTCGACCCCGGCCTCGTGCACGCCGACGGTGCGCTTCTTGATGTCGACCTCGTAGTGCACGTCCCGCTTCAGCAGCGGCGCGATCCGCGCGAACTCGCCGTACCACTTGCTGGACGCGTCCGCCGGACCGGAGATGATCAGCGGGGTGCGGGCCTCGTCGATGAGGATGGAGTCGACCTCGTCGACGATCGCGAAGTTGTGCCCACGCTGGACGAGGTCGTCGAGGGTGTGCGTCATGTTGTCGCGCAGGTAGTCGAAACCGAACTCGTTGTTGGTGCCGTAGGTGATGTCGGCGGCGTACGCCTCCCGCCGCTGCGCCGGGGTCATCCCGGACAGGATCACGCTGGTCTCGAGGCCCAGCGAGCGGTGCACCCGCCCCATCCACTCGGAGTCACGCTTGGCCAGGTAGTCGTTGACGGTGACGACGTGCACGCCCCGGCCCGCGATGGCGTTGAGGTAGGCGGGAAGGACGCAGGTCAGGGTCTTGCCCTCGCCGGTCTTCATCTCCGCGACATTGCCGAAGTGCAGCGCGGCACCGCCCATGATCTGCACGATGTAGTGCTTCTGGCCGAGCACCCGCGCGGACGCCTCCCTGGCCACCGCGAACGCCTCCGGCAGCAGGTCGTCGAGGGATTCCCCGCGTGCGAACCGCTGCTGGAACTCCCCCGTCTTGTCCCGCAACTGCTGGTCGGACAGCGCCTCGTACTCGGGCGAGAGGGTATCGACGTGCTCGGCGATGTGCTTAAGCCGCTTGACCATGCGACCTTCACCAACACGGAGCAGCTTGGACAGTGACAGCGAGGGCACGGGTGTGAACGTCCTAGGGTCTCGGCGGGCGGGTGTGCGATCCGGCAGGCATCGCAGCAGGATCCGGTCGAGAGGAGCGAACCCCTCGACCGGATCCCATGGTAGGCGCTGCGGCCGCCGCTCGAGTCGATCGACCACTCATTCTTGTCGGTTACTCAGGCTTCCGCCGCGACGTCCTCAACCGATCCGGGTCGGTGTTGCGGTCAGGTTGCCGCTGGCCAGCGCGGGTCTGCCCGGTCAGGCGAGCCGGATCAGTCCGTAGTCGAACGCGTGACGCCGGTACACGACCGACGGTCGGTCGGTCTCCTTGTCGTGGAACAGGAAGAAGTCGTGTCCGACCAGTTCCATCTCGTACAGCGCATCGTCGACGGCCATCGGGGCGGCGGAATGCACCTTCGTCCGCACGATCTGGCCGGGGCCCTCTGGTTGTTCCGGCTCGAGCGACAGGTCCGGGGAGATGCCGAGCGAATCGTCCTCGGCGAGCGCGGCGGTCGCCTGCGCGACCGACACCGGGGTCTTGTCTCCGTAGTGGACGCGCCTGCGATCCTTGGTCCGACGCAGCCGGGCCTCGAGCTTGGCGGTCACGCTCTCGAAGGCGGCGTAGAAGCTGTCGGCGGCGGCCTCGGCGCGAACCACGGGCCCTTTACCTCGGGCGGTGATCTCGACCCGCTGGCAGTTCTTCGCCTGCCTGCGGTTTCGTTCGTGCTGGAGTTCGACGTCGATGTGGTAGATCGTCGGATCGAAGCGCTCAAGACGAGCGAGCTTCTCGGAAACGTAGACCCGGAAATGGTCCGGGACCTCGACATTGCGGCCCTTCACCACGATCTCGGAGCGTGGGGCATCGGATTGCCCGGTGGATTCTGCAGCGTCCTGAACGAAGACAGATGCTGTCGAAGGGGTCGTCACGCGTACCTCCCGAATACGGCCGAGCCAAGAATTTGACCTGCGGCGGATGAGCTACGCCGGGAAGGGGACCGCCCGGCGTCAGGGTTTGGAACTATCACCTCCCACCCGTGTCGTCGGCTGTGCTGGCGACGGTAGTACGAGTTCGACACAAGTGCCAGCATTCGGGTCGAACGCGTCATGCGACCCCGATCACCAGCACCGCGTCGACCCGGACACCGACCCCCGCGAGCGCGCGAACGGACTCCGCCGCGGTCGCCCCGGTGGTCAGGACGTCGTCGACGAACACCACGCAATCCGACCGGACGGTCCCCACCGGCGGGGTGGCCCGGACCCGTCCCGCCAGGTTCGCGACTCGGGCGTGCGCCGAGAGCCCGACCGAATCCCGAACGCCAGCACCGAAACTCAGGGCACGCTCGACCCGCACCGCCTCCGGGGCCAACCGCTCGGCCGCGCATCGCACCATCGCCAGCACCGGATCGCCGCCCCTGGCCCGTGCCGCTCGCCGCCGGGTCGGCGCGGGAACGACCGTCAGCCCGGCCAGCTCGGGGGGATCGATCTCGCCGAGTGCGCGCAACTGTCGCACCGCACCGGCCAGCGCGGCGCCGAGGGGGCGGGCGAGGTCGCGGCGGCCCCGTTCCTTCGCCGCGATCACCGCCGCCCGCCGCGCCCCGCCGTGTGCTCCCACCGCCCACACCGGGACCCCCGTATCGATCCGCGGCGACACCGCGACCGGCGGTCCCGCCAGCTGTGTCGCGCAGCGCGCGCACCACAGGGTGCCCGCGACGCCGCAGCCACCGCACTCGCGGGGGAGGATCAGGTCGAGCAGTGCGCGCATGCCCGGCAGTGTGCCCCGGCCCACCGACAGCACCGGCGACGAGGAGTCGGGCGGGTCAGCCCGCCAGCACCGGGACGGCCCTGACCCCGGTCAGGCCGGGGACCTCACGCCAATAGCGGTCCCCCGCCGGGTCCGTGCTGTTGAGCTGGAAAACCGCGAGCGCGTCCGCGACGTACGTCATGGACGGGGTTGCCTCGACCGCGGTCACCGGCGGGGTGAGGTTGCGGCTCGGCAGCGCGTCCATCCGGGACCCGTCGACGGAGACGCTGACGACCGGGATGTCCGAGGCAGCGCGCACCACCACGATCGCGTCGCCGGTCGACCAGTCGAGGGTGACGGCGGGGCTGCCGAGACCGACCGCGATCGGTTGCGCGCCGGTCAACCGGTAGCCGCCCTCCGGTCGGGGGATCACGGTCACGGCATAGACCTTGCCGTCGATGATCGCCGCGGCGCGGGTGCCGTCCCTGGACAGCCGGAACTCGGTGATCGTGGTGCCGAGCGAGGCGATGTCGGCGGTGTCCACCTGCTCCACGGTCCACTCACCCGCCGGTCCCGGCGCCGTCCGCAGCACCCGCGCGCCGTCGACGACCGTCCACACCGCGGTGTCCCCGAGCGCCCAGGTCGGCCGGGTCAGCGTGCCACCCTCGGCGACCCGGGACGCCTGCCCGTCCACCGGCCCGACCATCAGCGTCGACACCGCCTCGGGCGGCGACACCGACTCGGTGCCGGGCCGGGTGGCTGGCGCCGCCACCGCGGCCGCGGATCTGCCGTCCCGGGACAGCGCGGCCGACCGCAGGTCCGATCCCGACCCGAAGTAGCCGGGCTCCGGATCGATACCCTCGTCGGTGACCCGGACGAGGGCGCCGTCCCGCAGCGCGTACAGGCCGACCGCGGCCGCCCCCGACGCCGCCGGGTTCGTCGACGACACGTCCGCCGTCGTCCAGCCGTTGGGGAGCCGCTCGTCGAGCGGTTTGCCGTCGCCGATCAGCACGTACGGGCCGGGGATCTCGGCGTTGGCGAGCGTCCAGACGACCTGCGCGGCGAGGCGGTCCCGGCTCACCACGTCCAGCGGTCCGGTGCCCTCGAACTGGATCCGCAGCCCACCAAAGCCGATACCGACCCCGGCGCTGCGGCCGTCCGCCTTGGTGATCGGATCCGCCAGCCGCACGTCGGCGAGCTGGTTCGACACCGCGCCCTGCAGCGACGGCTTCGGGCCCGCGATCAGCATCCGGATCAGCGTGTCGGCCAGGTCCTGCGGGTTCGTCGAGATCCACCGCAGGTCGGGGACCGTGGTCGACCCGGTCGGGTCGAGGAAGTACAGCGCCTTGCGCTGGTAGGTCTTGAGGAACTGGGGCCGGTCCAGGATGACACCCGGCGGCAGCTGATCGATCCGCCACTCTCCGTTCTCCCGAACCAACCGGACCGTCGCCTCGTAGGTTCCCTCGACCGCCTGGTACACACCGCCCTGTCCGAGCTGCCCGACCCGGTTCGCCCGGATCGTGTATCCGGCCTGGTCGTCGGATCGCTGCGACTCGGGCAGCACGTCCACCTTGTCGACGATCGTCGTCTCGACGCTGTCGTCCCAGGTCGCGGCCGCCGAGGTGGTCAGGAACTTGCGGGCCGCGGCGTGCCGGTCGGTCGGGTCGGTGCTGGCCGCGAGGAAGTCCCGCAGCAGCAGGTTCGGTTCCCGTCCCGGAGCGGGCGCGGGCACCACCGGGTTCGCCGGCTCCTGCGCGATCGTGCCGATCGCCTGCGGGGTGGACGAGTCGGGCAGGCTGGCGCAGCCGCCGAGCAGGACGGCGGCAACCACCGCCGCCGCGCAGCCAGCCCACCGCCGCCGCCTCATGTCCGTCGCTCCCGGAGCATCGGCAGGCTGGCCGTCTCGTCGGGGTCGAGCGGCTCGGACTCCCCCGACTCCGTGTCGCTGGTCTCAGTGTCCCCGTCGGGGTCGCGGCCCTGCACCCGCTTGATGGTCGGCGGGCGCAACGGGAGCGGGCTGCTGGTCACCTTGTGCCCGCGGACCAGCGGCAACGTCAGCCGGAAGCACGCGCCGACGCCGGGCGCACCCCACGCGTCGAGCCTGCCGTCGTGCAGCCGGGCGTCCTCGACGCTGATCGCCAACCCGAGTCCGGTGCCGCCGGACCGGCGGACCCGGGACGGGTCCGACCGCCAGAACCGGTTGAACACCAGCTTCTCCTCCCCCGGCTGCAACCCGATGCCCTGGTCGCGCACGATGAACGCCGCCGCGTCCGCGTCGGCGCGCAGCCGCAGCAGCACCGGCCTGCCCTCGCCGTGGTCGATCGCGTTCGCCAGCAGGTTACGCAGGATCCGCTCGACCCGACGCGGGTCGACCGTCGCGTCGACCGGTTCCTCGGGCAGGTCGAGAATCAGTTCGGTCCCGGTCTCCCTGGCCAGGTGCCGGATCGTCGACACCGCGGCGCGGGCGCTCATCCGCAGGTCCAGCTTCTCGGCGGCGAGCTCGGCGACACCGGCGTCGTGGCGGCTGATCTCCAGCAGGTCACCCAGCAGCGATTCGAACCGGTCAAGCTCGGCGACCAGCAGCTCCGACGATCTCCGCAACGCGGGGTCGAGGTCGGCGCTGCCGTCGTGGATCAGGTCGGCGGCCATCCGGACCGTCGTCAGCGGAGTGCGCAGCTCGTGGCTGACGTCGGAGGTGAACCGCTTCTGTAGGTTGCCGAACTCCTCGAGCTGCGTGATCTGCTTGGACAGGGATTCGGCCATGTCGTTGAACGACATCGCCAGCCGGGCCATGTCGTCCTCACCGCGCACGGGCATCCGTTCCCGCAGCTTGCCCTCCGCGAACCGCTCGGCGATCCGCGACGCGGACCGGATCGGCAGCACCACCTGACGTGCCACGATCAGCGAGATCGCGGCAAGCAGCACCAGCAGCACCGCGCCGCCGATCAGCAGGGTGCTGCGCATCAGTGACAGGCTGCGGTCCTCACCCGCGAGGGGGAACACCAGGTACAGCTCGAGGTCGGGGACGTCGGCGATCACCGGGCTGCCGACGATCAACGCGGGCCCCGTGTAGCCGTCGGGATCGCTGACCGTCGAGAACTGGTAGCTGACCTGACCGTTGAGGACGAACTCGCGCAGACTGTGCGGAATCTGATCGACCGGCCCCGCCGACGGCTCCGCCGCCGGGTCGCCGCGGGCGATCAGCACCGGGTCGAAGGTGCCAGCCGCACCGGACGCCGGACCGGAGTCCGAGCTGCGGGCGGTCAGCGACGACCGCGCCCCCTCGAGGCGGGTGCTGATCGAGGCGGTCTCGTCGGTGCCAGCGAGGTAGCTCTGCACGGTGCCCCGCGCCCGGTCCATCTCCTCGGTGGCCGCCGACAGCTTCGCCTCGACCAGGCGGTCGGTGATCTGGCTCGTCAGGACAACGCCGAGGATGGTGATGACGACCAACGACAACGTCAACGTCGACACGACCACCCGCAGCTGCAGCGACCGCCGCCACAAGTGCGCCAGCGCGACGCTCGTGTTGCGGAACCGTCGGAGCAGCGGCGTGAACGTGCCGTTGATCCGACGCCGCATCCGGGTGCTACGGATCACGGCGGTCCGGCCTTGTAGCCGACCCCCCTGACGGCGAGAACGACCTGCGGATTCTCGGGATCGCGCTCGACCTTCGCACGCAGCCGCTGCACGTGCACGTTGACCAGCCGGGTGTCGGCGGCATGCCGGTAGCCCCACACCTGCTCGAGCAGGACCTCCCTGGTGAACACCTGCCGCGGCTTACGGGCGAGGGCCACCAGCAGGTCGAACTCGAGCGGGGTCAGGGAGATCAACTCCCCGTCCCTGGTGACCTTGTGGGCGGGAACGTCGATGTCGATGTCGGCGATCGACAGCAGTTCCGCAGGCTCCTCCTCGGTGCGCCGCAGCCGGGCCCGCACCCGCGCCACGAGTTCCTTCGGCTTGAACGGCTTCATCACGTAGTCGTCCGCCCCGGACTCGAGGCCCAGCACCACGTCGACGGTGTCGGTCTTCGCGGTGAGCATCACGATCGGCACCCCGGAGTCGGCGCGCAGCACCCGGCAGACGTCGATCCCGTTCATGCCGGGCAGCATCAGGTCGAGCAACACCAGGTCGGGGCGGATCTCCCGGACCGCGGACAGCGCCTGGGTGCCGTCACCCACCACGAAGGGCTCGAATCCCTCCCCGCGCAGCACGATGGTGAGCATCTCGGCGAGTGCCGTGTCGTCGTCGACAACCAGAATGCGTGGCTTCATGTCTCTATCGTGTCACTCCGAGGCGCGCCCGACGTTGATTGGTGACATCGGCGGCGAGTTGTGCCGGGTCGACGTCCGGTCCGACCACCGTCCACGGCGAGATCCACTGCCGCACCGCAAGCCCGTCGTAGACCTCGCCGGTCCTGGCCTGCAGGCCTGAATCGCGCTCGTAGGCGTCGCGTTGCCGGTCCGCTTCGATGCCCGCGCGGCTGCGCGCCCGGCTGGCGGCCAACTCCACCGGAACCTTCAACAGGATCTGCAGTGCGGGCCGCGGCAGCCCGAACCGGCCGAACTCGAGGTCCTCGATCCAGGAGACGTCGGGGCCCTGCGCGCTCTGGTGCCGCCGCGCGGCGGTGTAGGCGGCGTTGGACGCGACGTAGCGGTCGAGCAGGACGATGTCGTGGGTGGCGATCATCTCGCGCAGGTCGGCTGCCGCGTCGCGGCGGTCGAGCGCCCACAGCAGCGCCATCGCGCTGATGCTTTCGGCGGTGTCCCCGTGCCCGCCGTGCAGCGCCTCGGCGCCGAGGTCCGCATGCACGGACACCCCGTACCGCGGAAAGGCCAGCGTTGCGACGCTCAGTCCGGCGCCGCGCCAGGCGTCAACCAGCGCGTTCGACAGCGTGCGCTTGCCAGCGCCGTCGAGCCCCTCGAGTGCGATGAGGATTCCCACGGTCGCCCAGCCTAGGCGCTGCCGCGCCTGTGAGTCCTTTTGGCCCCGGACGGGGCCAAAAGGACTCACAGGCGGCGGAGCCGCTAGTAGCGGTAGTGCTCGGGCTTGTACGGGCCCTCGACGTCAACGCCGATGTACTCGGCCTGATCCTTGGTCAGCTTGGTGATCGAACCGCCGAGTGCCTCGACGTGGATCCGCGCGACCTTCTCGTCGAGGTGCTTGGGCAGGCGGTACACCTCGTTGTCGTACTCGTCGGGCTTGGTCCACAGCTCGATCTGCGCGATGACCTGGTTCGCGAACGAGTTCGACATCACGAACGACGGGTGGCCGGTGGCGTTGCCCAGGTTCAGCAGGCGACCCTCGGACAGCACGATGATGCTGTGCCCGTCGGCGAAGGTGAACTCGTCGACCTGCGGCTTGATGTTGACCCGGGTGACCTCCGGCGAACGCTCCAGCGTCGCCATCTCGATCTCGTTGTCGAAGTGACCGATGTTGCCGAGGATGGCCTGGTGCTTCATCTGCTTCATGTGCTCGAAGGAGATGATGTCCTTGTTGCCGGTCGAGGTGATGACGATGTCGGCCTGGCCGATGAACTCCTCGACGGTCTTGACGTCGTAGCCGTCCATCATGGCCTGCAGCGCGTTGATCGGGTCGATCTCGGTGACCGTGACGCGGGCGCCCTGGCCGCGCAGCGCCTCGGCGCAGCCCTTGCCGACGTCGCCGTAACCGCAGACGAGGGCGGCCTTGCCGCCGATCAGCACGTCGGTGCCGCGGTTGATGCCGTCGAGCAGCGAGTGCCGGGTGCCGTACTTGTTGTCGAACTTGCTCTTGGTGACCGAGTCGTTGACGTTGATCGCCGGGAACACGAGCTCACCGGCCGCGGCAACCTGGTAGAGGCGCAGCACGCCGGTGGTGGTCTCCTCGGTGACACCCTGCACCGACTCCGCGACGGTCGTCCACTTGGACTTGTCGGCCTCGAGGGACGTGCGCAGCAGCGCGAGGAACACCTTGTACTCGTCGGAGTCGTTCGCGTCGTCGGTCGGCGGGACGACGCCGGCCTTCTCGAACTGCGCACCCTTGAGCACGAGCATGGTGGCGTCGCCGCCGTCGTCGAGGATCATGTTCGCCGGCTGGTCGGGCCAGGTGAGCATCTGCTCGGCCGCCCACCAGTACTCCTCGAGGGTCTCGCCCTTCCACGCGAAGACCGGGGTGCCCTTGGGCTCCTCGGGGGTGCCGTGCGGGCCGACGACGATCGCGGCGGCGGCGTGGTCCTGGGTGGAGAAGATGTTGCACGACGCCCAGCGCACCTCCGCACCGAGCGCGGTGAGGGTCTCGATCAGCACCGCGGTCTGGATGGTCATGTGCAGGGAGCCGGAGATCCGCGCGCCCTTGAGCGGCTGCACTTCGGCGTACTCGCGGCGCAGCGCCATGAGGCCGGGCATCTCGTGCTCGGCGAGGCGGATCTCCTTGCGGCCGAACTCGGCGAGCGAAAGGTCCGCCACCTTGAAGTCGATCCCGTTGCGGGTCTCCGCGACACACTTGTTCTCAGACACTGAGGTCGTCATCTGCCTCTCCTGGTTGGCAATAGCTGCGGTAGAGGCTACCGGGAGGCGAGCCCGACGAAACACCGGCTAATCGCCGGTCCCGGTGATCTCCTCCCCGAACGGACCGATCAGCGCGGCCAGGTCCTCGGCGACATCGGCGTGCGCGGCGGGCGGCATCGAGATGTAGCTCAGCGCGAGCCGGACGATCCCCCGGCCGAGAATCCCGGCCTCCACCGGTCCGGCCTGTATCCAACTGCGCCGAAACGTCTCCGACAGCTGTGCGGCACCGCGCTCCAGGATCGGGGCGCTGTCCGTGGTGATCAGGCGCAGCAGGTCGGGCTTGGCTATTCCGGTGAGCAACGACTTCACTAGCGGGTCCGCGGCGCTGAGGGTGAAGAAGCCGGTGAATCCGTCGACGAGGGCGGTCCGGACCGAGCCAGGATGCCGGTACATCGCGGCGTCCACGACCTCGACGAACCGGTCGACCAGGCGCAGCGCGTAGGCCTGCGCCAGCCCGGGACGGGACTGAAACTCGTTGTACACGGTCTGCCTGCTCACGCCAGCCGCGGCCGCGACCTGCGACATGGTGACCTCGGACCAATCCTTCTCGGTCAGCAGGTCCCGCATCGCGTCGAGCACCGAATCTCGCAGCAGCGCGCGGGCGGCCTGCGGATACGGGATTCGGGTCGAGGGCGGCATGTCCGCGAGGGTGGCACCTGCCGGCCGGGCCGTCAACGACGACTCGCCCCACCGTGATCGGGACCACGCTCCGGCGGTGATGTCGAGTCCGGGTCGACGTTCACCGCCGCGTTCACGGTCGCGCGACCTCGACCATGTCGAAGTCCGCCTTGGCCGCGCCGCAGTCGGGGCAGCTCCAGTCGTCGGGGATGGCGTCCCAGCGGGTACCGGGAGCGATCCCGTCGTCGGGCCATCCGAGTTCCTCGTCGTACTCGAATCCACACTGGGCACAGCGGTAGAGCCTCATGACGCAATCTCCTCGAAGTCGACCTTCTCGCGGACCCCACAATCCGGGCAGCACCAATCGTCCGGCACCGCCCCCCACTCCGTGCCGGCCGGGAAGCCTTCGCGCGGAGCTCCTCTCGTCTCGTCATAGACGTACGCGCACACCGGGCATCGATACGCGGCCATCATGCAACCCCGTGCTTCGCGTAGATGCGCTCACGCTTGCCCGGCGCGATGTTGACTCGGGTGATGTCACCCTCGTAGTGGGCGAGGACGCGGTGGTCCATGACCCGACGCCAGACCGGCGGAAAGTACGCGAGCGAGATCATGCTGGCGTAGCCGCTGGGCAGGTTCGGCGCCCCGTCCATGCTGCGCAGGGTCTGATAGCGCCGCGTCGGGTTGGCGTGGTGGTCGCTGTGCCGCTGCAGGTGGTACAGGAAGATGTTGGTGCAGATGTGGTCGGAGTTCCAGCTGTGCTCCGGTGTGCAGCGCTCGTAGCGACCGCTCGCAGTCTTCTGGCGGAGCAGCCCGTAGTGCTCGAGGTAGTTGACGGTCTCGAGCAGCGAGAACCCGTACACCGCCTGAATCACCAGGAATGGCAGCACCCCCCAGCCGAAGGCGGCGACCAGCGCGGCCCAGAGCGCAACCGACATCAGCCAGGCGTTGAGCACGTCGTTGCGAATGGTCCACGGACCCTTGTCGAGTCGCCGCAGGCGCGCCGCCTCCAACACCAAGGAGGATCGCAGACTGCCCAACACGCTGCGCGGAAGGAAGGCCCAGAAGCTCTCGCCGAACCGCGCGCTTGCCGGGTCCTCCGGGGTGGACACCCGGACGTGGTGGCCGCGGTTGTGCTCGATGTAGAAGTGCCCGTAGCAGGTCTGGGCGAGGGTGATCTTCGACAGCCACCGCTCCATGTCATCCTTCTTGTGCCCCAGTTCGTGCGCGGTGTTGATGCCGATGCCACCCATCACGCCGACGCTCAACGCCAACCCGATCTTCGAGACCAGGCTCAGGCCACCGTCGACGCCGAGCCACGCGAGGTTGTCGGCGGTCCAGAGGTAGCAGGCGAACCCGAGGCTCGCGAGCTGGAACGGGATGTAGGCGTACGTGCAGTACCGGTAGTAGCGGTCGTTCTCGAGCTGCTCCATCACCTCCTCCGGCGGGTTCTGCCCATCCGGTCCGAAGAAGATGTCCAGGATCGGGAGCAGCGCGTAGACGAGGATCGGGCCGATCCACCACAACACCGGCGAGACCGCGGTCGCGCCGAGCTCGTTGAGCCCCCAGACCAGTCCTGCCGCCAGGAAGATCGCCGTCGGCGGGATCAGCCCGAGCAACCACAGGCGCCTCTTGCCGTCCCGCCACTGCACGGTGGTCCGCCCGTCCGCGGTTGCGCTGTACGTCCTCACCCTTGCCTCCCACCCACCGACCAGATGTGATCCACACCACTTACGATTGGACAATACGCCTAGAGTTGTCACATGTATATACATTTCAGCCTATATGTAAACCTTGCTGTGGGCGCCGGACGACAACGGCCCCCCGGCAGTGAGCCGGGGGGCCGTTGGTGTCGCGGCGCTACTTGCCGCGGTGTCGCGGTTCGTCGGGACCACCGAGCCGGTCAAGTGCCCGCGACTCCAGGCCCGGTTCGGGGCGCTGCCGCTTGCCGAGCAGGGAATGCCGGTGCCCGTACGCGAAGTACACGACGACGCCGATCGCCATCCAGACCACGAACCGGATCCACGTCTCCACCGACAGGTTCAGCATCAGCCACAGGCACGCGAGGACCGCCACGATCGGGATCAGCGGCACCAGCGGCACCCGGAATCCGCGCGGCAGGTCGGGTCGCGTCCGGCGCAGGATGATCACGCCGATGCAGACCAGCACGAAGGCGAACAGCGTGCCGATGTTCACCATCTCCTCAAGGGTGCCCATCGGGAAGAAGGCGGCAAGCACACCGGACACGATGCCGACGATCACCGTGATCCGGACCGGCGTGCCGCGCTTGCCGGTGTGCGACAGGGTCCGCGGCAGCAGCCCGTCCCGCGACATCGCGAACGCGACCCGGGTCTGACCGAGCAGCATCACCATCACCACGGTGGTGAGACCGGCGAGGGCCCCGAGGTTGATCACCCACTGGGCCCAGGTGATGCCGTGGGCCTCGAACGCCGTCGCCAGCGTCGATCCCTCACCTGCCAGCGCGGTGTACGGGACCATCCCGGTCAGGACGAGGGTCACTGCCACGTACAGCACGGTGACGATCGCCAGCGACCCGAGGATGCCGCGCGGCAACGCCTTCTGCGGGTTCTTCGTCTCCTCGGCGGTCGTCGCGACCACGTCGAATCCGATGAACGCGAAGAACACCAGCGACGCGGCGGCGAGCAGCCCGTACCACCCGAAGGTGCTGCCGCCCGCCCCGGTCAGGAAGGAGAACAGGGACTGGTGGATGCCCTCACCGGTGTCACCGGGCTGCGACGGCGGAATGTACGGCGAGTAGTTCGATCCGGTGATGAAGAAGGCGCCGACGATGATGACCAGCAGCACGACGCCGACCTTGATCGCGGTGATCGCGGCCGATACCCGGGACGACAGCTTCGTTCCGGTCGCCAGCAACACGGTCAGCCCGGCGATCAGCAGGACCGCGCCCCAGTCGAACTTCAGCCCGCCGAGTTGCACGACGGTCGACTCGACGCCAATCACATCCGCGAGGTAGAGCGACCACCCCTTCGCGACCACCGACGCGGCGAGCGCGAACTCAAGGATCAGGTCCCAGCCGATGATCCACGCGACGAACTCGCCGAACGTCGCATACGAGAACGTGTAGGCGCTACCCGCGACCGGCACCGTCGACGCGAACTCCGCGTAGCAGAGGGCGGCGAGGCCACAGGTGATCGCGGCGATCACGAACGCCAGTGACACCGACGGCCCAGCCACGTTGCCCGCGGTCCGTGCGGTGAGGGTGAAGATGCCCGCACCGACGACGACGGCGACACCGAAGACCGTCAGGTCCCAGGCGGTGAGGTCCTTCCGGAGTTTGCTGTCCGGTTCGTCCGTGTCGGCGATCGACTGCTCGACCGACTTCGTCCGGAAGATCCCGGATCGGCCGGCGTTCGCGCCCGGCCCCTCGTGCATCGTCATCGCTGCCTCCTCGACAGGGGTACCGGGTCGAGCCTATTGCGCCGACGGGCCGGTGCCGCGAATTTCCACGCCGCGTACCGCGTCGATTCGGCATCGCCGCGGCTGCCGGGTCGGCCCGCCGTCGCGGCAGGCTCAGCCGACGGTGGCACTGAACACCTGCGCCGACTCCCCCGCCGCGGCCGACCGCACCGTCACCGCCGGGTCCGATGCCGCGATCCAGGCCGACTCGCCGCGGGCCAGGTCGAGTCGCTCGCCGCCACAGTGCAGCGTGACGGATCCGGACGTGCACAGCAAGATCCGGGGGCCACCCTGCCGCAGTTCGACTCCCGGCGCGTCCGCGGTCAATTCGATTCGAGCAAGGGCGAACTCGGGCGCGGGAGTGTCGTACACCAGGACCGGGTCCGTCGGTGTCGCCGCGGACGCGGTGCGGATCGGGCCGGTCAGCGGCTCGAAGTCCAGCACCCGGAGCAGTTCCGGCACGTCGACGTGCTTCGGGGTGAGCCCTCCGCGCAGGACATTGTCGGAGTTGGCCATCACCTCGACCCCGAGCCCGTGCAGGTAGGCATGCAGGTTGCCCGCCGCCAGGTACAAGCCCTCGCCGGGCTCGAGGGTGATCCGGTTGAGCAGCATCGACGCAAGCACACCGGCGTCGCCGGGATAGGACTCGCCGAGGCCGAGCACCGTCTGCACCTCCCTGGTCCACCGCCGGTCCCCGCCCGGGTCGGACAGGTAGCGCACACAGCCCTCCAGGATCTGCGGCAGCAGGGACGCCAGCGCGGGTGCGGGCAGGGTGATCCAGGTGGTGAACAGCGCCCGCAGGCCCGACGAATCCGGTTGCCCCGCAAGCATGGCCACGTAGTTGTCGAGGGCGGGCACCCGCAACGCCCGGAGCAGGTCGACGGTGCGGTGTGGATCGCGGAACCCGGCAAGCGCCTCGAACCGGGTCAGGGCAACCACCAGCTCGGGCTTGTGGCTGTCGTCGCGGTAGTTCCGGATCGGCGCATCCAGAGGTATCCCCGCCGCCTCCTCGCGTCCGAACCCCTCCTTCGCCTGCTCGGCGCTCGGATGGGCCTGCAGGGACAGCGCTTCCTCCGCCGCGAGCAGCTTCAGCAGGAACGGCAGCCGGTCCCCGAACCCGGCCCTGGCGCGGGGGCCGAGTTGCCCGACGGGGTCGTCGGCGATCGTGTCCAGCAGCGACACCGTCGCGTCACCGACGGCAAGGCGGGATGGATTCGCGGGGTGGGCACCGAGCCACAGCTCGGCCTCGGGATGGTTGGACGGGACCTGACGGCCGCACAGTTCGGCGATCGCGGTCCGCGACCCCCAGGCGTAGGTGCGGAGCGCGCCCTGCAGCGGATGCACTTATCGCCCACCGATCAGCCGCAGGTACACCGCCGCCATCTCGAACCGGACGGCGAGCACCGCCAGCTGCTCCGCTTCGGTACGGTCCCCCTGATCGGGGCCCCCCGGGGTCCGCCCCGTCATCTCACGACCACCTGTTCCGAGTTCGTCGACGCCGTCCGCTGTCGACAGCAGCTCCGCGTCGGGCAGCGCCACGATGCGCCGCATGGTCACGTTCCGCGACTGCGCTGTCGCGAGGACGAACACCCGTGCCGGGGTGACCGGCAGCGGTCCGTCCAACTCTTCGTCGTGGAAGAGCGGATCGTATCCGGGCGGGGCGGCATGCGCCCCGGACAGCACGACGGCCGACGCCAGCGCGTCGGCGAGATCCGCGGCAGCCGCGGTCACCCCGGCCGTGCGCAACAGCATGTCCGCGGTGTGGCCGGCGAACGCGGCGGTAGCCGGGCCGTCACCGGCGACCAGCACCCGGTGGCCCTGCATGCGAACGGCGAGCGACTTCGCCGGGTTGTGGAATACCTCCGCCGAGGGATGATTGCGGGCGGCCTCGGCGTCGAGCCGGTCGGCGAGGCCAACCAGGTCCGGAATCCGAGCGCCGCGGCCCGCGTCGAGCGTCCCGAGCACCGCGAGCCCGGCGGCGAGGTACCGGAGGAACCCCTGCCGGTCCGGCACCGGGACCCGCGGCGCCAGCAGGGATCCCCGTGTCGCGGCCGCGCCGAGCGGACCCTCGTCGCGGGCCACCACGACCAGCTCGGCGCCGCGGCGCAGCGCGGAGTCCGCGGCGTCGACCAACCCCGGATCACCGGCATCGTCGCCGGCGACGACCACCACGTCCAGCGGACCGACCCACGGCGGCACCGCGGACGTCGACAGCACGGGCAGCCCGTATCGCGGGCCGATGGCGGCACCGAGGACCGACGCCGCCCGCGCCGCCCGTCCCCCCGACGTCACGATCACCACGCTGCGCGGACGCAGCTCACGGAGGCGGTCGACCATGCCCTCGGCGACGGCCTCGGCAACGGACCTGACCTGGGCTCCCCCCAGCGCCGCGGCGCGCATCGCGCCCTCGGTGTCGGCGGCAGCGACGCTCGCGGCGTCATCGAGATCGAGAAGAGGTGACGGAGCCGTCATGGCAACCTTCCTTTCTCGCAACCGCACGTCGGACGCGGCCCGTTGGATCGGACATGCGCCGACGTACACACCCCGGTTCGACCATTCTCGCACCGCCGGGGCCGCCGGGACGTCCCCGTGACCGCGCAGTCTCTGGACACGACGCCGCTCAGGCGCGCACCACCGCGAGCACCTCCGCGACGAGCGCGTCGACCTCGGCGCGGGTGCGGGCCTCGACATTGAGGCGGAGCAGCGGCTCGGTGTTCGAGGCACGCAGGTTGAACCAGGCACCGTCACCCAGGTCGACGGTCACCCCGTCGAGTCGGTCGACGGACACGGTGCGCGCGGCAAAGGCCTCGACGACCGCTGCGGTGCGCTCGGCTGCATCGGCGACGGTGGAGTTGATCTCCCCGGACGCCTCGTACCGGTGGTAGACCGACATCAGCTCGGACAGCGGGCGGTCCTGCTCCCCCAGCGCCGCGAGCACGTGCAGGGCGGCGAGCAGTCCGGAGTCGGCGCCCCAGAACTCGCGGAAGTAGTAGTGCGCGGAATGCTCGCCGCCGAACACCGCACCGGTCTCCGCCATCTGCTGCTTGATGAAGGAGTGCCCGACCCGGGTCCGCACCGGGACGCCACCGAGCTCGGCGACCAACTCCGGGACCACCCGCGAGGTGATCAGGTTGTGGATGACGGTCGCGCCCGGTTCCTTCGCCAGCTCCCGCTGCGCGACGAGGGCGGTCACCGCCGACGGGGACACCGGCTGCCCCTTCTCGTCGACGACGAAACAGCGGTCCGCGTCGCCGTCGAAGGCCAGGCCGATGTCGGCGCCGGTCGCGAGCACGTGCGCCTGCAGGTCGACGAGGTTCTTCGGGTCGAGCGGGTTCGCCTCGTGGTTCGGGAAGGTGCCGTCGAGTTCGAAGTACAGCGGCTCGATCGTCAGCGGCAGCGACCCGAGCACGGCGGGCACCGTGTGGCCGCCCATGCCGTTCCCGGCGTCCGCGGCGACCGTGAGGTGCCGGATCCGGGACAGGTCGACGAGACCGTTCAGGAAGGCCGCGTAGTCGCCGAGGACATCCTGCTCGGTGACGGCGCCCGCGGCACCGTCGTGCGCGGGCACCCCGGAGATCACCTCGGCGGCGATGGCCGCGAGCCCGGTGTCCTGACCGACGGGCTTGGCGCCTGCGCGGCACAGCTTGATCCCGTTGTACTGGGCCGGGTTGTGGCTGGCGGTGAACATCGCGCCGGGGCAGTCGAGCAGTCCGGACGCGAAATACAACTCGTCGGTGGACGCCAGGCCGATCAGCACCACGTCGAGTCCCTGCGCGGTCACGCCGTCCGCGAACACCGCGGCCAGCGTCGGTGACGAGGCACGCATGTCGTGCCCGACCACGATCCGGGTCGCCTGCTGGGTCGGGTCCTCCCGCATCAGCCGGGCGAACGCGCCTGCCACGTCCCGCACGAAGTCGCTGTCGAGTTGCTCCCCGACGACACCGCGGACGTCGTATGCCTTGATGAGGGCATGGACGGATTCGGCGGTTCGTGCCACTGCAAGTTCTCCTCGTTCAGCCACCGCGTGTCGCACGGTGTTCGGTCATCCGGTACGTGGTCGCGCGGATCGGTGCCGACGCCGTACCCCGCTCACCCTAGTGCCCCCGTTGCCGCTTCCGCCCCACCGTCATTGACGAGAGGTGACGGGAATCCGGTCGGCGTGCGGCGATCAGTTGCCCGGATCGGGCAATACCCGCAGGTGACCACGGCGGCCGGTCCGGGCCACCGTTGCGGCAGGGGCCGACCGATCCGCACTTGGCGTCTCGCCGCGTCCGGCCTCGCGCACCGCCTCGGCGAGCGCCGTCAGGTCATCCTCGTCGGGTGTGGAACTGGAGAATCCGCCCTCGTGGCGAACGAGCTCCCAACCCTTCGGCGCGGTGATCCGGGATGCGTGCGCCTCGCACAGGTCCCAGGAATGCGGTTCGTCGACCGTGGCGAGCGGGCCGACCACCGCGGTCGAATCGGAATAGACGTACGTCAGGGTCGCAACGGCGGGGTTCTTGCACCCGGGCCGGCAGCATCGACGCAGTCCTCTCACGAATGAGAGGGTAGCGCCCCGCCGCCACGGCGCCTACTCGGACACACCGGTGACGGCTCGACGCCGGTAACATTGACGGTCATGCACAGAGCCCGACCACTAACGTCCCGTTCCGCGGCTCGACGGGGTCGCGGCATCCGCGGCCCGGTTCTGCCGCCGAGCGTGCCCGCGTGGCAGAGTCGGGCGGAACACTTCGACACGCTGGTCCTCGAGGCGTTCGCGCCCATCGACGCACGGTGGCGGGACCGCATCACCAAACTCGACATCGCCGTCGACGAGGTGCCGAAAATCCGTGCGCTGGACCCGGATTCGGTGACCTGGCCGCCCGAGGTCGTCGCCGAGGGCCCCGTGCCGCTGTCCCGACTGGTGCCTGCGGGCGTCGACCGGCACGGCAACGCCACCCGGGCACGGCTGGTGCTGTTCCGTCGACCGTTGGAGCTGCGGGCGAAGCGGCCCGACGACCTGGTCGATCTACTGAACGAGGTGCTGGTGCGGCAGGTCGCGACGTACCTCGGCGTGGAACCCGAGGTGATCGATCCCGACCTGGCCGACGACCAGGACGATTGACGCTCCGCGGCGAACGCCGACCTCACCGCGGTCGGCGGTCACACGGGCGGGGACCTCTCGGACGGAATGACGATTGACGATGCGATGATCCGCCGAAAAGCATACGCGCCGAACCTCTTCGAGATTTCGGCGCGTTAGACGACGATGCCTCGCTTGAGGCGGCGGCGCTCCCTCTCCGAGAGTCCGCCCCAGATTCCGAAGCGTTCGTCGTTCGAGAGTGCGTACTCGAGGCACTCGTCGCGAACCTCGCAACCGAGGCAGATGCGCTTCGCCTCCCGGGTCGATCCACCCTTCTCCGGGAAGAACGCCTCGGGATCGGTTTGCGCGCACAGCGCGCGGTCCTGCCACTGATCCTCCATGTCGTCGAACATCTCGTCGACGCCGCCGGTGATCAGGCTCAATATCGGGCGGTCGGCAAGCCGCTCACCCTCGTTTTCGCGGACGTCCCCCATTACGTCTGCCATGGAATCGGTCTGCGGTTCGTCGCCAAGCGCGCTCAATCGAGTAATCGATCCTCCGTGCTGGTTGGCCATCCGTTCCGCCTCCTCACCTGTGATAGCCCAGAATTTTCTGGGCTGTTGAATTGTCCTCCCCGACAATGTCGTTCCGCCCCGCGCGCATACGCCCCGAGCTGCGAGAACGCATGTTCGAAATCGGATTAACCACAATCGTTCTCAAGTGGTTACCGCGAAATGACATACACGTGATTAGACACGGACCCTCCGGTCCGGTCAAGCCGAGGAAAGGTTTGCTAGCACCTCTGTTCCCAATTCGTGACACAACGCGCATTCCTGCCTGTCAAGAGCGTGTCGAACGATCTCCCGTCGCGCCATCGACCGGCATGCGCCGGACCCGCGCGGACCGGCGCGGGGTGTGCCCGCCTGCCCGCCGATTCGGACGCCTAGGCTTCTCTCTCGTGAAGGTCACAGTTTTGGTCGGCGGCGTCGGCGGCGCCCGCTTCCTCATGGGGGTGCGCGGCCTGCTCGCGCAGTCGGACACGGGCAGCGACGCCCACGAGATCACCGCGGTGGTCAACGTCGGCGACGACGTGTGGATGCACGGGCTTCGGATCTGCCCCGATCTCGACACCTGCATGTACACCCTCGGCGGCGGCATCGATCCCGAACGCGGATGGGGCCACGCCGGGGAGACCTGGAACGTGAAGGAGGAACTCGCCGCATACGGCGCGAAGCCGGACTGGTTCGGGCTCGGAGACCGGGACACCGCGACCCATCTGATTCGTTCCCAGATGCTGCGCACCGGATATCCGCTGTCCGCGGTCACCGAGGCACTGTGCAACCGCTGGCAGCCCGGGGTCCGTCTGCTTCCGGTGACCGACGACCGCAGCGAAACCCACGTCGTGATCACCGATCCCGCCGACAACGAGCAGCGCGCCATCCACTTCCAGGAATGGTGGGTCCGGCATCGCGCCCAGGTCCCGACCCACGGCTTCGCGCATGTCGGCGCGGAGACCGCGACGCCGGCCCCCGGCGTGCTGGAGGCCATCGAGGACGCCGACGTGGTCCTGCTTGCGCCATCCAATCCGGTGGTCAGCATCGGCGCGATCCTCGCGGTGCCCGGCATGCGGGGTGCCCTGCGGACCGGACGCGCGAAGGTGATTGGGCTGTCCCCGGTTGTCGACGGAAAGCCGTTGCGCGGCATGGCCGACGAATGCCTCGAGGTGATCGGGGTCGAGACGTCGGCGGAGGCCGTCGGCAGGCACTACGGTGCGCGCTCAGCGACCGGGATCCTGGACGGCTGGCTGATCCACGACACCGATACCGCCGACGTACCCGGGGTGGAGGTCCGCGCCGTGCCGCTGCTGATGACCGACCCTGACGCCACCGCCGCGATGGCCCGCGCCGCGCTGCACCTGGCCGGGATCGACCTGTGAGCGCAGGCTTCTCCACCGGTCCCGGCGCCGGGACCGGTGTGGACGATCACGGCGCGGTCGGCGGGATCGAGATCCTGCCGATCCCCGGCCTGCCGGAGTTCCGGCCCGGGGACGATCTCGCAGCCGCCATCGCGGCGGCGGCGCCGTGGCTGACGGACGGCGACGTTCTCGTCGTCACCAGCAAGATCGTCTCGAAGGTGGAGGGTCGCATCGTCGCCTCCCCCACCGATCCCGAGGAACGGGATGCCCTGCGCCGACGGCTGGTCGACCAGGAGGCGGTGCGGGTGCTCGCCAGGAAGGGCCGCACCCTGATCACCGAGAACAAGCTGGGCATCGTGCAGGCTGCGTCGGGGATCGACGGCTCGAACGTGCACCCGACCGAACTGGCGCTGCTGCCGGAGGATCCGGATGCGAGCGCCCGCGCACTGCGGGAGCGGATCGCGGACCTGCTGGGGGTGCAGGTCGCGGTCGTGATCACCGACACGATGGGCCGCGCCTGGCGGAACGGGCAGACCGATGCCGCGATCGGGTCGGCCGGGGTCCCGGTCCTGCACGGCTACGCGGGATCCGTCGACGCCCAGGGCAACGAGTTGATGGTCACCTCGGTGGCCGTCGCCGACGAGCTCGCCGCGGCGGGCGATCTGGTGAAGGGTAAGACCGGCAGCATGCCGGTCGCCATCGTGCGCGGCATTGCCCTGCCCGACGACGGGTCGCGGGCAGTGGATCTGATCCGGCGCGGCGAGGAGGACCTGTTCTGGCTCGGCGCCGACGAGGCGATCGACCGGGGCCGCGGGGAGGCGCTGCTGCTGCGGCGGTCGATCCGCGCCTTCGGACCGGAACCCGTTGCCCCCCACTTGATCCGGGACTCGATTTCCGAGGCCCTGACGGCGCCTGCGCCGCACCACACCCGTCCGGTGCGGTTCGTCTGGATCCGCACCCCGGAGGTACGCACGCGCCTGCTGACGGCGATGCGCGAGAAGTGGCGGGCAGACCTCACCGCCGACGGGTGGAGCGAGCAGTCGATTGCCCGGCGACTCGACCGCGGCACCATCCTGTTCGACGCCCCGGAACTGGTGATCCCGTTCTGCGTTCCGGACGGCGCGCACAGCTACCCGGACCCGGCGCGCACCGCGGCCGAGCAGACGATGTTCACGGTCGCCGCCGGTGCCGCGGTGCAGGGACTGCTGGTCGCGTTGGCCACCCGGGGGGTCGGGAGTTGCTGGATCGGGTCCACGATCTTCGCGCCCGGCGTGGTGCGAGCCGAACTCGGGTTGGCGCCGGACTGGGCCCCGCTCGGCTCGGTTGCTATCGGGCACCCTGCCGAACCGCTGTCCCCGCGCGAGCCGGTCGTCCCCGGCGACCTGCTGGTCGAACTGTGAGCGCGGCGTCGCTACACCGCTCCGCGCGGGACGCCCTGACCGGATGGCAGACCCCGAGCGCGGCCGACGAGTCGCTGCGGCACACGATGCTCGCGTTCCTCGACGCAGCGCCGCTGGGCTGCCTGCGCGAGCACGAACCGGGGCACATCACCGCGTCGTCGCTGGTGCTGACCGAGGACGGCGCGCGGGTGCTACTAACCCTGCATCCCAAGGTGGGCAGGTGGATTCAGCTCGGTGGCCACTGCGAGCCGGGGGACGAGACGGTGGTCGACGCGGCACTGCGCGAGGCGACCGAGGAGTCCGGGATCGACGGCCTGCGCATCGACCCGGCGCTGCTGTCCGCGCACACCCACCCGATCACCTGCTCGCTCGGGAAGCCGACCCGTCATCTGGACCTGCGATTCCTGGTGTGGGCACCGGTGGACGCGCGGCCGGTGCGCAGTGACGAGTCGGACGACCTGCGCTGGTGGCCGGTCGACGCCCTCCCTCCCGACGCCGAGCGGAAGACCGTCGACCACCTCGTCGCGCTGGCCCGCCTGCGCGGCTGAGCGGTTCAGGCGCCGAGCCGCGACTCGAGTCCGCTGCGGACGTCCGGCCAGTCGTCGACGGTGACGGCGAACATGACCGAGTCCCGGATCGTGCCGTCCTCCCGACGGAAGTGGCGGCGCAGCGTGCCCTCATAGGTGGCGCCCAGGCGCGCGATCGCCTGCTGCGAGCGGTGATTGCGGGTGTCGGTCTTGAGCTGGGCCCGTCCCGCCCCCAACGTGTCGAAGGCGTACCCGAGCAGCAGCAGCTTCGTCTCGGGGTTGACCGCGCCCGCCCAGACCGCGGGTGTGTACAGGGTGAACCCGATCTCGACTCGGGCGTCGTGTGCACTCACATCGAGGTAGGAGGTGACGCCGACCGCCGCGCCGGCGGGAAGGTCACCGAGCGGCCCGCGGGCACGGACCGTCCACGGCTGCCAGTCCGGCAGCGCGCAGCGAGCGGCCAGGATCTCCGCGAAGTGCGCGGGATCGCGCGGTCGGCCGGGGACGTGCGCCCACACGGCGTCGTGGTCGAGCGCGCGGAACAGTTCGGCCGCGTCCGCCGTCGGATCCGTCGGCGTCAGTTCGACGACGCGCCCGGTCAGCGTCGTTCCGGCGGGGATCGGCCAGGTCATCTGCGGCCACGGCGTGTCGCCCGGACGCGGATCCCGGATCGGGTCGAAGCGGTCCTGCTGTGGGTTCTGCTGCACTCGTCGACCCTAGACCGGCCCGCGACGGCCGGCCGCACCCCGCCAACAACACCCCTGTACACACACCCGATCCCGCACCAACACCCCCACTGCACGCCGAACACCCCCGCGCACACCACACCACCCCTGTGCACACGGGCATTCACCGCACACGTGCACGGCGATGCGGGCATCTGTGTGCACACGGGCGTTCACCGCCCGCGCGCGCGGCGGCGGGGCGTCAGTCGGTGACGGCGATCGGCGCGAGGACGGGCCTGCGGGCGGTGACGTGGTCGCCCGACGACCTCCCGGTCAGCCTGCGCCCGATCCACGGCATCAGGAACTCGCGCCGCCAGGTCGAGTCGATCTTCTTCTGTTCCGCCCTGGACCGGACCGGCGCCGGGCCGAGGTCGGGCGGCGTCAGCTCGTGCGGCACCCCGAGCGCATCGAGCACCTCGACGGCCATCCGCTGATGCCCGGCGGTGGACATGTGCAGCCGGTCCCAGTCCCACATCCGGTCGTCGTCATAGCCGTCGAACCGCCAGAAGTCGATCAGCGTCGCGCCGTGCCGGTCGGCGACCCCACGGACCAGTTCGTTGTAGATCGCGGTGCGCCCGCGGAACATCCGGAACACCGCGTCCCAGCCCGCGTCGTAGGCGGTCCAGATCGCCACGGTCGCGCCCGCCGCGGTGAGCTTGCCGACGGCGTCGTCGTAGCGGGCGACGAGCGCGTCGATGTCGACGGACGGGCGCATCATGTCGTTGCCGCCCGCGTACACCGTCACCAGGTCCGGTGACATCGCGAGGGCGGCGTCCAGCTGATCGTCGAGCACCTGGCCGAGCAGCTTGCCCCGGATCGCCAAGTTCGCGTACCCGAAGTCGTCGGTGCGGGCGGCGAGCTGCTCGGCGACCCGGTCCGCCCAGCCCCGCAGCGCGTTGGGGCGTGCGGGAGCCGGGTCACCGAGCCCCTCGGTGAAGGAGTCACCGAGGGCGACGTATCGATGGAAGACGGGTGCGGACGCAGTCACGCGATGCCATCCTGCCAGCGTGTGGGCGGTCACACGCGACCGGGTTGCATCCCGCAACACTCGTCGTCAGACGTCGGTGGAGAACCGCACCCCGCCGTCGGGCAGGGTCACCCCCGGCCACACCCGCGCCCCGCGCAGCAGCTCGCAGCGGGCGCCGACGTCGGCGCCGTCACCGATCACCGCGTCCCGCACCAGCGCCCGCGGCCCGATCCGGGCACCGAATCCGATGATGGACCGCTCGACGGTCGCACCGGCCTCGACGACCGCACCCTCGAACAGCACCGCACCGTCCAACCGGGCCCCGGCACCGACCTCGGCGCCGCGACCGACCACGGTGCCGCCGATCAGCACCGCGCCGGGCGCGACACCGGCACCGGGGTGCACGAGCGATTCGCCGCGCTGTCCGTCCAGCGCGGGCGAGGGGGCGATGCCCCGCACCAGATCGGCGGACCCGCGGACGAAGTCCTCGGGGGTGCCCATGTCCCGCCAGTACGAGTTGTCGACGAATCCGAACACCCGGCGACCGTCGGCGAGCAGGTTCGGGAACACCTCACGCTCGACCGAGACCGGCCGGCCCGACGGGATCTTCTCGATGATCTCGCGCTTGAAGACGTAGCAGCCGGCGTTGATCTGGTCGGTCGGCGGGTCCTGCGTCTTCTCCAGGAAGTGCGTCACGCGGTCGTCGGCGTCGGTGGTGACGCAGCCGAACGCGCGCGGATCGGACACCCGCACCAGGTGCAGGGTGACATCGGCCTCGTTGGTGCGGTGCGCATCGAGCACGTCCCGCAGGTCCATCCCGCCCAGCACGTCGCCGTTGAAGACGACGACGTTGTCGGCACGCAGCCTCGGCAGCACGTTGCGGATGCCGCCGCCGGTGCCGAGCGGCTCGGTCTCGGTGACGTATTCGATCTCGAGTCCAAGATCGGACCCGTCCCCGAAGTGCTCCTCGAAGACCTCCGCCTTGAACGAGGTGCCGAGCACCACGTGGGTGATGCCCGCCGCCTTGATCCTGGCCAGCAGGTGGGTCAGGAACGGCAGCCCCGCCGTCGGCAGCATCGGCTTCGGCGCCGACAGGGTCAGCGGCCGCAGCCGGGTCCCCTTCCCCCCGACCAGCACCACCGCGTCCACGGACCCGGCGTCCGGCGTCACAGCGGCATCACCCGTCACCGCACCGTCGTTCGTCATCTGTCAGTTCCCCTCGTCCTTCGCCCTGCTCCGTACGGCCGCCGAGACGGCCACTCTCGATCGCACCGCAAGGCCCCCCTTGAGCGCCCACCGCAGCGGCGCCTGCCACCAGTGCGGGTGGCGATCGGCCTGGAATCGGTACGCACTCGCATGATGTGCGGGCAGCATCAGCTCCGGATGACGTCCGGCCGCGTGCCCCTTCGCGTGGGTCACCGCCGCCGACGGCACGAACACGTTGTGCCATCCCGCCCGGCCGAGGCGGTCACCGAGATCCACGTCCTCCATGTACATGAAGTAGCGGGAGTCGAAACCGTTGATCGAGTCGAACGCGGCCCGCCGCACCAACAGGCACGACCCCGACAGCCAGCCGACCGACCGCTCCGAGATCTCCTCGTCCTCCTGCCGGTAGCGGGTGGTCCACGGATTCGACGGCCACACCGTGCCGAGCACCGCGTGCCCCGCCCCGGACACCAGGCCAGGCACGTGCCGGGCCGACGGGTAGACGCTGCCGTCCGGTTCCCGCACCAGCGGCCCCAACGCGCCGGCCCGCGGCCACCGGGCCGCGGCCTTGAGCAGTTCGTCGATCGACCCCGCGTCCCACCGAATGTCCGGGTTGGCGATCACCACAAACTCGGCCGCCGGATCGAGCTCGGCGACGGCCCGGTTGATCGCACCGCCGTAGCCGATGTTTCCGCCGGTCCGCAGGAGTCGGACGTGCTCGCGCGTCTCGGCGGCTGCCTCGGGCGCACCGTCGGTCGACCCGTTGTCGGCGAGGATGACCTGCGTCGACAGTTCGGTCGCGTCCTCGAGGGTGTCCAGGAACTCCTGGAGATGAATGCCTGGCGAATAGGTCACCGTCACCACGGCCAGCTGCGAACTCACGCCAGCCACCCTAGTCGGGGAGTTCGGTCAGGGCGGACGCCAGGGCATCACCCCACGGCCGGAGCGGGGTCAGACCCGCCCCGACCCACGCGGCGGGGGCAAGGACCGAGTACCCGGGCCGCGCGGCAGGCCGCGGAAACGCGGCGCTGGTGCACGGGCGGACCCGCGCCGGATCGGCCCCGACGGCGGCGAACACGGCCCGCGCCAACTCGAACCAGCTCGCCCGCCCGGCGTTCGTCGCATGCAGCACCCGCCCGGTGACATCGGGGCGGGCCGCGAGCTCAAGCAGCGCGTCCGCCAGGTCCGCGGCGTAGGTCGGCGACCCGACCTGGTCGTCGACCACGTCGACGGTGTCGCGCTCACGCTGCAGCCGAAGCATCGTGGCCACGAAGTCGGTCCCGGTCCCGGTGTACACCCACGCGGTCCGCACCACCGCCGCGGTCGGGTCCGCGGCCAGCACCGCCCGCTCCCCCGCGAGTTTGGTGCGCCCGTACACGGTGCGCGGGCCGGTCGGGTCGTCCACCTGGTACGGCTCCGACGCGTCCCCGGGGAACACGTAGTCGGTCGACAGGTGGATCAGTCGGGCGCCGACGCGGGCGGTGGCCTCGGCGAGGATCCGCGGGCCGGTCACGTTGGCGTCCGCGGCCGCCGCCTCGTCGGCCTCCGCGGCGTCGACGGCGGTGTAGGCCGCGCAGTTCAGGACGACGGTTCCGGGTCGGACCGCGTCCCGCACCGCGTCCGCATCGGTGATGTCCAGCTCGCGCGAGGTCACCCCGACGACGTCGAGACCGTCCCCGGCGCCCGCGGACCACCGGCGCAGCACCTGCCTGCCCAATTGCCCGCCTGCACCGGTCACAAGGATCTTCGTCACAGCACAAAGTCTGGCACGCCGGTTTCGGGTCACCGGGTCTCCGGGTGTTCGCCGTTAGCCTGGACGACGGATTGACGGAGAACGGTGAGGGGCAGTGTTGCCGGACAACAGGGCGGCGGGCGAGCGGCGGGCACGCCGGTCGGCCGCGAGCGGACCGCGAGCGAGGAGCGTCGGGGGTGGGCGCGGCGACCAGCGGCGGCCCGACCCCGGCCCGGCCCGGGCCCGGCCGGTGCAGGTCGGGGTCGCCATCGTCGCTGCCCTGGTCCTGGTCGTGACGGGCTTTGCGTGGCGCAGCGTCGACGCGCTGGAGTCGAGCCTCGCGACCGCCCGACTCGGTCTCGGCGGCACCAAGGACGGCGCGCTGGACCTGCTGCTGGTCGGCACGGACAGCCGGACCGACGCGCACGGCAACCCGCTCAGCACCCAGGAACTTGAGGCGCTGCGCGCCGGTGACGCCGAGGCCGACAACACCGACACGATCGTGCTCGTGCGGATCCCCAACAACGGCGAGTCCGCGACCGCGATCTCCATTCCGCGTGATTCGTACGTCAAGGTTCCCGGCGTCGGGATGTCGAAGATCAACGCGGCATTCGGTGCGACGAAGGCCACCGAGAAGCAACAGCTCATCGACGAGGGCACCGACGACGCAACCGCGGAGAAGGAGTCCACCCAGGTAGGCCGGGAGGCGCTGATCACCGCCGTCGCCGACCTGACCGGGGTCACCGTCGATCACTACGCCGAGATCGGGCTGCTCGGGTTCGTCCTGCTCACCGACGCGGTCGGCGGCGTCGACGTGTGCCTGAACCAGGCGGTCGACGAACCCCTGTCCGGCGCGAACTTCCCGGCAGGCGAGCAGACCCTGTCCGGCGCGCAGGCGTTGTCGTTCGTGCGCCAACGGCACGGCCTGCAGCGCGGCGACCTGGACCGGATCGTGCGACAGCAGGTGTTCATGGCCTCCCTGGTGCACGAGGTGATCAGCGCGAAAACCCTGAGCAACCCCGGCAAACTGTCGCAGTTGACGTCCGCCGTCCAGCGGTCCGTTGTGCTCGACGAGGACTGGGACGTCATCGGTTTCGCGAAGGAACTGCAGAGCCTGGCCGGTGGTCAGGTGAGGTTCGAGACGATCCCGGTGGTGGACATCAACGCGATGACAGACTACGGCGAGTCGATCGTGCAGGTGGAGCCGAAGGCCGTCCGCCGCTACGTCGCCGAGCTCGCGGGCGAGGCCGACACCGAGGCATCCGCCGGAGAGTCCGATCCGGTGCCGACCGTGGATCCCGCCACCGTCACCGTCGACGTGGTCAACGACAGCGCCATCGGGGGTCTCGCGGGCCGGGTCTCGGACGCGGTGTCCGCGAAGGGGTATCAGGTCGGTGTCGTGGGGAACAACACCGGCGAGTCGGTGTCGGCGAGCGAGCTGCTGGCCGCCGACCCGGACTCCGACGCAGCCACGTCGGCGGCCGACGCACTGGGCGGACTGCCGGTGGTGCAGGATTCCTCCTTGGCGCGGAACACGGTTCGGGTGGTCCTCGCCGCGGACTACGACGGACCTGGGTCCGAATCCACGAGGGATTCGGCCGAGCCGACATCCGACATCCTCGACCTGGGGACCAGCCCGACACCGGTCCCGCCCGGGCCGCCGATCGATGCGGGACGCTCCGGACCGCAGTGCGTGAACTGACCGGGGCGGGCCGACCGACCACGTCAACAGCAGGAGCCTGCGCGACCCGCGCAGGCGAACCGAGGGAGTACCGCGACACCATGGCAGCAGCACCCACTCTCACCGCGGCACTGCTCGATCCGATCCTGCAGCGCGACCCGGCGGGACCCCGCGTCACCTGGTACGACGACCTGTCGGGCGCCCGGATCGAGCTGTCCGCGCTGACCCTCGCGAACTGGGCGGCCAAGACCGCCAACCTGATTCGCGACGAGTTCGGCCTGGTCCCGGGGTCCCGCGTCTGCGTCCTGCTACCCGCGCACTGGCAGACCGCTGCGGTGCTGCTCGGCTGCTGGTGGGCGGGCACGGAGGTGGTGCTTGAGCCGGACCCGGATGCGGAGTTGGCACTGATCACGGCGGACCGGCTGGACGAGGCGTCCGAAGCCGCCGAGGTCGCGGTCCTCTCCCTCGACGCGTTCGGCCGCCCCGCCGACAACCTCCCGGTCGGGGTCACCGACTATGCGACGTCGGTGCGGGTGCACGGCGACCAGTTCCGCCCCGACCCCGCATCCGCCGACGCCCCGGCGCTGGACGGACGGACGATCAGCGAGGTGCTCGACGCCGCCACCGGGTCCGCGGCAGCACAGGGGTTCACCGGCGAGGATCGGGTCCTGTCGACGTCGGACTGGACCACCGCGGGCGAACTCGTCGACGGGCTGCTTGCGGTGCTGGCCGCTGGCGCGTCGCTGGTTCAGGTGAGCAGCCCGGACGCCGATCGGATGGATCGACGCGTCGAGTCGGAGAAGGTCACCGCGCGGCGTCCGTGACGGGCCGCGTCGTGTGCAGCGATCGCCACAGGAGGGCAACATGAGCACCCACCCGAACACCGGAAACCTCACCGAGATCACCGGGCTGCGGCATAGCAATCCGCAGGACGGGTCCTCACCGCGCATCGAGCGGCTCGGCGCGCAGGCGGGAGTCACCGTGGTGCGGCTGAGCTTTCGCGCCGGACAGACCATGGAGGACCATCAGGCACGATTCCCGATCCTCGTGCAGGGCCAGACCGGGTCCGTCACCTTCGCCACCGCGGACCGCACCGTCACCCTGGTTGCCGGCACCGCCGTGCACGTCGACGCCGGGGTCGTGCACCGGCTCGAGGCGGGCGAGGACTCCGTCGTCACGCTGCTCGTGCTGCGCTGACGACGTCCCGGTCCCCGCCCGCCTCGCGGTCACCTCACCCGGCCAGCGCCGCCACCGGGACGGCGCGAGCGGCGGTCCGGGCGGGCAGGACCGCGGCGAGCACCCCGGCGATTCCGCCGACCAGCACGATCAGCATCAGCTGCAGCCAGGGGATCGCTCCGAATGTCAGTCCGTCCCAACCGAATACCGACGCAGTCCCCGCCGCACCGAGGATCGACCCAAGCAGCACCCCGAGCACCGACGCGACGACCGCGACCAGCACCGCCTCGCAGATCAGCACGGACCGCAGGCCGGACCGGGTGACGCCGAGCGCCCGCAGCAGGCCCGACTCGCGGCGACGCTCAATCACCGACAGCGCCATCGTGTTGCCGACCCCGATCAGCGCGATCAGCACCGCCACCGACAGCAGCCCGACCACCACCAATAGCAGGACATCGAGGATCGAGTCGATCGCCGCGCGCATCGACACCGCGCCGCTCACCTCGGCCATTGGTGCGAATTCCTCTGCCACGTCGGCAATCTCGTTCTGTGCCGCGGCCAGCTCGCCGTCGGAGAGACCGTCGAGCAGCCGGATCCACAGGGACTGCGGAACCGCGGCGAGGGCGAGTGCGTCGGCCGGGCCGACCAACGCGGGCTGTCCCTCCCGGCCCGCGACCACGGTCAGGGAGCGGCGGGTACCGGCGTGCTCCACGTCCAGCCTGCCGCCGGGCACGACACCCACCGCGTCCGCCTGCTCGGGCGACAGCGAGATCTCCCCGTCCGCGGGCAACACCAGCGGGATCCGCAGCGTCGCCGCGCCGTCGACCCGGTCGACACCGAGGACGGTGAGCCGGGTGCCCTCCCCGGCGACCACCTCGGTCCCGAGCAGCGGCGCGGTGGCCGTCACCGTGTCGATGCCGCGCACCCCCGCGTCGAGGCCCGGCGGCAGGCCGCCATCGGCGTCGATCGTCACATCGACGGGGAACTGCTCGTTCAACTCTCGCGGCGCCGCCGCCCCGACCGTCGCGATGCCGACGACCATCGTCGCGGTGACCGTCACGCCGACCAGCAGCGCCGTCGCGGTCGCCGTCGTGCGGCGCGGATTGCGCAGCGCGTTACCGACGGCCACCTCCCCCAGCGGCCCGATCAGCCGTGCGGGCACCCGACCCACCGCCGCCACCAGCGGCGGCACGATGCTGCGGCCGAGGAGCACGACGCCGAGCGCGGTCACGATCCCGCCCGCGCAGGCGAGCAGCACCTGCTCGGCGGACGCCCCGAACCAAAGCACGCAGACCCCGCCGACGAGCCCGGTCAGTCCGGCGACGCGGCGGGCCCGCGAGGCGGCGGCGGGTTCGACGACGGCCTCGGCGGGCGCAAGCGCGGCCAGCGGCGACACCCGGGTCGCGGCCCGCGCCGGCGCAACCGCGGCCAGGTAGGTGACGACCATTCCGACCGCGAGGCCGGCGAGGACCGCGGTCGGGGTGACCGCGAGGGTGTCCAGCGGCACCGGGGCGTCGACCGCCTCCGCCGCCAGGGTCACCGCCGACGCCAACCCGATTCCGACGAGGACCCCGGCGATCGATGCGGCGGCGCCGACGAGGAGGGCCTCGATCCGGGCGCCCCGGCGGATCTGGCGTGCGGTGGCCCCGACGCACCGCAGCAGCGCCAGTTCCCTGGTCCGCGCGGCGAGCAGCACCGCGAACGTGTTCGCGATGACCAGCCCGGCCACCACCACCGCGACCGCGGCGAACGCGAGCAGCACGTTGCGGATGGTGTCGGTGTCGCCGAGGTAGCTCGCCGAGACGCGCTCGGCTTGCTCGGCGCCGGTCCGCACCCCCAGGTCCGGACCGAGCGCCGCGGTGACGGCCTGCCGCAGCAGCTCCGGATCACCGTCCCCGGCGACCCGCAGCTCGTGATCGGCGGCGGCGCCCGCCCACGCCCGCAGCTGCGGCCCGGTGGTGTAGACGGAGACGCCGCCGAGTCGCTGGGCGCTGCCGGACAGGTCGATCGAACCGACGACCGTCGCGGTGCCGGTGCTCGCCTCCGTCGACTCGTCGTCGCGGGCGCCCCGCACGGTGACCGCGACCGTGTCCCCGACGACGAGTCCGGCGTCGGATCCAACCGCGATCTCGCCGGGCGCGGCCGGGAACCTGCCCTCCGCCAGTCGTTGCCATCGGAGCTCCGCCTGCTCGGCCAGCGTGGCGAGGGTGCCGAACAGCCTGCCCCGGCCCGCGGCCGCCACCTTCACCGGCGCCGCGGCGTCGACACTCACCGCCGTAACCCCGGGAAGGCCGGCAACGGTCGCCGCAACCGTCCGCGCCTGCGTGTCGTCGGCGAGGCCGTCGACCACCACCGCCGACGACCAGTACTGACCGGCAAGCGAATTCGTCACGCTCGCCGAGGTGGTTGCGCCCAACACCAGGGTCGCGACCACGAAGGCCACCGCAATCAGGATCGCGGCGCCGGACGCCAGGTAGCGGCCCGCGTGTGCCCGTGCCTGCGCGAGCGTCAGCCTCAGCACGCGCGCGCCACCAGATCGCGCATCGTCTCAAGCACCGAATCCGGTGTCGGACTGATGATTTCCCCGGCGACGCGGCCGTCGGCGAGCAGCACGACGCGGTCGGCGTAGGACGCGGCGACCGGGTCGTGGGTCACCATCACCACCGTCTGGCCGACCTCCCGCACGCTGGCCCGCAGCAGGTCCAGCACCTCCGCGCCCGCGTGGGAGTCCAGGTTCCCGGTGGGTTCGTCGGCGAACACCACGTCGGGACGCGGCAGCAGCGCCCGGGCCACCGCGACCCGCTGCTGCTGCCCGCCGGACAGCTCATGCGGCTTGTGGCCCAACCGGTCCGCGAGGCCGAGCCGGGCCACCATCTGATGCATCCACATCCGGTCCGCCTCGACGCCCGCGAGCCGCAGCGGTAGCAGCATGTTCTCCTCCGCGGTGAGCACCGGCAGCAGGTTGAACGCCTGGAACACGAACCCGATCCGGTCGCGGCGCAGCTCGGTCAGGCCACGGTCGTCGAGCCCGGTCAGGTCGGTGTCGCCGAGGTACACGCGACCCCCGGACGGCGTGTCCAGGCCGGCCAGGCAGTGCATCAGCGTCGACTTGCCGGAACCCGACGGCCCCATGATCGCCGTGAAGGCGCCGCGGCGGAAGTCGACGTCCACGGCGTCGAGCGCGCGGACCGCCGCGTCACCGTCCCCGTACCGCTTGCTCAACGCGACCGCACGGGCCGCCGAAATGTTCGGTCTCGTCATGGCTTCGACGGTAGGGATCACGCCGGGGTCGCACATCGGAGCGGCGAGCGATCTGCGCGGGCTGTCGGGTCATCCTGAGGGATGACGGTCGGTCATCCCCCGGGATGCTCCCCGCCGAGCAGATCCTCCGGTCGCACCAGGCCGCACCGATAGGCGAATACCACCGCCTGCACCCGGTCACGCGACCCGGTCTTCGAAAGGACCCGTCCAACATGAGTTTTCACGGTCGCCTCGGAGACGATGAGCTTGCCTGCGATCTCGGTGTTGGACAGCCCATGCGCCATCGCCTCGAGCACCTCGACCTCGCGGGGCGTCAGATCCGGCAGCGCGGGCCGGGCCACCGCCCCCTCCAGCATCGGGCCGACGTGCCGGAGAAGGCGCCGGGTGGACCTGGCCGCGATCACGGCGTCCCCGCGGTGCACCGTCCGCACGGCCGACAGCAACTCCTCCGGCTGCGCATCCTTGAGGAGGAATCCGCTGGCCCCCGCCGAGATCGCCCCGACCACGTACTCGTCGTTGTCGAACGTGGTCAGCACCACCACCCGCGGGGCCGAGTCGAGCGCGGTGAGCGTCCGGGTGGCCTCGATGCCGTCCAGGTTCGGCATCTGCACGTCCATCAGCACCACATCGACCGGCACCCGGGCCAGTTCCCGCAGCGCCTGCGCGCCGTCGGACGCCTCCACCAGCACGGTCATGTCGTCCTGGGAGTCGATCACCATCCGGAACCCGGCCCGAACGAGTTGCTGGTCGTCGACCAGGGCCACCCGAATCGGGCGTCCGTCGTCCGTCATCGTCACGCTCACATCCTTCGCTCGTAGGGCAGTTCGGCCCGGACCCGATAGCCGCCACCGACGACCGGGCCGGCGTGCAGCGTTCCGCCGTGCAGTTCGGCCCGTTCCCGCATTCCCAGCACGCCCTGCCCGCCCCCGGTGGCAGGCACCAGCGCGCCAGCGGCGCCGCGTCCGTCGTCGACGATCGAGAGCAGCAGGCCGCGCTCCGTCCACCGCTCGGTCACCACGACCCGCGCCGCAGGCCCGGCATGCTTGAGCACGTTGGTCAGCGATTCCTGCACGATCCGGTAGGCGGTCAGCCCGGCACCGGGCGACATGTCCCGTGCCTCGCCCTCGACATGCAGGTCCACCAGCAGGCCACCGGCCCGTAGGTCCTCGACGAGCTGCTCGATGTCGGAAACCTGTGGGGTGGAACGCGTCTCCCGGGGCGTGTCCTCCCGCAGCACCGAGAGCAGGGCACGCATGTCGGCGAGCGCCTGCCGCCCCGTCTCCGCAATGGTCTCCAGCGCGGCGATCGCCGCCTGCGGGTCCGCCTTGGCACCGTAGCGTCCGCCGTCGGCCTGCGCGATCACCACGGTGAGCGAATGCGCGACGATGTCATGCATTTCGCGGGCGATCCGGGTGCGCTCCCCCAGCGCGGCCAGCTCCGCCTCCTGCGCTCGCTCGAGCTCGAGCAGCCGGGCCCGTTCGGTCAGTCCCTCAAACTCCTGGTTACGCACCCTGCGGAGATCGCCGAACGCCCACACCGCGACGATATAGACGATCAGGAACGCGATGAGGAACGCGTGCGCCTGCCAGGAGGACTGCTCGCCGCCGAAATACCGGACACCCGCCACGGTCACCCCGACGATGGCCGCCGCCAGACCCCATCCGCTCGCCCACCTCGGCCCGTATGCCGCGAGCGCGTACAGCGCGATCGGCACGCAGATCCCGGGCATCAGCAGATTGGTCTGGTCAGTCGTGACGATCAGATACGCCACCGAGGACAGCGCAACCACCGCCGCGGCAGCGACCGGCCGGATGCGACGCCAGGCAAGCGGCACGGTCAGTCCCAGCGCGATCACCACGTCAACCCACCCGACGCCAACCGACGCCGCAACACCGAGGAGCACGAGAGGGGCCGCGATGGCGCGGTCGATGCCTGCGACGTGCTCGGCGCTCCAGCGGTACCACCGCTCGCTCAGCGGAAATCGGGGCATGCGCACCAGCGTAGCCACCTCCCCCGAAAACACCTGTTCCCCAATGTCACATCGGATCACTTCACGACAGCCGATGTGACATTGGGGAACGCGGGCCGGTGCCGCCCGTCAGCTCACTTGAGCAGTGCGCGCGACATCACGACGCGCTGAATCTGGTTGGTGCCCTCGTAGATCTGGGTGATCTTGGCGTCGCGCATCATCCGCTCGACCGGGAAGTCGGTGGTGTAGCCCGCGCCGCCGAACAGCTGCACCGCGTTGGTGGTGACCTCCATCGCGACGTCGGAGGCAAAGCACTTGGCTGCCGCGGAGATGAAGCCGAGGTTCTTCTCGCCGCGCTCCGCCTTGGCGGCCGAGGTGTAGACCATCAGCCGGGCGGCCTCGATCTTCATCGCCATGTCGGCGAGCATGAACTGGGTGTTCTGGAACGACGCGATCGAGGTGCCGAACTGCTTGCGGTCCTTGGTGTAGGCGATGGCCGCGTCGAGCGCACCCTGCGCGAGGCCGACGGCCTGGGCGCCGATGGTCGGCCGGGTGTGGTCGAGGGTCTGCAGCGCGGTCTTGAAGCCGGTGCCGGGCTCGCCGATGATCCGGTCGCCGGGGATCCGGCAGTTCTCGAACGCGAGTTCCGCGGTCGGGCTGCCCTTGATGCCGAGCTTGTGCTCGAGGCCGGTGACCGAGAAGCCGGGGTCATCCTTGTGCACGACGAACGACGAGATGCCGTTGGCACCCTTGTCGGGGTCCGTCACGGCCATCACCGTGTACCAGGTCGACTTGCCGCCGTTGGTGATCCAGCACTTCGAGCCGTTGATGATCCAGTCGTCGCCGTCCGCCTTGGCCCGGGTGCGCATGGCCGCGGCGTCGGAGCCTGCCTCCCGCTCGGACAGCGCGTACGAGGCCATCGCCTCACCGGCGGCCAGCGTCGGCAGGACCTGCGCCTTGATCTCCTCGGAGCCGTTGAGAATCATGCCCATCGTGCCGAGCTTGTTGACCGCGGGGATCAGCGAGGACGACCCGCACACCCGCGCAACCTCCTCGATGACGATGCAGGTCGCCACCGAGTCCGCACCCTGGCCGCCGAACTCCTCGGGGACGTGCACGGCGTTGAAGCCGGAGTTCACCAGCGCCGTGAGCGCCTCCTCGGGGAAGCGCGACTTCTCGTCGACGTCCTTGGCGTGGGGGGCGATCTCCTTCTCCGACAGCGCGCGGATCGCGGCCCGCAGCTCGTCGTGCTCGTCGGCGAGCTTGAACAGGTCGAAGTCCGGGTTTCCAGCCATCAGTCGCTCCTAGAGGAAGTCGAGTCACGGCACTCAGTGCCATTCGCCGACCATCATAGCGCAGGGACGACCGCCCACTCGGGTACCACGTGCCACCAATGCGGCACTGAGTGTCACCGCCCGTGGTCGCGGGCCTCCAACCGGCGCTGGACCAGGTCCGCCACCCGGCGCGGCGCAAGACCCCGCGGGAACACCGCGACCACCACGTCCTCGTCCCGCCCGCCGTCGACGCCCGCCCGGTCGATGCCGTGCCGGATCTCGGCGAGCGCGGTCCGCAGTTCCTGCGAGGTGGTCTCGACGCCATCCCGGACCATCCGCCGCAGCAGATAGTTGTGGGTCGCGATCACCGACGCGGCGAACTGCACCCGGGCCAGGTCCGCCGAGTCGGGCAGCGCGCGTCGCAGGTACTCGACGAAGAGTCGTTCGTAGCGGTAGCCGGTGACGATCTCCCGGTCCCGCAATGCGGGCACCCGGTGCACGACGGCGTACCGCCGGGTCGCCACGTCCTCCCAGTCCGCGAACCGCTCGAACACGATCGTCGCGGCGTCGCACACCGCACCCCACGGGTCCGGGTGGTCGGCGCCGAGGAACTGCGAGGCCTGCTCGAGCAGGATCTCGTGGTCGGCGAAGACCACATCCTCCTTGGAACGGAACTGCCGAAAGAAGGTCCGGCGCGAAATGCCTGCCGCGTCGGCGATCTCGTCGACGCTGGTGGCCTCGTACCCCTGCTCGGAGAACAGGCGCAGCGCCTCCGACACCACCTGGAGTCGGAAGCGGTCTGAATCGTCGGGCATGCGCCAAGCGTAAGGGCGGTGCGGACCGATCGAACCCCGCGGTGCGTCGGCGCGTTGACGCCGGGACGTCAGCGGACCACCTGCGTCGGGGGCGGGACGGCACGAACGACCGCGGGCTCCGGCATGGCGGGCAGGTCGCGGCGATCGGCGTCGCCGCCGCGCAGACACCACACGGTGCCCGCCGCGGTGATCGCCAGGACCAGCGGGTAGCAGCCGGCGTAGATCGGCACCAGGATCTGCGCCGACCACCCGGCGTCGTCGCGGGGCAGCATGAACAGGCCGATCCCGATCGGGTGATCGGCCCCGTGCAGCGGCGGACCGTCGGGATAGTTCCACCACCAGGCGAACGCCGGAATCAGCAGCGCCGTCGGGACCAGCCAGCGCAGCCGGGCGGTGGCGGTCAACGCGTAATGCAGGGCGAGGACCAGCAGCGGAACGAACCACACCCAGTGATGCCCCCACGAGAACGGGGACACCGCCGCCGATGTCATGCCGGTCAGGGTGACGGCGAGCAGTTCCTGTCCGCGGCGGTGCGCGAGCACCGCAGCGGACAGGCCGACGGCGGCGGCAACGGCGGCGCCGAGCAGCCACATCCAGGTCGGTGCCGCGAAGACACCGGTATCCGGATCGCGGTAGCGGGTGATGTCGTAGAAGCGGAGCAGCTGCGAGAAGAAGCCGTTGACCGACTGATTGCTGGGGGCGTCGACTGGGCCGACCCGCTGGGCCTGGGTGATCCGATGCGTCCAGTACGACCACGCGTCGGCGGGCACGATCGCGAAGCCGAGCGCCACCGTCGCCGCGAAGACCGACAGCGCGGTCACACCGGTGCGCCACTGCCGGGTCAGCGCGAGGTAGGCGAGGAAGAACGCCGGGGTCAGCTTGATGCCCGCGGCGATCCCCACACCGAGGCCCTTAAGTCGCGACCCGTCGGCCCTGGTCAGGTCCCACACCACGAGCAACACCAGAAAGACGTTGATCTGGCCGAGCCAGATGGTGGTGCGGACCGGTTCGAAGGCGGTCGTGACCACCGCGAGCAGGGCGCTGAACACCCAGACCCGCGGGGTGAGCCGGTAGCGCAGGCTCTTCAGGCTGAGCGCCACGATCGCGACGAGGGCGACAAACGTCGCCACCCACCAGATCACGTTGGTCAGCGACTGCCCGATCAGGGCGAACGGCGCGAAGACCAGGGCGGCGAAGGGGGTATAGGTGAACTGCATCCCGAACAGGATCGGGCCGTCGTACAGCCCGGTTCGGTGCACGATCGCGTCCCCGCCCGCCCGGTAGATCGCCAGATCCGCGTAGTTGACGAACAGCCCGTAGAACGGGTTGCCGATCGGCACCGCAACCAGGTGCCAGATCACCACGCCGACCGCGACGACCGCCGCCCCGGCGAGCACGGGCCACGACAGCGTGCGGTCATCGACGACGGACCGGGAGCTACTTCGCACGGGTAACGACGATACGGGTTGCCCGGGCACCGGCGAGGTAGCCACACGGTGACCGAGCCGATGCGAGCCGGCCTCCGAGCCGGCTCGCGCGATCCGCTACGGCGCGACGGCGGTCCAGTCCGCGAAGCCGGTCGGGTCGTGCCTGCCCATGCTCGCGTGTTCGAACAGGCCGGCACCGGGCAGGCCGTTACAGGTCGCGGAGGCGGAGAAATCACTGACGCCAAACGGGATTCGGCCCGCGATCGCCGGGTCGGTGAGGTCGTACACCGACCGCGCCGACCAGTTCCGGCCGCGCCACTGCCCGTGCGTCCACTCCGGGTCGCCGCCGTAGCCTGCGCCAACGTGCAACGCGATCCCGGTGCGCGGGGTGACCTCGATCGTCACCGGGCTGCCGTCGGACGCGGTGAGGTGCAGGGTTGCGGCGAGCGCCTGCCGGGTGCCGGACTTGTAGTCGAACTCGACCCGCGGCCAGCCGAGTTGCTCGATCCGACCGTCGTCCCAGATGCGGGTGGCGTCGTTGAGGGTGCGGAACCCGTCGGGGTTCTCCTGCACGATGACGATCACCGAGAACCCGTCGAACCGCAGCGGAACGTACAACCACCAGAACCCCTCGGACGGCCGCTCGAGCAACCGGCCAGCCGGGTCCGGGTCCCCGACCGGACGGATCCCCCAGGACCGGTCACGGGTGCCCATCCAGCGGTCCGGGTCGACGGCGACGTCGCGGCCGTCGACGGACAGCACCCCCGACCAGGCCCCGGTCTGCGCGAACCGGCTCGACTCCAGTTGCGGCCGAAGCCCGTTCATCAGCAGGTGCGACTGCTCCTGGACAGCGGGGCAGGTGCCCTCCCAGGTGAGGTCGAAGCCGAGGCCGCCCGCGTCGTCGCCGTCGCAGACCACCCGCAGCCGCCGCAGCGGCTCGAGCACCTCGATCCGGTAGCCGCCGACCGCCAGGTCGAGCGATCGGTGCTCGAGCGCGTCGGAGAACCGCACCGACACCTGCCGGTCGCCGGTGCGGACGGTGGCGAAGGCGTCGGTGACGCCGAGGTTCGGGTAGACCCCGAACCCGGTGACCAGAAACAGGTCACCGGCCGTGTCGACGGCGTTGAAGTACGAGCGATCGTAGAAGTTCTTGTCGCTGCTGACCACACGGTCCATCGGCAGCGGAGTCTGGTGGATCGGGTACTCGTCGAGCGGTGTTGGCATGGCGGCACTCCGGGGCTCATACGGCAACAGGGCATGTTCCGTTACAGGGCGTTACGCAATCGGTTGCCCTGCGAATCTAGCCCCGGCCACCCCGGCGTGTCCGACGATTCGGTCAGCCGAGCAGCGTCGCGCGCAGCGCCGCGTCCTTCTCCAGCACCATCGTCTCCAGCCCGGCCTGGAACTTCTCCATCGCCGCCCGAACGGCCGGGTCGGCGGCGCCGATGATCCGGGCCGCGAGCAGCCCCGCGTTGCGGGCGCCGCCGATGGAGACGGTCGCGACGGGGACGCCTGCGGGCATCTGCACGATCGACAGCAGCGAATCCATGCCGTCGAGGTACTTGAGCGGCACCGGCACCCCGATCACCGGGAGCGGCGTCGCCGACGCCACCATGCCGGGCAGGTGCGCCGCGCCACCTGCACCGGCGATGATCACCTTGATCCCGCGGCCGGCGGCGTCCTTGGCGTAGTCGAGCATGCGCTGCGGGGTGCGGTGCGCGGACACGACCCCGACCTCGAAACGGATACCGAACTCGGCGAGCGCCTCCGCGGCGGCCTCCATCGTCGGCCAGTCCGAGTCGCTGCCCATGATCAGGCCGACCTGGGGTCCCTGCTGCTGCGTCATCTCTCTCCTGAAAAGTGTCGGGTCGGTCGGTCAGTTGCCTGCGTGCGGGTCCCAGCCATCAGTCCACACCCCGTGCGAGAGCCAGTGCGCCGCCCGCTCCGCCCGTTCCCGGACCGCGGCAACGTATGCGGGGTCGTCGAGGGAACCGGACGCGCCGCCGACGATGTTGACGTGCCCGATCTTGCGGTCCTTGCGCTCGCCCTTGCCGTACAGGTGCACCTTCGCGTCGGGCATCCGCGCGAACAGGTGGTGCACCCGCTCGTCCATGCTCATCTCCGGCGCCTCGGGCGCACCGAGCACGTTCGCCATCACGGTGACCGGCGCGATCGGCGCCGGATCGCCGAGCGGGTAGTCGAGCACCGCCCGCAGGTGCTGTTCGAACTGCGAGGTGCGGGCGCCGTCCTGCGTCCAGTGCCCGGAGTTGTGCGGGCGCATCGCCAACTCGTTGACGATCAGCCTGCCGTCGACCGTTTCGAACAGTTCGACCGCCATCGCGCCCGTCGCGCCGAGCGCCGACGAGATCCGCAACGCCATCTGCTCGGCCTGCGCGGCCAGGTCCGCAGGCAGGTCCGGTGCGGGCGCGATCACCACCGCGCACTGCCCCTGCCGCTGCACGGTCTCGACGACCGGCCAGGTCGCACCCTGCCCGAACGGCGAGCGGGCCACCATCGCGGACAGTTCGCGACGCATCGGGACCTTCTGCTCGACCATCAGCGTCACGCCCTTGTCGAGCTGCTCGGCGACGATCGCCTCCGCCTCCTCGGCGTCCGCGGGCATCCACACGCCGCGGCCGTCGTAGCCGCCGCGGACCGCCTTGAGCACGATGTCCCAGCCGTGCTCGGCCGCGAACGTCTCGACGTCACCCGCCCAGGTGACCTCCGCGAAGGCGGGCACCGGCGCGCCGAGCTCGGCCAGCTTGCGGCGCATCGCCAGCTTGTCCTGCGCGTAGATCAGCGCCTGCGGCGGCGGCTGCACGTTGACCCCCTCGGCGACGAGGGTGTCGAGGTGCTCGGTGGGGACGTGCTCGTGGTCGAACGTCAGCGCGGAGGTCCCGACGGCCGCCGCGCGCAGGGCCTCAAGGTCGGTGTGGCTGCCGAGTACCACGTTGGCGCTGACCTGCGCGGCGGGCTCGTCCGGTCCGCCGGAGAGCACCCGAAGGCACTGCCCGAGTTCGATCGCCGCCTGGTGCGTCATCCTGGCCAGCTGGCCACCGCCGATCATCGCGACCACCGGCATCGCGGCGTTCGGGCCGCGGGGGGTCGTTGGGCGGGGCTGGGATCCGGAATCGACGCTCACGAGTGTCCATGGTGTCACGACCGGCACCCCGACCGCGCCGCAGGTGCCGCCGTCGGACGCGGGGTGTCGCAGGTCACCGCGGAGCCGCGGGCGGACACCGTTCGGAGTGTCCGGTCGGGACTCGCGCGACGGAGTTCGTAGAATAGTCTGCTGTGTCAATTGTCGATCAGGCGCTGAGCCGCGTACCCACACGATTACGGGACGTGGTGCTGCGTCATCGGGAGCTGATCAAGTTCGCGATCGTCGGCGGCACCACAATGGTCTTCGACCTCGCCATCTTCTACTCGCTGGCCTTCACGGTGCTCGAACAGAAGCCGACCGTCGCCAAGATCATCTCCGGCGTGATGGCCACCATCCTCAGCTACGTGCTCAACCGCGAGTGGGCGTTCAAGAACCGCGGCGGACGCGAACGCCACCACGAGGCACTCCTCTTCTTCGCGATCAGCCTGATCGGGGTCGGCATCGCCGCGGCCCCGATGTGGATCGCGAACAACATCTTCGCCATCCGTGCCGACCAGTCCAGCGTGACGACGGTCGTGATCATCGACTTCGTGCTCAACTACATCATCGGCAATCTGATGCAGATGGTGTTCCGGTTCTGGGCGCTGCGTCGGTTCGCCTTCCCGGAGGAGAACGTCCGCGGGGACGACGGCTTCGACCCGACCCCGGACGAACTCTCCCACCCCGAACACAGCGGTTCCTGACCGCCCCAACCGAGCCCGATCAGCGCGGCTCGGTCACGGCCCCCGACTCCGCCTCCCGCCCGATGTCCGGGTGCCGCTCGGTCGGCAGGAACAGCGCGAACAGCGCCGGACGACGCCGCTGCAGGTCGAGGCGGCCGCCGTCGGCCTCCACCAACGCCCGCGCCAACGCCAACCCGACACCGGTGGATCCGCCCGCCGAGAACCCGCGGGCGAAGATGTGCGGCGCCAACTTGTCGCTGACGCCGCCCTCGTCACCCACCTCGACGCAGACCATCGCCTCCCGCCGCGGGCCGACACCCGGCACCAGCCGCACCACCACCGTGCAGGTGCCCTTCCCGTGCATCAAGGCGTTGTCGACGAGGACCGCGACCGATTCCCGCAGCCGGGACGGCGTCGCCGCGGTCCGCACCTCCCGGTCACCGCGCAGCACCAGCGACCGCCCGAGCTGCTCGTACTGGGGTTGCCATTCGGCGACGACGGTGGCGAGTTCGGGCATCACCACCAGCGACCTGCGGTCCGCGCCGTCGCTGCGCGAGGAGCGAACCAGGTCGTCGATCGCCGCGGTCAGCCGGTCCACCTGCGCCATCGCCGCGTTCGCCTCGTCGACGACATCCGGATCCGGATGCACCGACAGTTCGTCGAGACGCAGCCGCACCGCCGTCAACCGGCTCCGCAGCTGATGGGACACGTCACCGACGAGGGCGCGTTCGCGCTGCAGCCTGCCCGCGATCTCGACGGTCACCGAATCGAGGACGTCGGACACCCGGTCCAGTTCCGGGATCCCGTAGCGGCGGGCATCGGTCCGGAAGTCGCCCTTGGCGAGTCGGGCCGCGCGGTCCGCGACGTCCTGCAGCGGGTCGGCCAGCCTGCGGGCGGTGACCGTGGCGACCGCGGTGCCCGCCGCGAGCGAGGCCAGCACCACGAGGACGACCGCACCGATCGCCTGCTGCTGCAGGATCCGCATGGACGCGGACGGGGTCTCCAGCCGCAGCGCCCCGGACCGGCCCATCGAGATCGCCTCGACGAGCGGCGCATCCACCCGGTCCGCGCCGATGTCGATCCGGGCGTTCGGGTTCTCCGCGGTCGGATAGATCACCGTCAGCCTGCCCCCGTCGGGGACCGCGACCCGCAGCGACCCGACGTCGAGGGTGCCCTCGACGAGCCCGGTCTGCCCCTCCTGGGCGATGATCTCGGCGGACATCCGGTCGAGGCGGGCCTGCAGGTCGCTCCGGGTGAAGTCCTCCACCCACAGCCACGCCGTGTAGGTCAGCGGCAGGCCGAGCAGCAGCCCGGTGACCAGGACGACCGCGATGATCGACAGCTGGATGCGACGGCGCACGGTCGGCCCTCCCGGTCAGGTGGTCGCGCGGTCAGGTGTTCAGGCGGAACCCGACGCCGCGCACGGTCGCGATGCGCCGCTCCCCGACCGGGCCCTCGTCGCCGATCTTCCGACGCAGCCACGACATGTGCATGTCCAGTGTCTTCGAGCCGCGCAGGTCGGCGTCGCCCCACACCTCCTGCAGGATCACGTCCCGGGAGACCACCTCGCCCGCGCGGTCCATCAGCACCTTGAGCAGTTCGTATTCCTTGTTGGCGAGGGAGATCTCGCTGCCGCCGACCAGGACCCGGCGCGCGGCGGGCTCGAGCCGGATGTCGCCGACCTCGACGGTCGAGTCCTCGGGCCCGCCGCGGCGCCGCAGCAGCGCGCGGACCCGGGCCATCAGCTCGGCGAGCCGGAACGGTTTGCCGACGTAGTCGTCCGCGCCCGCGTCGAGGCCGACCACGAAGTCCACCTCGTCGGTGCGGGCGGTGAGCATCAGGACCGCGAGTTCGGATCCGCTGGCGCGCAGTTGCCTGCACACCTCCAGCCCGTCCATCCCCGGCAGACCGAGGTCGAGGATCAGCAGGTCGAACGAACCGCTCAGCGCCAGTTCGAGGGTCGACGGGCCCGCCTCCTCGACGGTCACCTCGTAGCCCTCGCGGCTCAGTGCCCGCGACAGCGGCGCGGCGATGGCCTCATCGTCCTCGGCGAGAAGTACGGCAGTCACGTCACCACAGTACGGAGCGACCCGCGGGTGGGTGCGCCGCGGCACGCGGTGAATCCCCCGCCGCGCCGCGGCGATCAGTGCCGCCAGCCGCGGCGTGGTCGCCTGTCGTCCCGGCCGCCCGGGCCCGGGTTCCCGCCGAAGTCGACGGCGCCACCGTCGCGGTGCAGCTGCATCGCGTCGAACACCTGGTGGTACAGCAGGGAATGGACGCGTTGCACGTCGGGGATGTCGTCGAATTCGAGCGGATCGTCGGCGGCCGACGCGATCACCAGCGTCCCGGTGCGCATCATCCGGTCGATCAGCCCGTGCCGGAACTGCACGTTGCTGATCCGGCCCATCGGGATGTCGATGCCGCTGTGCGTGAACACGCCCTGCCGGATCAGCACCCGCCGGTCGGTGACGATGAAATGGGTGGACTTCCACCGGATCAGCGGCGCGGCGCACCGCCAACCGAGCACGGCCAGCCACGCCACCAGGACGAGCAGCAGCACCACGGTGCGGGCGGTGCCGTCGAGCCGGTCCTGCGCCATCCCGCCGACGAAGCCGGCGACGGCCGTCGCGACGACCAGCGTGACCGCCGGGAGCACCAGCATCTTCCAGTGCGGATGCCGGTGCAGCAGCAGTTCCTCGTCGGCGGCGAGCGCATCGTCCGGGTAGCCCATGACCGGAAAGTGTGCCACCTACACCGGCCGGTCGGCGCCGGTGCTCGCGGCCGCGCCCGGGCCGTCCCCCGCGTCGACCGCCTCCGCGACATCCTCCGCCGCGGCGGCCTGCAGTTCCCTGGTTCGCTCCAGCGCCTCCCGCTCGGCGGTCACCAGTTCCTCGGCGGACGGCGGCGATCCGGAGATCAACGCGTTCGCCCACCTCGTCGACGGGTCGATGTCCAGCAGCAGCGCCTTGACCAGCAGCGTCATCGGGATCGCCAGCAGCGCACCGAGCGGGCCGAGCACCCAACCCCAGAACACCAACGCCAGGAACGTCAGCGTCACCGACAACCCGACCGCGTCGCCAACGAACTTCGGCTGGATCACCGACTGGATGATGACGTTGATGACGCTGTAGACGACGATCACCCACAGCATCAGCGTCGGGCCGCCCTGAAGCAGGGCGATCAGCGCGGGCGGGATCAGGCCGATCACGAAGCCGATGTTCGGGATGTAGTTGGTGATGAACGACAGCAGACCCCACAGGATCGGCAGCGGAATCCCCATCGCCCACAGGGCGCCCGCATCGATCACCGCGACGATCAGACCGAACACCGTCGACACGACGAGATAGCTGCGGGTGCCGGACGCGAACGACGAGAACGCGTACGCGATGTCGGGGCGGGAGAACGCGACGGCCCGCATCCGGTCACCGAACGAGGACGCATCCATCGCCATGAAGATGAGCACCGCGAGGATGAAGAAGATGTTCGAGAACACCCCGAGCAGGCCGGCGAGAATGTCGTCGAGCAGCCCGACGAGCTTGCCGAAGTCGAAGTTGGAGAACACCGTGTCCAGCTCCGCGGACCCGATGTCCCACCGCATCAGCCAGTCCTGCACGTCGGCGACGAGCTGGTTGGCCTTGTCCGCGTACTCCGGAAGCAGGGTGGCGAGCTGGGCGACGGAGACCGCAAGCGCGCCGATCAGGCCGAGCAGCACGGCGTAGACCGACGCCAGGGTCGCCAGCACCGCCACCCAGGTCGGGGCGCCCTTGCGTTGCAGCCAGTCCCCGAGCGGCTGCACCGCAACGACAAGCATCAGCGCGAGGAAGACGGGGCCGATGATGCCGGAGAACGCCCGGATTCCGGCGATCGCGACGACCGCACCCGCCGCGCCCAGCAGCACGATCAGGCCGCGCGGCCACGGAGAGGACTGCGGCGGCGCCTGCCGCACCGGGGCCTCCCGCCCGTGTCTCACCTCCACACCAGGGCCCGACGGGCAACGCCGGGAAGCAGCCCGAGGATCGGCACACCCAGCGACAGGTGCACGAGCGCGGTCGCGACCCGATCGCCCGCGGTGGCGTCGTACACGAACGGCAGGATCACCGACGCAACGACGAGCAGCCCGACGATCCAGCCGAAGAACGACTCGCCGCCGGGGGTGCTCAACTCCAGCAGGTACAGCAGCACCGCCGCGAGCAGGGCGGCGATGAACCCGAGCACGGCGAACCGTACCGACAGGGTCAACTCCGGAAGCCACGGCGGCGCAAGCGGGTCGAGCCCGAACGCCCGCACGATCAGGGTGACCACCAGCCCGGACAACGCGGTCACCAGCGCGGTCGCCGCCGCCCCCGGCCAGAACTTGGCGGCCGACAGCGTCCGCTCCCCCGCGCTCGGCCCGCCACCTGTCCCCGGATAGCCCGTCATCACGTCCCCTTTCACCGCAGTCGGATCCACTGCGAGGGTTCCCCGTCGCCGCCCGGCAAACCTCACCCTCGACGGATGAGGTTTCGCGCAGCGGCAGCGCCGAGACTGCAGTGGACACTCACGGCCCATCTCTCATCGGCGCTCGCAGCCGCTGGGACTTTCGGAGAGGAATGGTCATGACCGACCACTCGGTGGCAAATCACAGCGACGGCAGCGTCAAGCAAGGCTTCGCCGCGGGCACCTCCATCGCGGCGGCGATCCTGCTGCTGACCGTCGGCATTCTGCAGATCTTCCAGGGCATTTCCGCCGTCGCCAAGGACAACGTCCTCGTCTTCGGACCCGAGTACACCTACAGCTTCGACGTCACGACCTGGGGTTGGATCCACATCGTCGTCGGCATCCTGATCGCGCTGACGGGCTTCTTCCTGATGACCGGTGCGACCTGGGCGAGGATCACCGCGATCTTCCTTGCCGCACTGTCGATCATCGCCAACTTCCTGTGGCTGCCGTACTACCCGCTGTGGTCGATCCTGATCATCGCCCTCGACGTGGTGGTCATCTGGGCGGTCACCACCTGGGACACCGACCGGTACTGACCAGCCCGGTCCACCGGACCCGCGAGGGGCGTCGACGTCACCGTCGGCGCCCCTCGCGTCGTCCGGTCAGGCGGGGCCCGGGTACGGCCGCAGGTGCGTCACGTCGCCCGCCGACACCGCAACCGCCTCGCCGCCGCCGTCGGGACGCACCACGACCCGGCCCTGCAGGTCCACGTCCACCGCGGTGCCGATCAGCTCGGCATCCCCCGGCAGTTCCACCCGCACCCGCTGCCCGACCGTGACACACCGGCGCCGGTAGTCCGCGGCAAGTCCGTCGACCCGCCACCCGTCCTCCCGCCATGCGGTGAACTGCGCGGCCAGCGACCGCAGCAACGCGCGGGCGATGGTGTCCCGGTCCGTGGTCGCCGCGCCAGCGACGGCGAGCGAGGTGGCCGTCGGCACCGGCAACTCCGCCTCCGTCAGGGTCACGTTGAGCCCGACCCCGATCACCACCGACGGGACCGGCGCCGTCGACGCGACCTCGGCGAGGATCCCCGCCACCTTCTTCCCGCCGATCAGCACGTCGTTCGGCCACTTCAGTTCCGCGTCCACCTCCGCGACGGACCGCAACGCGTCCAGCACCGCGACCCCGGTCATCAGCGGGAACCAGCCCATCGATTCGAGCGGCAGCCCGGGCATCCGCAGCAGCACCGACACCGACACCGACGACCGCGGCGGGGCGACGAAGCTGCGCGCATGCCTGCCGCGCCCGTGATCCTGATACTCGGCGATCAGCACCGCACGGTCGAGCGCGCTGTCGACCGCGCGGGCCAGCAGGTCCGCATTGGTGGATCCCGTCTCCGGAACCACCTCGAGGCTCGAATAGAAGGCGTTGGGGTCGGCGCCGCCCGCGACGAGCGCGGTGCGCAACGCGGCCGCGTTCAGCGGGGGCCGGTTCAGGTCCGTGTACATGGGTCGAGCGTAGGCGCCCCGCGCCGCACCGATCGGCGGCACCGCGGGCGGACAATACCCGCAGGTAGCTTCGGTTTGATCGGGCACCGCGAGCCGACCTCGCGCGGTCGGGCGTGCACGGCTGTCGATAAGCTCGTACCCATGACCAGCGTCCAGGAGCCGGCCGCGACCGCGGCCCCCGATATCCACACCACCGCGGGCAAGCTCGCGGACCTGCACCGCCGTCAGGCCGAGGCACACTTCC